>CALXHN010000032.1 GCA_944388105.1 uncultured Gemmiger sp. | reverse complement strand
GGTGTAGATGGAAGCCTCACGGGCGGCCACAGGCATGTTGGAGGTGTTGGCAATCAACACGGTACGGTCCATCAGGCTGTTGCCGGTGCGCGGGTCGGTCAGTTCGCTGAATTCCTGCAGCGCCTGGGTCATCTCGTTGCCGCGTTCGCCGCAGCCCACGTAGATGATGATGTCGGCGTCGCACCACTTGGCCAGCTGGTGCTGGGTCATGGTCTTGCCGGTGCCGAACCCGCCGGGGATGGCGGCGGCGCCGCCCTTGGCCAGGGGGAACATGGTGTCGATGACACGTTCACCGGTGATCAGGGGCTTGGGCGAGGTCATACGCGCCGCGGTGGGGCGGGGCGTACGGATGGGCCATTTCTGGCACAGGGTCAGGGTGTGCTCGTTGCCGGCTTCATCCTTGACCTTGGCGACGGGCTCTTCCACGGTATACTGGCCGTTTTCCGCCACCCAGGTGACGGTGCAGCGGCTGTACAGCGGCGAGAGCATGCAGCGATGGGTGACGGCCGGGGTCTCCGGGCAGGTGGCATAGACCTGGCCGGGTTCCAGGGTATCCCCGGGTTTGACGGTGACGGTCACATCCCATTTCTTTTCCACATCCAGGGCGGGAGCCTGGGCGCCGCGGCCGATGAAGCTGCCGCTGGCGGCCTCGATGGCAGGCAGCGGGCGCTGGATGCCGTCGTAGATGTTGCGCAGGATGCCGGGGCCCAGGGTGACGGACAGCGGGGCGCCGGTGGGTTCCACAGGCTCCCCGGGGCGCAGGCCGCCGGTCTCCTCATAGACCTGGATGGTGGCCGCGTCGGCGTCCAGACGGATGACTTCGCCCACCAGACGCTGGTTGCCGACATGGACCATCTCCATCATGGACAGCCCGGTGCGGCCCTTGACGGTGACCACCGGGCCGTTGATGCTGTGAAGTTTATAGGTTTGCATGGTGATCCTTCCCTCTTTGTAGCCTTACAGCGCGATCTCCAGCCCCGCGTTCTCCAGGAACCAGGGGCGCTGGGCCGCCAGACGGGCAGCCAGCGTATCGTCGGCTGCCAGGGCGGCGGACGGGTTTTCGGCGCGCAGTCCGCCCAGCGTGTTGGCGGCGTCTGCCTGCACGGTGCAGCCGGCGGGCAGGTCGGTGAGCAGCGGCAGGTCGGCGGACCGGGCATACAGCACGGTGCCTGCGCCCAGGCGCTTGGCCAGGGCGGCGGCGCTGGCGCGCAGCCAGGGGCCGTAGTCGTCGGTACGGGTAAAGTCGGCCAGTTTCTGCTGTGCCTTGGCAAACACGGCGTCGGCCAGTTCGGCACGGCGCTTGGCCAGGGCGCCCCGGGCTTCGGTGCGGGCGGCGCTCAGGGCGCGGTTGGCCTGGGTCTTGGCGCGGGCCGTCTCAAACGCGACGGTGGATTCCGCACGGGCTGCCTCCGTCTTTTGGGCTTCGCTGAGCGCGGCCTCAACTTCGGCGTCGGTCTTTTCGCGGATTTCGGCGCACTGGCGTTCGCCCTCGGCCCGGATGGACGCGAGGAACTGTTCGGCGCGGACGTTCAATTCCAGCATATGGTACACCCCCAAAAAACGAATTTGTGTTGTGTTGACAAGTCCCGGAACCGCCGGGTCGGGCAAAGCCTTTTTACACTTTGATGCCGATGGCTTCGCGGATGTAACGGGTGATGCGGTCCTTGCCGGCGGAACCGCCGGTGGAAGGCACCGTGACCAGCAACGGGCCGCCTGCACTGCCCAGCACCGGGGCAAGCGCCTCCGGATAGGCTTCGGAGATCTTCTCGGTGACGAGGATCATGCCGATGTCCTTCTGCTGGGCAATGGATTTCAGCGCGGCGCGGACGTCGTCCTCGCTGCGGGCGACGGTCCCCTCGATGCCGGCCAGACGCAGGCCGTTCATGGCATCGGAGTTATCGCTGATAAGATAAAAGCGCATCGTTTACACCAGCTTGCTCAGGATCATGATGGAGATGACCAGGCCGTACAGAGCGATGGATTCGCCCAGGGCGACGAAGATCAGGCTCTTACCGAAGGTCTTGGGGTTTTCGCTGTTGGCGGCGATGGCGGCGGGGGCGCCGGCGGCAACGGCAATGCCGCCGCCGATGCCGGCCAGACCGGTGGCCAGGGCAGCGGCCACCAGGCCGATGCTCAGGCTGGTGTTGTGTTCATTTTCGGGGCTGACTTCCTCGGAAGCGGTGGTCTGGGCGGTGGTGCTGGCGGTGTCGGTGCCTTCCGCGCTGGCGGCGAAGCAGCCGAAGCAGACCAGGGTAAAGACGATAAACAGAGAAGCGATCAGTTTACGAGCGTTGGTTTTCATGATAATACCCTCCTGTGATTGAACGGTTTGGTTGTATCCAAAAGACGGGGCTCACCGGTTGGCGGGCACTGTCAGGACGCATCGGTGGGAACGACGGTGGCAGCGTCGTTCAGGTCCAGGGCGCGGAACTTGTGGCCGCCGCCCTGATAGAAGCGGCTGAACATCTCGTAGAATTCCAGACGGATGCCCTGGATCGCGGACAAGAGCGCTTCCAGCGCGATGACCACGATGTTGCCCAGCACGACCACCACCGGGTTGGCGGGGGTTCCGGCCAGGGTAAAGACGACCATCATCATGCTGGCGTGGACGATGACAAAGGCGCCCACACGCAGGAAGGAGATGGTGTTTGACAGGTAGCTGAGCACGCTTTCCAGCAGTTCAAAGAAGTTCTGCATCAGGTAGCCGCTCCAGCCTTCGGCGGGCATCCAGTCGGGATCGCCGTTGACCAGGGGTGCCAGCACCCCCGCAAAGAGCAGGGCGGCCAGACCCAGCACCAGAAGGATGGCGGCCAGCCACACCGGCATGAAGACGGTGGCGCCCATGAAAGCGCTGATCAGGTCCACGCCGGACACATAGGTGATGACGCCCACCACGCCGTTGGTGCCGAAGAGCACATCCCCGGTGTGGCCCTGCTTGGCCTGGGTGTAGATGTTCATGCCCATGGCGGCCAGGACCAGGACCACGCCGATGTAGACGGCGCACAGCAGGATGCCGGTGATGGATTCCATGACCGACACCGGCTTGCCGGGGAGGCCGATGGCCAGGTACAGCGGGTTGAGGACATCCTCAAAGCCGAAGACCGAGCCGTAGACAAAGCCGGCCAGGGTGCTGGCGATGCCGCAGGGGATCATCAGATGAAACAGCGGATTCTTTTTGACCTTCCACATAAACAGGCTGAATGCGGTGAGCACCAGCCCCTGCCCTACGTCCCCGAACATGATGCCGAAAAGTACGGTGAAGGTCACGGCGACGAAAGCGGTCACGTCGGTTTCGTCATAGTTGGGCAGTCCGTACATCTCGACAAAGAACTCAAAAGGGCGGAAAAACCAGGCATTGCGCAGCTTGGTGGGCGGTGTATGGCGTCCGGATTTGTCCGGATCGTCCACGGTGATGCGAATGCTGGGGATGGACTTGGCCAGCTCGGTGATCTCGGCGATCTGGGATGCGGGGACCCAGCCCACGCAGAAGAAGTGCGCGCCCTTGACGGCGGCGTACTGGCGCAGGCTGAAGACCGCGGCATTGTAACGGGCGCCGCTGTAGATGGCCAGGACCTTTTCCAGGTTGTCCTGCCAGACCTTGCGCAGGCGGTCGTCCAGGCTGTCGATGCTCTGCTGCACCACTTCCAGGTTTTCCCGGAAGTGCTCCACGATCTCCTCCGGGCTGCCGGCGGCACCGGGCACCCGCAGGGGTTCAAAGAACAGCATGGAGAAGATGCCGTCGGTCTCCTGGGCCTTGCTGCGGGGGGTGAAGTAGACGCCCCAGTAGCCGTCAGCCGTCTGGCTGCAGGGCACGAAGAGGATGTAGGGATCGTCGGCGTAGTTGCTCATCAGCTTGTTGTAGCCGGCCTTGGGCAGAAAACCGAACCGCACCTTGACATGCTTGCAGTTGCCGATGTCGTCCACGTTGGCTTTCAGGCTCAGGAAATGGCTGTACTGGTCAATGCCTTCCTGACAGAGCTTCTGCTGTTCCAGCAGGCTTGCCTTTTCGTCCCGCAGCGCGTCGATGCGCTGGGTCAGGCTGTCCAGGAACTCCCGGGTATCGGGGTCCGCAGGGGTTTTCTGCGGCGCATCCTCCGGCAGGTCCTGGCCAACCTCCTTGGCCAGAGTCTGTACACGCTGCACCAGCGGCGTGTAGGGGTCCTCCTCATTCAGCGGGGCATAGCCCAGTGAGGCGGACATGTAGTCGGCGGCAGGCTCCAGCCCGAACCGTCCGTCCAGACAGCAGGCGCCCAGGAATTCGTCCAGGTGCGGCAGGGTGCCCTGCACATGGACAAGCTTCATGCGTTCGACCAAATCAACTCACCCTCCCTTTCTCGGTGTCTGCCTGACAGCCGACCAGCATGGACAGCAGTTCATCGGCAGGCATGTGGTAATGAACGCCCTCGATAATATGATCAAGGTTTTGCACCTCGCACCGGGCCAGGTAGATATAACACAACATGACCAGGCTGGGGTCTGTGGAAAAGCGCAGCCATTTGGCGCACCAGTCGTACCGGTACATCTGCAGTCCTTCTTTCAGGATGCGGTAGTTGTACCGCCGCAACGCGCGGCCGTAGCGGTTTTTGTCCAGCGCGGCGCGGAAGGCATCAATGTCCTTGGCACCCAGCATGGCGTTCCATTCCGCCTCGGTCAGGTTGGTGCAGTCGCGTCGGGCGGCGGCATCCACCGCGGCCACCGACGCATTCATCCGGATCAGGCGGGCTGCGTTGGAAATGGCGGCTGCGTCACA
This sequence comes from uncultured Gemmiger sp., assembly GCA_944388105.1. Taxonomy (GTDB): domain Bacteria; phylum Bacillota; class Clostridia; order Oscillospirales; family Ruminococcaceae; genus Gemmiger. Next base: position 16,363 of record CALXHN010000032.1, on the reverse strand, counting down.
TTCCAGCGCAATGAAGTCCCGCACCCCCGGCTCTGCGCCGGGAGCGGAAGGGCCCTGACCCTCCGGTGCCAGGGAGACCAGCGCCTTGTGGCGCCAGGTCTCCAGGAAGGGTTCGGCGTGGACCAGCAGCTTGGAGCCCGCCGGCAGATCGGCCAGGGGCGCCAGCATCTTCTGGTAGGGGGTGCCGGCCAAAGCGGCCAGCAGGCTCTTGGCGTCGGTCACCTTGGCCAGGGCGTACAGGTCCACCGTACAGCGCTGCTGCAGAAAGTCCGGCAGCTTGTACAGGTAGTCACCCGGGCGTCCGGCGTCCAGGCAGCGCAGGCAGGACAGGATCTCGTCCACCTCGCAGCTGGTGGTGAAGTAGCCGTACACCAGATGGCCGGAGGAAAGCTCGTACCGGCACAGACTGTCGTACCGGTCAAAGATGGCCTGCCGGAGCATGGCTTCCAGCTGGGCGCGGCGGGCCGTGGGCGGGTTGACGCTCTTGAGGGCTTCCTCATACATGGGCAGAGCCTTGAGTTCCACGGCCAGGGCCGACATGGTGCGGCAGGCGGCCAGACGTTTGTAATCCGCCGTGGTCAGCCTGCGGCCGTACATGGCCCGGGCCTTGGCCAGGGCAGCGTTGCTGGCCCTGGTCTTCATGGGCAGCGGCAGCGGCAGCATCAGGCCTCACCCCCGGCACCTGTGCCGGCCAGTGCACGGCGGCACAGTTCGTCCACCCATTGTTCCCCGCAGGCGTCGGCACGCTGCTGCAGGTTCTGTTCGGCAGCGGCGCGGGCCTTGGCCAGCTCTTCCAGGGCAGCGGTGTTGGCGTCGGAAGCCTCTTTGGCGGCGGCATCGGCGCGGGCCTTGCTGTCGGCGGCAGCCTGCGCGGCGATCTGGCGGCGCTGCTCCTCCAACCCGGCCAGCCGAGCGGTGCGCTCCGCCTGCGCTTCGTCGGCCGCCTTGCGCTGGGCGGCGTCCATATCCAGGATCGCCTGCATCAATTCGTTCAAATCTTTCATAGTAACACCTCGAATAGACGCCTGTGCGGTCTGTCGGCCCCGGCGCCGGCCGCAGCCGGATTTTGCCGGGGGAAACGTCGCGGCAAACTGCGTCCGGGAGACTTCCTTGTCCCCCGGTCCGCGGTCTGCCGCTCGTTTTTTATCACAAAACCCTCTGAAAAGCGGAAACGGGGCGGGCCAGCACCTGACGGTACATGGCCGACGCCCCTATTGCCGCACGGTGAACATTTCAGCGCACTGCGGACGCCTCGGTTCTTTCCGCGCTCAATTATAGCACTCTGCCCAAAGATTGCAACCCCCTTTTGTGCAAAGCGTGAAACTGAACAAAAAAATGCAGTTTTTGGGGTTTCCTCTTACGAAAAATTAAACAACCATTCAATTTTCTTCAATAAAAAAAGCCCGACTCCCAGGTCGGACTTTCGTAAAAATTACGGTCTTACGGCTGTCAGGATCACCACACTGGTGGCGGGCAGCTCCATCTGGCCGGTGCGCACCGGCCCGAAAGGCACCCCCTGGGCGTGGCGGCCGTTGCACAAGGTGCGCCACCCGCCCCCGGGCAGATTCATCCACTGGGCGGTGCGCTCGGGGTTGTAGTAGACCACCAGGCGGTTGGGGGCGTCGTCCGACAATTCGGGCACGAAGCCGATGAGCCACCCGGGCACGGCCAGCAGCAGGGGGGCAGGCTGGGCGGCGTCGGTCAGGCCGGTGAGTTCCGGCCAGGTGCGCCGGATGGCCAGCAGCCCTGCGTAAAATTCCACCAGTTCTCCCATGCGGGCGGCCCGGGTCCAGTCCAGGGCGTTTTCCCGCAGGGGGCCCTTGTAGGTGTTGGGGTCGCCGTGCTTGGTGCGGGCGAACTCCTCCCCCGCCTGCCAGAAGGGCAGCCCCTGGCAGGTCAGGCAGATGGCGGCGCACATCCGGTTCTGGGCCAGCAGGTCCCCGTCGAAGATATCGTAGGTGCGGCGGCCCGCCACCGCCTTGAGCTTATCCCACAGGGTGAAGTTGTCGTGGGCAGACACATACTGCACGATCTGCCCCGACGCCTGGGGGCGCATGCCCTCGGACCCGTCCCGGTAGGCCCCCAAGGCATGGAGCAGGGTGTACCCCGCCCCGGGGGCACCGTTCACATACCCGGGGGCCCGGGCGTCAAAGACGCCGCCCTTCACCGTGTCCCGGGTGTTGTCACAGAAGATGCCGATGCGGCTGTCCAGTTGGGGCAGGGCGTTCTTGTCCGCCGGGACGGCCCCCGGTTCCATGCAGGTGGCGCCCCCCTGCCAGGGTTCGCCGTACATGAGGATGTTCCTGCCTCCGGGCAAAGCGTCCAGGGCGGCCCGGATGGCGTTCATGGTCTCCACATCATGGAGGGCCATCAGGTCGAAGCGGAATCCGTCGATGTGGTAGGCGGTGGCCCAGTAGACCACCGAATCCACCATGTACTTGCGCACCATGGGGTGCTCGCTGGCCAGGTCGCAGCCGCAGCCGGAGCCGTTGGTCAGCCGCCCGTCCGGGGTGCGGCGCAGCCAGTAGCCGGGGACAATGCGCTCCATCCAGTTGTCGGCGTAGTAGGTGTGGTTGTACACCACGTCCATGATGACCCCCAGCCCTGCCTTGTGCAGGGCTGCCACCATGGCCCGACATTCCCGCACCCGGATTTCCCCGTGGAAGGGGTCGGTGGCGTAGGAGCCTTCGGGCACATTGTAGTTCAGGGGGTCGTATCCCCAGTTGTAGCCACCGGCGCTCTCGTCCACTGTGGCAAAATCAAAGATGGGCTGGAGCTGCACATGGCTGACCCCCAGCCGCCGCAGATAGTTCAGGCAGGTGGGGTGTTCCCCCTCACAGTCCAGGGTGGAGTCCTCCTGGGTGAAGGCCAGGAACTTGCCCCGCCATTCGGGGCGGATGCCGCTGTGCTCATCGGCGGAAAAATCCGCCACATGCACCTCCCACACGCTGCGGGCGGCGGGGTCGTCGGCCCGGGCGGGACGGCGGTCGGCGGGCCAGTTTTCCGGCTGGGCCGCCGTGTCGTCCAGCACCATCCCCCGCTGCCCGTTGCAGCCGCAGGCCCGGGCATAGGGGTCCACCGCCGTGGCGGTGTGGCCGTCGGCAAAGGTGAGCTCATACACATAGTACTGTCCGGCCAGGTCCCCGCCCACGGTGGCCCGCCAGGTGCCCTGTTCCGCCGGACGCAGGGGCACCGGGTCCAGTTCCCGGGCGCCGGGTTCGGCGTCGGTGCCGGTGGTGTACCGGCGCAGGGTGACCCCTGCTGCGGTGGGCGCCCACAGGGTGAAGGTCGTGGACCGCCTTGTGTACACCGCGCCCAGGTCGTTGCCGGTGTAGACCGGCAGGTCCTTCAGGTTCTGGTTCATAGGTGGTTTTCCTCCTCCGCACACGATTGACCGCCGGGGGCGGTCACCCTTATAGTATTAGAGTAACAGGAGTTTGCTCTGATTGCAAGAGAAGCAAACAGGAAGCCGTCTCATATACAACCGCAAAAAAGCGGACCGCTCCCGGAGGGGAACGGTCCGTGCCGATGATGCGAAAGGAATCAGCCGCGCTGGTCCAGGGGCTTGTAGTCCCGGGGTTCCATGATGCTCTGGTAGGCGGGACGGATGATCTTGTCCACGTTGACCAGCTCTTCCATGCGGTGGGCGCTCCAGCCCACGATGCGGGCCACGGCGAAGATGGGGGTGTACAGCTCCACCGGAATGTCCAGCATGTTGTACACGAAGCCGCTGTAAAAGTCCACGTTGGTGGAAACGCCTTTGTAGATGTGCCGCTTTTCGGCAATGACCTGGGGCGCCAGACGCTCAATGGCGTTGTAGAAGTTGAAGTCCTCCTTGCGGCCCTTGGCTTCGGCCAGCTGCTGCACAAAACCCTTGAAGACCACCGCACGGGGGTCGGACAGGGAGTACACCGCGTGGCCCATGCCGTAGATCAGGCCCTTGCGGTCGAAGGCTTCCTTGTCCACGATCTTGCCCAGGTAGGCCTTGAGTTCCTCGTCGTCGGTGACATCGTGCACGTTCTTGCGGATGTCCTGGCACATTTCCATGACCTTGATGTTGGCGCCGCCGTGCTTGGGGCCCTTCAGGCTGGACAGGGCCGCCGCCATGACCGAGTAGGTATCCGACCCGGAGGAGGTGACCACGCGGGTGGTGAAGGTGGAGTTGTTGCCGCCGCCGTGCTCCATGTGCAAAAGCAGGGCAATGTCCAGCACATGAGCTTCCAGCGGGGTGTAGCTCTGGTCGGGGCGGAGCATCTGGAGCAGGTTTTCGGCAGCGGAGAGTTCCGGCCGGGGGCGATGGATATACATGCTGCCCATGTTCACATAGTAGTTATAGGCATGGTAGCCGTACACCGCCAGCATGGGAAAGACGCTGATGAGCTTCAGGCACTGTTCCAGCTGGGTCTGCAGGCTGTTGTCCCCCACCGAATCGTCGTAGGAGGCCAGGGTCAGCACGCTGCGGGTCAGGCTGTTCATCAGGTCCTTGGTGGGGGCCTTCATGATGACGTCCCGGATGAAGTTGGTGGGCAGGTCCCGGCACTTGACCAGGGTCTCGTTGAAGGTCTTGAGCTGCTGCGCCGTGGGCAGATCGCCCAGCAGAAGCAGGTAGGCGGCTTCCTCAAAGCCGTAGCGCTTGCCCCGCAGCCCCTTGATCAGGTCGTAGACGTTGTAGCCGCGGTACCACAGCTTGCCTTCACAGGGGACCTTTTTGCCGTCGCGCTCCTCAAAGGCGTCGATGCGCGAAATGTTGGTGATGCCGGCCAGAACGCCCTTGCCGTCCTTGTCGCGCAGACCGCGCTTGACGCCGAACTGATCAAACAGCGCCGGATCGATTTTGTCGTTGTTCAGGCACAGGTCGGTAAAGACCTGCGCTTCCTTCTCGATGGCTGCGTATTCGCCCATATCAAAAGACCTCCCTTTTTTCTCTTTCTGTCCGTGCCGAAAGCCCTTTGCCTACCTTTTTAATATATACTATAATATATACTATCGGATGTGTGCCTGGTCCGGCACAGACCACACCATCATTCAAAATAAGAATATACGCTTTTATTATACGCTTTGTTGTACAATGTGTCAAATGAACACGCCGTAAATTTTGTGTGAACAGCGACAAAAATTCCCCGCCGGACAGCAAGGAACCCCTATTGACATGGCCGGAAAGCTGTGCTATGGTAAGGCTGTTGCTCGGAGGGCAAGTCATTCGGAACAAATTTGTTTGGAGAAATGACGCGCCGGATAAGACACAGGCTGAGATGCCTGCCTTATCCGGCGCTTTTTTCAACCCTGCGGGCCGTATCCGAAGTTGCAGGAGGACGTATGGATCAGAAGACTTTGTTTTTGGAAACACCGCCCCAGCGCCTGTTTTTCCGGGCTGCCCTGCCCGGATCGGTGGGGATGCTGGCTTCTTCCCTGTACCAGCTCATGGACGGCATCTTTGTGGGACGCATTCTGGGGGACAGTGCCTTTGCGGCCCTGAACCTGGCCATGCCCCTGGTCATCATCAACTTTGCCCTGGCCGACCTCATCGGGGTGGGGTCGGCGGTGCCCATCTCGGTGCGGCTGGGAGAAAAGCGCCCCCGGGAAGCGGACAGCCTCTTTACCTGTGCCTGTCTGCTGGTGGTGGGGCTGGGCGCCCTTACCGGCGGGGTGCTGTACCTGCTGGCCCCCACCCTGCTGGGCTGGATGGGCGCCGAGGGAGAACTGCTGACCCTGGCGGTGCAGTACATGCGGGTGTACGCCCTGTTTTCCCCGCTGGTGAGCATTGTCTTTGCGGCGGACAACTACCTGCGCATCTGCGGGCGGATCAAGACCAGCATGTGGCTGAACGTGCTCATGTCGGTCCTATGCGCCGGACTGGAATTTTTCCTGCTGTATGTGGTGGGCATGGGCATTGCGGGGGCGGCCCTGGGCACCTGCCTGGGCATGACGGTGTGTGCCGTGCTGGCCATGGGACCCTTTCTGGCCGGACGGATGCCCCTGCGGTTCCGCCGGCCCCGGTTCACCCGGCACATTTTGGGCAGCATCTTCAGCTGCGGCTGCCCCACCTTTCTGAGCAACATTGCGGGACGGGTGACCTCCATCATCATGAACATGGTGCTGCTGCGCCTGGGCGGAGCCGACGCCGTATCGGTATACGGCATCCTGATGTATGTGGACGGCTTTGTGCTGCCCCTTTTGTACGGCATGTGCGATTCCCTGCAGCCCGCCGTGGGCTACAACTGGGGCGCCGGACGCCGGGACCGGGTGCTGGCCATTGAAAAGCGCTGCTTTGCCGCCAGCGCGGTGATCTCCCTGGCGGCGGCAGGGCTGCTGCTGGCCTTTCCCTCCCAGACATCCTCCCTGTTTGTTGGCAGCGAAGGCAGCGGAGTGCTGGCTATGGCCATTCCCGCGGTACAGCTGTTCAGTCTGGGGTATCTGACCCGGTGGTTCAGCTTTGCCGCCCAGAGTTTTCTTTCGGCGGTGGAAAAGCCCCTGCAGGCTTCCATCCTGTCGGTGGCGGTGGCACTGGTCTTTCCCGTGGGGCTCATCGCCGCCCTGTGGCCCTGGGGCCTGAGCGGATTGTGGTGCAACCAGCCCGGAACCGCCCTGCTGGCTGCCCTGCTGGCCGCCGGCCTGCTGCTGGACTTCCGCCGCCGGTACGCGGCGCACCGCTGACTTTTGCGGCAAAAGGCCCGATTCCTTTCCTGTGCGTACAGAAAGAGGGGTCGGGCCTTCCGCATCATATACATTTTGTATACTTGTTAACTTTATGTGAATTTTAGCGCTCTATGCTTGACAGTGCTAAAATTCGGTGGTATAGTATAACCGTACCTTGAGAGAGAAACAAAGAGCTCCCCACCAAGGCAGACGTCCGGCAGCAGACCGCCGCCGGGCGGGCAGCGTTTGACAGCCGGCCAACAGCCGGTTTGAATGGAGGTTATGACTTATGTTGCCCAGCATTTTTGGTGAAGATCTGTTTGATGATATGTTTGATGATATGTACGGTATGCGCCCCTTCTTCGGCAACCACAATCCGCTCTACGGCAAGAACGCCAAGAACCTGATGAAGTCGGATATCCGGGAGACGGAGGACGCCTATGAGCTGGATATCGACCTGCCCGGTTTCAAGAAGGACGAAGTCAGCCTGAAGCTGGAGCAGGGATACCTGACCATCTCCGCCGCCAAGGGCCTGGACAAGGATGACGAGAACAAGAACGGCCGCTACATTCGCCGGGAACGTTACACCGGCGCCTGCAGCCGCAGCTTCTATGTGGGCGACCAGCTGAAGCCGGAGGACATCTCCGCCAAGTTCGAGGATGGCATCCTGAAGATCCATCTGCCCAAGGCCGTGCCCGAACTTCCCGCACAGCCCAACCTGATCGCCATCGAATGATCGGCTGACGGGTTTCGCCTGAAGCAAAAAACACACAGCCCCGGCCCCGCGCCAACAACGCGGGGCCGGGGCTTTTTGTCTGTACAGGAGATCTTTACTGGCCGGAGACCTTGTCTTTCAGTTCCCGGGCGGTGCGGGCCAGCCGGACGGTGGCGGCACGCAGCCGGGTCAGGACCTCGTCATAGCTGGGGGCTTTCATATGGGGGAAGGCCCGCAGCAGACGGCCTTCGCCGAAATGCTGCTGTCGGGCCAGACGTTCCACCTCGGCACGCACGGTGCGGGCCCGGGCCGCCATATCCAGCAGCTGCTCCCGCAGGGCGGCGGTGTTTTCCCGCCCTTCCATGGCGGCCAGCATGAGCTGCAGTTTCTGTTCGTCCAGCAGGGTGTCCACCGTCATGGCGCCGGTGCCGATCTTGTCGGTCATGGCATCGCTCAGCCGGCGCATGGCCGCGGAGAAGTCCTTCAGGCGTTCCAGGCGGCGTTCCAAACCGGCGGCCTGGGCGAAGGAGATGCCCACATCCACCGCGAAGCCCACCGTCAGCACCCCGTCCGCCACGGCCAGGGCCAGAGGCGGGATGGCCTGCACAGCAGCGGCCACCGGCGGATGCACCAGACACACCATGATGATGCCGCCCAGCCCCCACAGCAGGGAGAACCGGGGGCAGATGAACCCGCCCAGGTTGCCCCGGAACTTGGTGTAGTCCCACCAGCGGGTGTGAAACAGTTTGTACAACGCCACACCGGCCACCAGTTCCACCAGGGTGGCCAGCACGGCGGCCACCACGAAGACCACGGCTATGTTGCTCTGCCAGGGCCCCAGCACCGCCAGCAGCCCCACCATGCCGAAGCCGTACACCGGACAGGCCGGCCCGTTGAGGAAGCCCCGGTTGACCAGCTGGCGGGTGTTCACCGCCGCAAAGGCCACCTCCACGCACCAGCCCAGGATGGAATACACAAAAAAGAAGCACACATATTGGGAGAGGGTATAGGCGGCAGTCATTCTTCATCCTCCCCGTCCAGACGGCGGGCCAGTTCCTTGGGTTCCACCCAGGTCACCGCGCTGTCCGGCCCCTTGCGGGCAATGAGCGCCTTGATGGGAATGCCCTGCTCGCTGAACATGCCCTCGTGCTCGGTGCGCAGGTTCCAGGCGGGCTCGTCGGCGTGCAGGTCGAAGGTCTGCCAGGTGATCTCGAACCCCGCCGCCGGGAAGTAGCTCAGGCTGTCCCGGAACAGGTCGTCGTCATCCGTCTTGAACCAGATCTCCGCCCCTTCGTCCATGAGGGTGCGGTACTGCAGCAGCTGCCGGGGATGGGTCAGCCGGTGCTTGTGGCTGCTGGCATTCTTGCTCCAGGGATTGCAGAAGTTGATATAGATGCGCTCCACCCGGTCCGCAGGAGAAAAGGCGCCCGACATCCGCTCGATGTCCAGGGAGGCGATGAGGACGTTGTCCGGGGGCAGCTGCTTTTCCAGATAGGCCTTTTCCACCTTGCGCTTGGCCAGGATCAGCACCTTGTCGGTGATGTCAATGCCCAGGAAGTTGCGGGTGGGGTCGGAGGGGGCCAGCTGGGCCAGGAACCCGCCTTTGCCGCAGCCCAGTTCCAGGCAGAAGGGCTGGTCCGGGCGGGCAAACAGCTCCCGCCAGTGCCCCGCATGGGTCAGGGGTTCGTGAACGTGGAAGCTGCAGGCCAGCAGCTCCGGACGGGCGTAGGGTTTGAAACGCATGCGCATGATGAAGGTACCTCTTTCGTCGTTTTGTCAGTGTTGTTCCAGAAGAAAACGCCGCACGGCGTCAAAATCATCGGTGGCCAGACTGCCCTGGCACAGCCCGCCCCGGCCGCCGCCCCGGCCGTCAAAGGCGGCGTTGAGCCCCTGGGCCAGGGTGCGGGCGTCCCCGCCCGGGCAGTGCAGCACATAGGAAAGCCCCCGCCCGCCGGGTGCCAGCACGGCACACACCGCACCGGTGCGGGCGGTGACCGCCAGACAGAGACGGCGCAGGGTGTCGGCGTCCGCCTCCGGGCAGAGGAATACGGTTCTTTGCCCCGGCTGCGCGCCTGCGGCCCAGGCCTCTCCCAGGACCTGCTGCAGGGCAGCCAGACGGCGGTGCAGGGTTTCGGCGGCGTCGGCGGTGTGGGTCACGGCCTCCCGCAGGCGCCCCGGTCCGGCACTGAGCAGCACCCCGGCCGCCTCGGCGTCCTGCCAGACGTCGGCCACCGTCCGCTGGGCCCGCTGCCCGCAGACCACCGCCAGCCGCATGCCCCCCTTGTAGTGCTGGGCGCTGAGGATCTTGATGAGCCCCACCTGCCCGGTGGTGCGCAGATGGGTGCCGCAGCAGGCACACAGGTCCGCCCCGCCGGCATCGGTGAGCCGCACGGGGCCGTCGATCTCCTTCTTGCTGCGGTAGGTCAGGGCCGCCAGCTCGTCGGGAGCCGGATACCAGCAGCGCACCGGGGCGTCCGCCCGCACGGCGGCGTTGGCCTGCGCTTCCGCCCGGGCCAGCTGGTCGGGGGTCAGGGGGATGTCGGTATCCATGCGCACCGCCGGGTCCCCGATGTGAAAGCCCACATTCTCCGCCCCGAAAAGCCGGTGCAGGGTGCCGCTGAGGATGTGCTCCCCGGTGTGCTGTTCCATATGGTCCAGACGGGGTTCCCAGTCGATCTCCCCCGTCACCGTCTGCCCCACCGGCAGCGGAGCGTCGGTGCGGTGCCAGATGACCCCCGCCTTCACCCGGGTGTCTGCCACCCGGGCGCCGCCCAGGGTGCCGGTGTCGGCGGGCTGGCCGCCGCCTTCCGGGTAAAAAGCGGTGCGGTCCAGGGCCACGCACCAGCTTTTGTCCGCCGGCTCACAGGCCAGCACCCTGGCGGTGAACCGGCGCAGAAAGGCGTCTTGTTCGTACAGTTTTTCGGTCGGCTGCAACAGGGGTCCCATCCTTTCGGTCAGGCCCCGACAGGCCTGAGGTTATATGGCATTTATTATATCATAAAACCGGGGTAGAAAAAAACAGGCAAATCCGGTATAATGGTAGATATATTGCCACCTCATAGTTTAGGAGAACCAGATTATGAAACGTATCCTCTGTTCGGTCCTGGCCCTGGGCCTGCTGGCCGGCTGTGTCCCCGCGCCTTCCGGCGGCATGACCACCGCCGAAACGGCTGAAACCGCCCCCGCTCCCACGGCGGCACCTCAGCAGCTGACCGTCTATTACGAAGCCGGGGCTTCCACCGCCGCGGCCCGGGCCCTGCAGCAGTATGCCGACGCCCAGGGTGTGGAGCTGGTGGATCTGTCCGACACGGCGGACCCCGCCCAGGCAGATCTGGCCGTGCTGGGTGCCGCGCCGGCCGCCGATGACGGCAGCTGGCTGAACATGAGTGCCGACAGCCTTCTGTCCACCGCCGCCATCCGGGCGGGCGTGGATGCCGAGACCGCAGTGTCCGCCGTGACCGCCCTGCCCCTGGGCAAGACCCTGTACGGGTACTGGGCGGACAGCCGGATGCTGGCCGCTCTGTTCCAGACCGAGGACACCGACACCCTGGTTGCCGACCTGAAAGCCGCCGACTGGTCCGAATGGAGCCTGCTGGCGGAAACGGTGACCCAGTGGCTGGCCGAACCGGCCGAGACCACCGTGACCCTGAACGGCAGCGACTATACCCTGCCCGACCAGAAGCCGGAGTCCACCGCCGACCTGAAGGCGGTGTTCACCCTGCCCATGAGCCATGCATCGGCGGCGTTCGGGGGTGCCGCCTTTACCGGCGTGCTGCTGGCCGCCGGGGAGGAGCGCACCGAGACCACCCTGACCGGCCCCCTGAACGGGCTGTACAGCGCCCTGACCCTGGAACTGGCCAACCGGGACGCCGGGGCCATGCCCGACCAGTCCGAGGCGGCCGGCGCCCTGCAGGCGGGGGAAGCCCTGTTCTACCGGGGCACCATGGCCGACCTGCTGGTCCATACCGACAGCGAACTGCAGGACAATCTGGTCTGCCTGCCCCTCAAATGTGATTTTGTGGAGAGCGACCTTTCCACCACCGAGTACAACCTGACCGGCCTGATGAACTATCCCATCCTGTCCACCGCCGCCTGGTTTGCCATTCCTGCCGGAACGGACGAGGAGGGTGTGCGGGCTGCGGCCGCGGCCATCCTGTGGCTGTACACCAGCGAGCCCGGGGAGGAGACCCTGACCGAGACCCTGGGCCTGATCACCCCCTGGGGGACCGCCTCCAACGACACCGCCGCCTGCCAGAAGCAGATCGACCAGGTGGGGGCCGGCATCCTGCCCGAGGTGACCCTGACCCCCGCGGAACAGCAGGCCCTGGCTGTGGCCGGTGTGGCGCTGGGCTTTGACGAGGCCGGCGCCCCCCGCACCGAGTTCGTCCGCGCCGACCGGGACACCTGGCGGGATGCGGTCATCGCCGCCCTGGTCCCCGCCGGGACCGACGGAGACAGCGAGGGCTGACCCATTGGGCAAAAAGCCAACTTTTCACACTTGTGCAAAGGATTCTTTGTACAAGGCTGACGGTGAAATTTTGAACACTATGTGATAAAATATAAAATCAGAAAAAACGTGGCCCGCTGTGTCGGGTCCCACCATTTTGAGCGTTGGAGTGAAGGAGAGGCAACAGCATGGAGTATACCCATTCGCAGCTGATCGACCAGATCGCAAATTTGCGCTGCCTGTTTGACGAGGTGTTTGTGGTGGATGCGGCCACCAGCCGCCGTCTGGACCCGGACACCATGCAGCCCACCGACACCATTGAGTCCATCCCCGATCTGGACGAACACGGCCGCGCCTGGCGTCCGCTGTACGGCCAGGAAGGCGGTTCGATGGCGCTGTACTGGAGCCTGATGGCCGACCACCGGCCCTTTGTGCTGACGGCGGTGTACAAGCTGCCCGTCCATCCCAATGGCGGTGCCCGGGAAGCCGCGGCGCTGTCCCGCATGCTGACCCAGTGCCGCAGCGAAATGTGCCGGGATTATGTGACCGGCGTGTACAACCGGTCTTTCCTGGACGCGGAGTTCCGGGACCGTGTGGGGCAGGCCGCTGCCGCCGGACAGCCGGTGAGCGTGGTGCTGGTGCGGGTGAACGAGTACGCCCGCCTGTGCCGCACCGAGAGCGTGGCTGCCGCCGACCGCTGCCTGACCACCGCCGCCGGCATCCTGAGTCTGGCTGTGGGGCCGGAGCAGTCCGACACGCCCCTGATCCGTCTGGAAGACGGCGTATTCCTGGTGGTGGGCATCGGCACCGATGCCCGCACCCTGGAGTATCGGCTGCGGGACGCTCTGGATTCCGCCCGCCGCACCTTCTCCATCACCCTGGCCCGCCGGGGCGAGTTCACCGCCACGGTGGTCTCCGCCGACTGGGCCGAGACCGGCAGCTGGGACTGGATGCTCAGTCTGGCGGAACAGCGGCTGGGCGGCTGAGAACCGGATCCTGTATAACACACCCCCTGTGTACGCATACTAACCGTGCCGCCATACACGCACGGTGAAAAAATGTACACAGGGGGTTTTTCTATGTCTCAGACCGAACAGATGCAGAACGACAACGAAAGCATGCTCCAGGAAGTGGTCCAGAACACCGAAATGGGCAAGAACACGCTGGAAGAGCTCATGGGCCTGACCCACGACCAGGCGCTGAAAAACGAGATGCTGCGCCAGCGCAACGAATACCGCCGCCTGAACCAGCAGGCCCACACGGCCCTGGACGCCATCGGCCGGCAGGCCAAGGGCCAGAGCGCCGCCGCCCGCATGAGCGTGAGCATGGGCATCCGCACCCGCACCATGCTGGACAAGTCCACCCGCAACATCGCCACCATGCTGGCCGAGGGCAGCAGCCAGGGCGTGCTGGACTGCAAGCGGGCGGAGACCGACTATCCGCTGGCCTCCCCCGGGGCCCACAAGCTCATGCAGGAGCTGTGCGACTTCCAGACCCAGGCGGAAACCACCTGGCGGGAATTCATCTGAACCAGGCAAAACGAACCCGGCCCCGGGCGGCAGCTGCCGCCCGGGGCCGGGGCTTTGTTCTGTATGGGGGCCGCGGGGTTCAGGTCCGCTCATCCCGGGGACGCACCGCCCCCCGCAGGGCGCTGAGCAGACCGGGCATAGCGGCCGCTGCCTGGGGACCGCCGAAGGCCACCATGGACCGCAGGGGCATGCCGTCCATCATCTGCAGGGCGGCCTCCTCACTGATGGCATCCCCGCCGTTTTCGCCCATCTGCCGGCCATAGCTGGCCAGCATGGTGCGCACGATGGGGGCGGTGCGGTCGTCCCGCAGCAGGTCCCCGATGGGGGTGTTCTCGTCCACCGTCAGCGGGCGGCGGCGGGCAGTGGTGTACTGCAGGGGCAGCACGGTGGGGATGTTCCGGCTGGAATGGCCCAGCAGGACCTTGTATTCCCCGGATTCGGCGTACCAGTCCCCCAGTTCCTCATCAAAATAGCACAGGTCCCGGGGCGTGATGGTGAAGGTGACGGTGGTCTCCTCCCCGGGCTGCAGGGCCACCTTGGCAAAGCGGCGCAGTTCCTTGGGCGGACGGGGCACGGCGTTCTCCGGCGGGGCAATGTACAGCTGCACCACCTCCCGGCCGAACCGGGCGCCGGAATTGCGCACCGTCACCGAGACATCCACGCTGCCGCCGTCGGTCAGGGAAGCCGACGACAGGGACGCCGCCTTGTACACAAAGCCGGTGTAGGAAAGGCCGTGGCCGAAGGGCCAGCGCACCGGCATCCGGCGGGCATCGTACCAGCGATAGCCCACAAAGACGCCTTCCCGGTACCAGGCGGTGCGGCCGTCGCCGGGATAATCCAGATAGCAGGGGGTGTCTTCCAGCCGCAGGGGCCAGGTCTCGGGCAGGCGGCCGCAGGGGTCCGCTTCCCCGTACAGCAGGGCGTCGGCGGCACGGCCCACGCCTTCGCCCCCCAGATACATGCACAGGATGGCAGACACATCCTCCGCCCAGGGACACTCCACCGGGCTGCCGGTGTGCAGTACCACCACCGTGTTCTTCTGCACCGCCGCCACCCGGGCGATCAGGTTGTTCTGGGCTTCGGGCAGACGCATGTGGCGGCGGTCGTAGCCCTCGCTTTCAAAGCTCTCGGGCAGGCCCGCAAAGATCACAGCGGCGTCCGCTTCCTCGGCGGCCTCCACCGCCCGCAGGAACTCGCTTTCCTCCCGCTGGTCCCGGTCGGCGGGGAAGCCCTCCACATAGTCCACCACCCGGCCCCGGGCACGGGCGGCTTCCAGGGCGCTCTCCACCCGGAAGGCATTCACATGGCTGGAACCGCCGCCCTGGTAGCGGGGCGTTTCGGCAAAGCCGCCGATGTAGACCACCCGCTGGTCCTGCTTCAGGGGCAGGGTGCCCCGGTTCTGCAGCAGCACCGCGCAGTCGGCCGCCATGGCAGCGGCTGCGGTGTGGTCACCGGGCAGATCCAGCTCCGCCCCGGCTGCGGCCCCCGCCAGATCGGCGTGCCGCAGCACGATGTTCAGGATCCGGCTCACCGCCTTGTCCAGCACCGATTCGTCCAGGGTTCCGTTTTTCACCGCGGCCACGATCTTTTTGTCATTGACCCCGCCGCACCCGGGCATTTCCAGGTCCAGGCCGGCGCACAGCCCCCGCACCCGGTCAGCCACGGCGCCCCAGTCGGACATGACAAAGCCTGTAAATCCCCATTCCTTGCGCAGGATATCGGTGAGCAGGGTCTTGTTCTCGCTGGCGTAGGTACCGTTGATCCGGTTGTAGCTGCACATGACGGTCCAGGGGGCCGCCTCCTTCACCGCTTTCTCAAAAGCGGGCAGGTAGATCTCCCGCAGCGTCCGCTCGCTCATGTCGGAAGAGCAGGTCAGACGGCGGTATTCCTGGCTGTTGGCCGCAAAGTGCTTGATGCTGGTGCCCACGCCCCGGCTCTGCACGCCCTGGATATAGGCGGCGGCCAGCGTCCCGGCCAGACAGGGGTCCTCGGAATAGTATTCAAAATTGCGGCCGCACAGCGGGCTGCGCTTGATGTTCACCGCCGGGCCCAGCACCACGCCCACACCCACGGCTCTGGCTTCGGCACCGATGGCCTCCCCCTCCCGCCGCAGCAGGTCGGGGTCAAAGCTGGCGGCGGCCGCACACCCGGCGGGGAAACAGACCGCCGTGATGCTCTCATTGACGCCGGCGCCCTCCTTCTGGGTGCGCAGGCCGTGGGGGCCGTCGGACACCATCATGGCGGGGATGCCCAGGCGTCCCACCGCCTTGGTGTGCCAGAAATCCGCGCCGGAACAAAGACCGGCCTTTTCTTCCAGGGTCAGGCCGGCCAGAAGTTCGGAAATTGCAGGTTGCATAGGAACTTTCCTCCTTGAAAAAGCAGAGAAAAATGCAGTTGCCGGCCCCACGGCCGGCGTTTTGTCCATTATACACCACATATGTACATCGTGCCTACATATTTTGTGAAAATTTACAGAAAGTGTATATTTTGTTTTCTGTACGCATACAGTTGGCCCTGAACAGGCAACAAAAGTTTCGCAAAAACCTTGTCAAATACTTCCAAACGTGCTAACATAAAAGCCGGTGAAAGAAATTAGAACAAAGGAGTGTTACCCATGTCCATCAAAAATGCCTATCTGGCCAATGTGTACGCGGGTCTGGCCCAGCGCAATGCTGAGCAGAAAGAATTCCTGCAGGCTGTTGACGAGGTTCTGGAATCCCTGGAACCCGTTGTGGAAGCTCGCCCCGAGCTGGAAAAGAACGGCCTGATCGAGCGCCTGGTGGAGCCCGAGCGCGTTGTGATGTTCCGTGTTCCCTGGGTGGATGACAATGGCAAGGTCCAGGTCAACCGCGGCTACCGTGTGCAGTTCAACTCTGCCATCGGCCCCTACAAGGGCGGTCTGCGGTTCCATCCCAGCGTGAACCTGTCCATCATCAAGTTCCTGGGCTTTGAACAGATCTTCAAGAACAGCCTGACCGGCCTGCCCATGGGCGGCGGCAAGGGCGGCAGCGACTTTGACCCCCACGGCAAGAGCGA
>CALXHN010000031.1 GCA_944388105.1 uncultured Gemmiger sp. | reverse complement strand
CGGGTGCAGAATATGATGAACTCCCTGGGCATCGACGAGGACATGCCCATTGAGAACAAACTCATCACCAACACCATCGAAAGCGCCCAGAAAAAGCTGGAAGCTTCCAACTTTGCCATCCGTAAACAGGTGCTGCAGTACGACGATGTCATGAACCAGCAGCGCGAGATCATCTACAAGCAGCGTCAGATGGTGCTGGACGGCGAGGATATCTCGGACAAGCTGCATGAGATGATGCGGGAATCCATCGACGAGAGCTGCAACTCTTTCCTCAGCGGCGATGTGCCGGATGACTGGGATTTTGCCGCCCTGCGCCGCCATTATATGAACTGGCTGTGCCTGCCCACTGACTTCAACTACTCCACCGAGCAGCTGAGCAATGTCACCAAGGAAGAGGTGGCCAAGACCCTGTATGACCGGGGCATGCAGATCCTGCAGGCCAAGGAAGCCAAGTACGGCTCCAAGACCATGCGGGAGCTGGAACGCATCTGCCTGCTGCGCAATGTGGATACCAAGTGGATGGACCACATCGACAATATGGATCAGCTGAAGCAGGGCATGGGTCTGCGCGGCTACGGCCAGCACGACCCGGTGGTGGAGTACCGTCTGGAAGGCTTTGCCATGTTTGACGAGATGATCGCCTCCATCCGTGAGGACGCCGTCCATATGCTGCTGACCATCGAGATCCGCCGTCCCGAAGCCCAGCCCCAGCGGGAACAGGTCGCCAAGCCCACCGGCGAAGGCGCCCCCACCCGTCCCGGCGCCAAGGGCAGCGCCCCCGTGCGGGTACAGAAGATCGGCCGCAACGATCCCTGCCCCTGCGGCAGCGGTCTGAAGTGGAAGAAATGCACCTGCAAGGAATACCATCCTGACCTGTAATCCAAGTGTCCAAGACCGGACCCTGTGTCCGGTCTTTTTTGTTTGCCTGTTGCCATGGCCTTTGTTTTCGGGGCCAGATGTGGTAGAATAAAATTCATTTCCAATGAACTTCGGAGGTTTCATCGCTTATGAAAGCACATATCCAGAAGGAACCGCGCTGCGTGCTGCTGTGGAATTTCGGACCGCTGAATGCGGGATATGACCACCTGGTCCGCACGGCCTCCTCCTTTGGCCTGAAGGTCCGCTCCGTGAGGCCCGCCGAGTTGAGCGCCCGGGTGGGCGACCTGTGCACCGGTCGCCATGCCCCGGACGGAGCCCCTCTTCCCTCCCCCACCGACCACGCGGCCATGATCATCAGCGGGCTGCGCCATGACGACGGCTCTCTGGGGCATTTCGTGGACGAAGTGCGCCGGGGCGGAGCCGCCATTGCCCTGCGGGCCATGGTGACCCCCACCAGCCGGGACTGGACCCTGGACGCCCTGCTGCGGGAGCTGTGTGAGGAACACGCCACCGTGGGAGGCCAGTCTTGACCCGCCGGGGCTGGATGGCCCTGGGCCTGTGCGCGGCGCTGGCAGCGGTGGTGGGATTCAGCTTCTGGCAGGACCGCACCGCCCCCAAAGCCTACACCGCCACCTGGTGGGACGTATTCGACACCGTGACGGTGGTCACCGGGTATGCCTCCAGCGAGGAAGAATGGCAGCAGCAATCCCAGGCGATCCACGATGACCTGCTGCATTATCACCAGCTGTTCGACATCTACAACACCTACGACGCCCTGACCAACATGGCCACCGTCAACGCCAAGGCCGGACAGGAACCGGTAACGGTGGACGCAGACCTGTTTGCCCTGCTGCAGTTCGGCAAACAGGCCTACGACCTGACCGACGGCGCCTGCAACATTGCGGCGGGCACGGTGCTTTCTTTGTGGCACGACGCCCGCACCGCCGCCGAAGCGGCTTCCCCGGAGACAGCCCTGACCGCCGATATTCTGCCCGCCGGGGACGCTTTGCAGCAGGCCGCCGAACACATGGATATGGATGATCTGGTCCTGGATGAGGGGGCCTGCACCGTGCAGTTTGCCGACCCTGACCTGCAGCTGGATGTGGGCGGCATTGCCAAGGGCTGGGCGGTGGAACAGGCCGCCCAAAAAGCCGAAGCCCGGGGGCTGACCTCCGCCATCCTGAACGTGGGCGGCAACGTGCGGGCCATCGGCAAAAAGCCGGACGGCAGCCGCTGGACCGCCGGGGTCCAGGACCCGGACGGAGAGGAATACCTGGCGCAGGTATCCCTGGAACCGGGCCAGAGCTTGGTGGTCAGCGGAGACTACCAGCGATATTTCACAGTGGATGGGGTGCGGTATCATCACCTCATCGACCTGAGCGCCCTGCAGCCCGCCCGCTACTGCCGCAGCGTGGCCATCCTGTGCACCGACAGCGGCATCGGGGATGCTCTTTCCACCGGACTGTTCTGTCTGCCTCAGGCCCAGGGGCAGACGGTGCTGGCCAAGGTGGAGGGAGCCAGTGCCCTGTGGGTGCTGGAGGGAGATGTGCTCCTTCCTTCCGACGGCTGGCCCCAGTGATCTGCAAGCAAAAAGACCTTTCCCGCCGGGAACGCCCCGGTCCGGGAAAGGTCTTTTTTTATGGATGTTTCAGCTGATTCAGGTAAAACTGCCATGAGGCGGCTGTTCCACCAGCCCCATGGACACGCCCAGGGCCTCGTCCACCCGCTGCATGTCCTCGGGCGGGATGCGCCCCGCCCGCTCCCGCAGGCGGCGTTTGTCCAGGGTGCGGATCTGCTCGGTGAGCACGATGCTGTCCTTGCTCAGACCGCACCGGTCCGCCCGGACCCCGATATGGGTGGGCAGGCGGTTTTTGTCCTGCCGGGACGTGATGGCCGCCGCAATGACGGTGGGGCTGTGCCGGTTCCCGATCTCATTCTGGATGATAAGTACCGGCCGCACGCCTCCCTGTTCCGAACCCACCACCGGGCTCAGATCAGCGTAGAAAACTTCTCCTCTGTGTACCTCCATGGATTTGCCCTCCCTGCTTGTTTGTTCTGTTTACAGTATAAGCAGGCAGAGCGGGATTTAATCATCCCTGTTCCAAAACCGCAAAAGCACAGGCCAGACCCGCATCATGGGTCAGACTCAAGTGGGCCGTCAGATGATGTTCCTGCACCCACCGGGCCGCCTCGCCGCAGAGTTCATAATAAGGGGCACCGCTTTCCCGGCGCAGCACACCGATCTCCGCCAGGGCAAAGCCGCCCAGGCCACAGCCGCAGGCCTTGAGGAACGCTTCCTTGGCTGCGAAGTTGGCAGCGGCCGTCTCGGTCCGGCGTTTGCCGGTATGGGAGAGGAGCAGTTCCTGTTCCGCCGGGGAAAAGACCTTTTTCAGAAAAAGGTCCCGGGCAATGGCCTTTTCCATCCGGGCGCTCTCACACAAATCGGTCCCGATGCCGTAGATCATGCCGCACCTTCCTTTTGCTGATTGCGTCTTGCCTCAGCGCACATACACCACATAGTTTTCCTTGCGGGGAGCGGCAGGCTTTTCCCCGCCGGGAACGCCGTAACCAACCACGCAGTTGCCCACGCCGGCCAGGTATTCCGCATTGGGCACGCCCCATTCCTTCAGCAGGGCTTTGCCTTCCTCGGTCTCAAACATCTCATAGGCGCGGTTGATCCAGCAGGAACCCAGGCCCAGGCTGGCCGCGGCGTTGAGCATGTTGCCCATGACCAGGCTGCCGTCTGCCTTCCAGTTGGGCTGACGGGTATCGGCCAGAACCACCAGGTCCACCGGAGCCCCGTAGAAGGGGTCCTTGTCCGAGCCCATGACGGCAGCGTTCATACGGGACAGGTGATCCCGCACTTCCTTGTTGACCACAGCCACGATCACTGGGCTCTGCTGGCCCATGGCGGTGGGGGCGTACGTACCGGCCTTCAGGATGGCTTCGATCTTCTCGGCTTCCACCGGACGGTCCGCATAAGCACGGCAGCTGCGGCGGGTGTTCAGCGTATTCAGGGTTTCATTGGTCAGCATAATCAAAATCTCACCTTTCCGGCGGGGGCACCAACGGCCGTCCGCCCTGTTTTTTGTCTTTATTATACCATGCCTTGCAAGTCCCCGGCGCCAAAATGTGTTAATTTTTTTCAAATTTGCAGTCGGGTCCATTGCCTTTTGCAGTGCTTTCGGCTATACTAAAGACAGTCCATTAAAGTGGCATACAATGGCATATAAGGAGGTAGTTTCCCATGGAGACTTATGGAATCGAAAAGTTCGGGATCATCGGCCCCAAGGCCGTGTACCGCAACCTGACCCCCGCCCAGCTGACCGAGGCCGCTCTGCGCCGCGGTGAGGGCACTTTGTCCAACACCGGTGCCCTGGTGGTTACCACCGGCAAGTACACCGGCCGCTCCCCTAACGATAAGTTCATCGTTGATACCCCCGCTGTGCATGACGACATCGCCTGGGGCAAGGTCAACCGCCCCATCAGCCGCGAAAAGTTCGATGCCATCAAGGGCAAGGTCGCTGCGTACCTCCAGGGCCGCGAAGTCTTCATCTTCGACGGTTTTGCCGGCGCCGACAAGAAGTACACCAAGAAGTTCCGCATCATCAATGAGATGGCCAGCCAGAACCTGTTCATCCATCAGCTGCTGATCCGCCCCACCGCGGAGGAACTGGCCAACTACGGCGAACCCGACTACACCATGCTGGTTGCTCCCGGCTTCAAGTGCGATCCTGAAGTGGACGGCGTCCACAGCGAAGCTGCCATCATGATCGACTACGAGGCTCATGTCATCGTCATCTGCGGCAGCCAGTATTCCGGCGAGATCAAGAAGAGCGTCTTCTCCACCATGAACTACGTCATGACCAAGGAGAACGTTCTGCCCATGCACTGCTCCGCCAACATGGACCCCGTGACCCATGAGACCGCCGTCTTCTTCGGCCTGTCCGGCACCGGCAAGACCACCCTGTCTGCCGACCCCGCCCGCAAGCTGATCGGCGACGACGAGCATGGCTGGAGCCCGGACGGCGTCTTCAACTTTGAGGGCGGCTGCTATGCCAAGTGCATCAACCTGAGCGCCGAGAACGAGCCCGACATCTACAATGCCATCCGCTTCGGCTCCCTGGTGGAGAACGTGGTCATGGATCCCGAGACCCGCGAACTGGACTTTGATGATGGCAGCCTGACCGAGAACACCCGCGTGGGCTATCCCGTCAACTACATCAACAACGCCCAGATCCCCGGCGAAGGCGGCATCCCCAAGGTTGTCATCTTCCTGACCGCCGATGCTTTCGGTGTTCTGCCTCCGATCAGCCGTCTGGACAAGAACGCTGCCATGTACCACTTCGTCACCGGCTTCACTTCCAAGCTGGCCGGCACCGAGCGTGGCATCACCGAGCCGCAGCCCACCTTCTCCACCCTGTTCGGCGAACCCTTCATGCCCATGGATCCTTCCGTCTACGCGGAAATGCTGGGCGAAAAGCTGGACAAGTACGGCACCAAGGTCTACCTGGTCAACACCGGCTGGGCCGGCGGCAGCGCCGCTGCCGGTGCCAAGCGCATGAAGCTGGCTTACACCCGTGCCATGGTCACCGCCGCTCTGAACGGCAGCTTCGACTCCATCGAGTTCAAGCATCATGACGTGTTCAACGTGGATTATCCCGTCAGCTGCCCCGGCGTGCCCGACGAAATGCTGGACGCCCGCGGCATGTGGGCCGACAAGGACGCCTACGACGCCCAGGCCAACAAGCTGGCCCAGATGTTTGCGGACAACTTCGCCAAGAAGTATCCCAACATGCCTTCCGAAATTGCGGAAGCCGGCCCCAAGCCCAAGAACTGAGTTTCTGCGGCTGAGCTGAATCCATAAACCACCGTCCCCGCCCCTGCTGCTGCACGGGGCGGGGACGATTTATTTTGCAAAGGAGGCGCTGCCCCATGCAGATGGCACAGGAACTGCTTTTGTTTGTGGCGTCGGAAGAAAACCGGGGGCCAGACCAACCAGAGTATTGCCCGCTACTGTCTGGCTCACTTTGATGAACTGCTGAACATGAGCATCACCCAGCTTGCAGCTGCCTGCCATGTTTCGGCCGCCACCATCACCCGGTTCTGCCACAGCCTGGGCTATGATGACTTTCTGCATTTCAAGGATGAGTGCGCCCTGGATCGCCGCATGCGAGCCCAGTCGGCCTACTACTGCGGCAATGTATTCGGCTACGACAAAGCCGCCCTGGTACAGCCTGCCCTGCAGGACAGCTGCCGCACCCTGGGAAGCGATCTGTACGCCTGTCTGGCCGGGGTGGACCCCAACCAGATGCAGGCCCTGGCGGATGCCATCCGGGCCGCAGACGACGTGCTGCTGCTGGGGATGGAATACTCCGGCCTGATGATGCTGTACCTGCAGCGGGAACTGGTCAAACGGGGCAAAATCATCCGGGTTCTGCTTTCCACCGCCAACCTCCAAGATGTGACAGTGAGCCGCGGCACCCTGATTTTAATGCTGAGCATGAACGGGTGCGGACTGGAAGTCATGATCGATGCCGTGCAGCGTCTGGCCGAGGAAGCCGGCGAATTCTGGCTGCTGACCCAGAACGCCGAAACAGCCCGGAAGTATCCCTTTGTAAAAAAGGCTGTGGTGGCCGGTGCCGGCAAGGATTATACCTTTCACCGGTATGCGGAGCTGGCTTTGGCCGACATGCTGCTGGCATACTTCGGCCCGCTGACACAGTTTGATGCAAATGGATTGCCCCTGCCGCAAGGGCATGCTATACTGTAAGCAACCGTTACAATAGAAAGAAGGAATATCATGTACAATCCTGGGGATTCCATGATCGAGGTGCGCGAATTGCTGATCAAGGCGTTCGCCTCGGCATGGGAAGTATGCGGTGACAAGATGACGAGCACCGACCGCGACGGCTACATTACCAGCAGCATCACGGTAATCGACAGCATGCAGGTGAGCCCGGAAATGATCTACGCTGAGGAAGGCTCCGGCCTGACCGACGGCGAGGAACTGGATCACCTGAGTGATCTGGTACGCGCCGACGGGATCTGGGTCTATTACGGAGTGCCGGCGGAGAATTTCTTCCTGGTGACCTGGATGCCCGATGAGGAAGCGGCCCGCCTGAAGGTGGCTTCTCTGATGGAAGAGGGCGACTGCGTGGCCTGCACCGTGGACCTGAGCCAGCAATGGCATTTTGAATGATCCATATCCGAAAAGGAAAGGAGGTACGGATATGAACGATATCGCCCAGATCCGGCCTCCGGTACAAGCCTGTCGTCTGCTGGGCAGATTGCAGCAAGCCGGGTATGATGCCGCCTACATTGTGGGCGGATGCGTGCGGGACAGTTTGCTGGGCCGCATCCCGGATGACTGGGATATCTGCACCAGCGCCCGTCCCGATGAGATCGAAGCCTTGTTTGCCGGACAACGGCTGCTGCTGAAAGGCAAAAAACACGGCACGGTGGCGGTGGTGCTGGACGGCAGAAGCTGGGAGATCACCACCTTCCGGCAGGACGGGCATTATACGGACGGCCGGCATCCCGACTGCGTCCGCTTTGTCCCCTGCCTGCGGGAGGACCTGGCCCGCCGGGATTTCACCGTCAACGCCATGGCCTGGTCCCCGAAGGAAGGCCTCATTGACCTTTTTGGCGGGCAGCAGGACCTGCAGGCAGGCATCCTGCGCTGTGTGGGAGACCCGGCGGCACGCTTCGATGAAGACGCCCTGCGCATCCTGCGGGCGGTGCGGTTTGCCGCCCAGCTGGGGTTCCACCTGGATCCGGCCACTGCCGAGGCAGCCCTGGGCGCCCGGATGTCGGTGCGGTGTGTTTCCGTGGAGCGGATTTTCACCGAGCTGGACCGCCTTCTGGAAGGATTTGCCGCCGGAACAGTCCTGGCCCGGTATGGACATATTCTGGCCGGTGCTTTGCCGGAAATCGAAGCCTGCATCGGCTGTTCTCAGCTGGGGCGCTGGCATTGCTACGATGTGTGGAACCACACGGCGGCGGCCGTAGGCGGATTGGACACCGAGGGAATGGACCCTCGCAGTGCCCGGGTCCTGCGCTGGTCCGTGCTGCTGCATGACATGGCAAAGCCGTTGTGCCGCACCGAGGACGAGGACGGCACGGCTCATTTTCCGGGGCACAACCAGCGTGGTGCCCGACTGGCCCGCCAGATTCTGCAGCGGCTGCGGGCGCCTGTCTACCTGATTGACGGGGTGACGGCCCTGGTGGCGGTACACGACAGTCCCCTGCCCCAGTCGGAAGCCGAGATCCTGGAACAGCTGCATCAGCGCGGTCCGCTGTTCTGGCAGCGGCTGTGCCGTCTGAAACTGGCCGATCTGGCGGCCCACGCCAACAATGAAGCGGTGGCGCTGCGCTGTCGGGAGGTGCGGGAGTTTGCCGCCCGCATGCAGCACCTGGCCGATACTGCCTGTTATACCGTTTCAGGACTGGCCATCACCGGCAGCGACCTGATTGCCGCCGGACTGACCCCCGGCCCCCTGGTGGGAAATACGCTGGAATGGCTGCTGCGATCCGTCATGCAGGGCATCCTGCCCAACGAACGGGAGGCACTGCTGCAGGCTGTGCGCAGCCGGCAGCTTCCATAAGAAAAAGGCCCTCTGCCTTGGCGGCGGAGGGCTTTTTTGGTATATCATTCATCCAGAAGCAGATCTTCCAGGCAGTTCATGTACAGGTCCCGGAAGCCCTGTTCATCGGCATTGGCCAGCAGGTGGCTCAGGCGATTCAGAATAGCGTCGTTCCAGATTTTTTCCAGTTCAGCATGGTGTATCGGCTCCTTTCCCGTTTTTCGGTTTGTCTTTCGGTCTGACTGTATGATACCGCAAAACAAGGAGGGAGTTCTGTTTTTTTCAAAATATGAAAAGGCCGCCCGAACCCGGAGATATCCGAAAGGGCGGCCTGCCATTTTTTAATTGAACTTGAAGATCTTCTGAGCCACGCGATAGCCCCACAGGGTGATGCCGCGGCCGGCTTTCCCGGGCAGGTTGCACAGCCCCGCCACCGACGCCACACAGCGGCGGTAGACGCGGCGGTCATGCAGCTTGAGGAACTGCCAGAGCTCGGCCTTCTTGGCCAGGGCTTCCGCACTGCCGTCCATGGTCAGGAACACGCTGGAGATGGTCATCATCATGGACAGATAGTTGAACATATAAGCCCGCAGCTTTTTCTGCTCCGGCGGCAGGGCATACAGATTCACAGCGGTGATCATCAGCTTGGTGACCCGCACCTGCTGGTCCACCCGCTTGACCATGACCTTTTCGTTGACGCTCTGGTCCTCCCGGCCGATGAAATACCGATAGAGATCCAGATCCATATAATACAGGCTGCGGCAGCTGGGCAGAGGCAGGTAGACAAAGACATTGTCCACGTAGAAGGTGTGCTTGGGCAGGCGCAGGCCGCAGTCCCGCAGAATCTGGGTGCGGTAGATGACAGAGTGCATCAGGATGTTCTGGCTGGGCGGGAAATGGCCGATGTCCTGCCAGGTAAAGACCTTGTCCTGGGGCAGAATGCCGGTATACCGCACCGTGTGGTGGGTGTTGTCCACCGTGTGCTCATACACATAGTTGCACAAAAGCAGGTCCACGGGCTGGGGCATAGCCGCGAATTCCCGCAGCTTGGCCATGACCTTCTGCAAAGCGTCGGCGTCCAGCCAGTCGTCCGAGTCCACTACCTTGAAATACATGCCGGAAGCGTTGCGGATGCCCTGGTTCACGCCCTCGCCGTGGCCGCCGTTCTCCTGATGGATGACGCGGATGATGGTGGGATATTTTTCCGCCCAGGCGTCCGCAATGGCACCGGTCTCGTCCTTGGAACCGTCATCCACCAGGATGATCTCCGCGTCCTCCCCCGCAGGCAGCAGGGTCTTGATGCAGCGGTCCATATAAGCGGCCGAGTTGTAGCAGGGCACGGTAAAGGTGATCAATTTCATACTGACTTCTCCTCTTACATTTGGTTTTGCGCCAGCCAGTCGGGCCAGCGTTCGCACAGGCTGTCGGCCGTCTGCCCCAGGTCGGGCCAGGCGTCGGCGGTGTAGGTGTCCCACACAGCTACCGTGTACAGGCCCAGCTGTCTGGCTGTGGCCAGTGCCGTGGGGGAATCCTCAAATACCATGACCTGTGCGGGGTCGGGGCTTCCAAAAGCTTTCAGCGCCCGCAAGTAGACCTCGGGGTCCTGCTTGCCCCGGGGCGAAAGGCAGGAGAGGGTGAATTCAAACCGGTCCAGGATTCCCAGATGTCCCAGAGCTGCATCCACCAGCGGCTTGTCGGTGCCCGAAGCCACGCACAGCCGCACCCCTTTGGCCCGCAGGGCGTCCACCACATCGGCAGCACCGGGCTTGAGGGTGGCGCAGCTGGTGTAGGCGCGGCGGGCTTCGGTGCGGATGCAGTCGGCCAGTTCCGGCGCCGTGACCGGCAGATGATACCGCTGCACATAATACTGTGCCGTGCCCTCGATGGTCAGGGCAACGGTGTTGTCCCGATCCTGCTCATCAAAGCGCATATTCCACCGGGCCAGGACCCGGTCAGCCACCAGGTCCCACATACCGGTGGAATCCAGCAGAGTCCCGTCCATGTCAAAGATGGCGTAAGGCCGCCATGACACAGGCATCTCCCCTTTCCTTGGTATACCTATATAGCATACCTTTTTTTGCGCAAAAAAACAAGACCGGCCAACGTTTTTTGCGTTGGCCGGTCCCGGATCCATGCTCAGAATTCGGTATGCTGGAAATCATGCACGCCGGACGGGATCACGTCGTTGTACACATCCTCCGGCAAACCAAAGTCCTCGCCGCGCTGAATGATACCGCGCATCCATGTCGTAATCTTATGCAGGCTCAACATAGCGATCCCCTTTCTGTAGATGGGCGGAAGTCCGGCTGCTTGCGGGTGCCGGCCTTCCTCTCTTTGCATCTTCAGTATACACGGAAGGTCTGACTTTTGCAACCTGCATTTTGTACAAACTTACAAAAAGTTCTTTTGTTATTTTCAACATTTTCGTTGTTTTGTCTATATGGCATCCACGTTTGTACGCGTCAGGCGCACAGTTCCCGCCAGGCTTCCTCCATGGTATCGGCGGAGAAAAGGAACTCTCCCTGTGCGGAATACACCTCGATGTGGCCGTTGACATTCTTGAACTTGGTGGTCATGGAACCCGCCTGCCTTTCTTTTGTTTCTGTCTTCATTATACAGAAGCAAAAGGTCCATAAAACGGACTTCGGCAGTCCGGCCGGAGCAAACCAGTCCTATAAAACGGTCTGTGTGTGCAGCAGCCGGCGCAGGGCACGCAGGCCGCCCAACAGCCAGAAACAGAGCAAAAACCACAGCAGGCAGTACTTCGGGCAGATCAGACCGGCGATGTTTCCCCACTCGGTACTGTAGTCCCACACATGCAGCCCCAACAGGCGGGTACAGAATACACCGAAAACCAGTTCCACCCCGGACACGGCCGCCGCCGCCAGCAGGGCCGCGGCTGGCAGCGGCCAGCGGAAACAATCATCAAACCAGCGCAGCAGGCACAGGCAGAGCCCGCCCGCAAAGAACATGGTCCAGTGGGTGGTGCCCCGCCAGACCATCTCCAACCCCAGGTACGCAACCCCGCCCAGCAGAAACAGCGAGCCCGCCTCCCAGCGGCAACTGCGGACCAGCACCATAAAAAAGCCCCCTTCCCCGGCAGAAACCTTTGTAGGAGTATTCTGTGCAGGAAAGAGGGTCTGTAATCACTTTGTAACTATTTTTTTGCCTTACTTGGACAGGGCCTTCAGCAGTTCGCTGCGGGTATCCCACAGTTTCTGGCTCAGGTCCACGTAATATCGGTGGGGGTTCTCAAAGCGCTTCACTTCATCCCACAGGGTGTTGATCTGGGCCTTGCAGAACTTGCGGATATCTTCCAGGCAGGGGCTGGTGTAGACGCGCTCGCCGTTCACATAAATGGGAGTGGACAGGCAGCGGGCGGTGCAGTTGACGTAGGTGCGCTCCTTCCAGGTTTCCACCGGGTCAAACAGGGTGATGCCGTGCTTGGTCTCCACCTCTTCGTCGGCCATAGTGATCAGGTCGGCCATCGCCTTGTTGTCCTCGTCATAGATACGCCAGACCTTCTTCAGGCAGGGAATGGTGGTCTTTTCGGCGGACTCGCTGAGCTTCATCTTGGGCGTATAGGTACCGTCTTCTTCCTTGACGGCAGCCAGCTTGTACACCCCGCCGAAGACGGGATCGCTCTTGGCGGTGATCATGTTCTCACCGATGCCGAAGCTGTCCACACGGGCCCCCTGCAGGATCAGGTCCCGGACCAGGTATTCGTCCAGACTGTTGGAAGCGCAGATGGTGCAGTCGGGATAACCGGCTTCGTCCAGCATGCGGCGGGCCTTCTTGGACAGGTAGGCGATATCGCCGGAGTCGATGCGCACCCCCTTGGGACGCTTGCCCATGGGTTTGAGGACCTCATCAAACACCTTGATGGCATCGGGAATGCCATGGCGCAGCACGTTGTAGGTATCCACCAGCAGGACGCAGGCATCCGGATACATCTCGGCATACTTCTTGAAGGCCTCGTACTCACTGGGGAACATCTGCACCCAGGAATGGGCCATGGTGCCGGAAGCCGGGATGCCGAAATCCCGGGCCGCCATGACACAGCTGGTAGAACCGCAGCCGCCGATGTAGGCCGCACGGGCGCCGAAGTAGGCCGCGTCATACCCTTGAGCACGGCGGGCACCGAATTCCATGACCGGACGCCCCGAAGCCGCCCGCACGATCCGGTTGGCCTTGGTGGCGATCAGGCACTGGTGGTTGAAGGTGACCAGAAGCAGGGTTTCCAGCAGCTGGCATTCAATGGCAGGACCTTCCACCGTGACGATGGGTTCCTGGGGGAAGATGGGGACGCCTTCCTCGATGGCCCAGATATTGCAGTGAAGCTTGAAGTTGGCCATATATTCCAGGAAATCCTCCCGGAACATGCGGGTAGACCGCAGATAGTCGATGTCCTCCCGGGTAAACTGCAGATGATCCACCGCGTCGATGAACTGCTGCAGCCCCACCATGATGGCGTAGCCGCCGCCGTCCGGCACACGGCGGAAGAACATGTCAAAGACAGAGATCTTGTCCTTGTAGCCTTCGTCGAAATAGCCGGCGGACATGGTCAGTTCGTAAAAGTCGGTCATGGTGGTCAGGTTGCGCTTGATGTCCAGCATGGTATTTTCCTTCCTTTCGGTCAATAGGGTCCATATTGACGCAAAACCGCCGGGGCGGTTTGTACCACAAGGTCAGGCAAAAAAGGCGTTCTGCACGGCGCACAGCACCGCGGCGCGGGCGGCGGTAAAGTTCACCCCGCCCTGCAGGTAGCAGGTATAGGGTTCGCGCAGAGGGCCGTCGCAGGAAAGTTCAATGGTACTGCCTTCGGTGAAGCTGCCGGAGGCCATGATGACTTTATCGGTATAACCGGGCTCATCGGCGGGTTCGGGAGCCGCAATGCTGTCGATGGGGCTTCCCTGCTGGATACCGGTGCAGAAGCCCTGCAGAGCGGCGGCACTGCCGGAATCAAAACAGGTGACGATGTCGTTGTGGTCGGCGGTATACCGGGGCACCGGGTTCACGCCGGACAGTTCCAGCAGGCACTGGGCATAGATGGCGGTCTTGAGGGCCTCGCACACCACGCCGGGGGCGTAGTAGAAGCCCAGGAAGGTATCCCGCAGACTGTCCTGGGTGCAGCCCAGTTCCGCGCCGATACCGGGAGCGGTGAAGCGATGGCTGACCTTTTCCACCAGGTCGGCCCGTCCGGCAATGTATCCGCCGGTGGGGGTAATGCCGCCGCCGGGGTTCTTGATGAAGCTGCCGGCGATGAGGTCGGCGCCCACTTCCAGGGGTTCCTGCTTCTGGGTGAATTCCCCGTAGCAGTTGTCCACAAAAATCACCGCGTTGGGGTTGGCCTGACGGGCGATTTCGGCCACCTTCCGAATGGTGGCCAGGTCAAAGGCATTGCGCTGGGTATAGCCCCGGCTGCGCTGGATGTGTACCACCGTGGCGTTCTTGGCCTGACGGGCAATGGCCTCGTAATCGGGGGTGAAATCCGGCTTGAGGGGACATTCGTCGTACAGCACGCCGAATTCCCGCAGGGTGCCGCAGCCTTTGCCTGCCTCCCCGATGCCGATGACCCCTTCCAGGGTATCGTAAGGGCGGCCGGTGGCGGCCAGCAGGGTGTCACCGGGACGCAGCAGACCGAAGAGAGCCACGGCCAGGGTGTGGGTTCCGCTCATGAACTGGGGGCGCACCAGAGCGGCCTCGGCGCCCATGCAGCGGGCAAAGACTTCCTCCAGCTTGTTGCGGCTGTCATCCCAGACGCCGTAGCCGGAGGATCCCCAGAAATGTCGGGCCTCCACGCCGCAGCCGGTGAAGGCCTTGAGCATCTTCAGCTGGTTGTAATCCCGGATCTCCTCCACATGGGCAAACTGGTCCTTGCACAGTTCCAGCGCTTTTTTGTCCAGGGCGAGGACTTCGGGTTTCAGGTCAAAAAATTGTTCGATCATTGATTTTCGATTCCTTCGTTGTTGGTTTGGGCGGGCAGATGATATTGCCCATAGCTGCCCACGCACACAAAGCCCAGACGGTCATAAAAATGCCGGCGCTTTGCCTCACACAGAAAGGTGACGGTATATCCTTCGGCAGCCAGTTCATTGGCCAGGGTGACGATCAGGTGCCCGCCGATGCCCTTGCCGCGCAGGTCGGGGCGGGTCTCCCCCGCTGCCATATAGGCTTCCCCCGCACAGATGGCGTAGGCCCCCACCGTGCAGACCATTTTTCCTGTTCCGTCACACACGGCCAGCACCCGGGCATAGCCGTGGTTGAGGGCGGTGCAGGATTCGGAGTAGAAGGCCTCCTGCCGTTCCGGTTCTTCGGGGAAGAGTTCGGCACTGATGGCCTGCATGGAAGGATGGCGGTCTATATGCAGTTCCGGCAGCAGCGGCGGCACCGGCAGCTGCCCGCCGGGGGCCAGAGTGTACAGGTACAGGTCCCGGCGCAGCGGCCAGGTCTCCGGCGGCCGGATGCTGGCCGTTACCCGTTCCACCCCGGCAAACCGCAGGAACAGCGCCAGCTCCTCCCAGTCCGGGGCAGCTGCACTGTCACAGCAGAGCTGGGCCGAGCGGCCGCTCAATGCCAGCGCCCCACCGGGCAGGGTAAACAGCCGGGTTGGAGCACCGGGGTTGCCGGTCCAGAGGGCGGCATCCCGCCCCAGCAGCGCCTGAAAATAGGGCTTGCCGGAAGCGGTCTGCAAAAAGGCCCGCTGTTGGGCGGCATCGGTTACAGCCTGGATCACGGGGCGGACCTCCTGTTACAGTGCATTCACGATCTGCTTGTATTCCCGTCCGCGGGCTTCAAAGTTGGGGTAATGGTCAAAGGAGGCCGACGCCGGGGACAAGCTGACGATATCGCCGGGACGGGCGGCACCGCGGGCCTTTTCCACCGCATCCTGCATGGAATCGGCGTGGAGGATCTCCAGACCGCTCTCCGCAAAGCCGGGGCAGGCGCGGACTTCCCGCTCGATAATGGGGCCGGTATCCCCCATGAGGATCAGCACCTTTACATGGGCAATGAGTTCCGGCGCCAGAGGGGCGTAGCTGATCTTTTTGTCATACCCGCCCGCGATCAGGATGAGCTTCCGGTCGAAGCTGCGCAGGCCGGCGATGGTACGGGTGGGGCTGGTGGCGATGGAGTCGTTATAGTACTGCACGCCGTCCAGCATCCGGACCGGTTCAATGCGGTGTTCCACACCGGTGAAGGTGGACGCCACCTGACGCATGACCTCCACCGGAACCAGACCCCAGACAGCAGCCATGGCGGCCAGCAGGTTTTCCACGTTGTGCAAGCCGCGCAGTTTCACTTCGGACCGGGGCACGATGGGGGTGACCACACCGTTTTCCGCGTAGCAGAGGGTATCGTCGGAGGCCCGCAGGAAGGCGCCCTTGTCGGTCTCGTGCAGGCGGGTGAACCAGACCTGTTCCCCCTTGCAGTCGGCGGCCATGCCCCGGGTAATGTCATTCTCATATCCCAGGACCGCACGGCAGGGCGGCGTCTGCCACAGCAGGATGTTGCGCTTGGCGTCGATGTATTCCTGCATATCCTTGTGGTGGTCCAGGTGGTTGGGGGTGACGTTGGTCACCACCGCCACCTTGGGACTGTGGCGCATGCTGATGAGCTGGAAGCTGGACAGTTCCGCCACGGCAATGTCGTCGGCGGTGACCGTTTCCAGCTGAGGCAGCAGGGCAGCCCCGATGTTGCCGCCCAAAAGGACCTTGCGGCCGGCGGCTTCCAGCATCTTGGCAATGAGAGTGGTGGTGGTGGTCTTGCCGTCCGAACCGGTCACAGCCACGATCTCACAGGGACAGAGCTCAAAGAAGAGTTCCACCTCGCTGGTGACCATGGTGCCGGCCTTCAGCGCCGCCTGCAGTTCGGGCTTATAATACTCATAGCCGGGGGTGCGCATGATGATATCCTGTCCGGCAAAGCCGTCGGTGTAATGTTCACCCAGGCTCAGGTTCACCTTCAGGCGGCGGAGGGTATCGGCGTAGTCGCCGAAGGCTTCCAGATTGGGTTTCTGGTCGCAGAGGGTGATCTGGGCACCCAGGGCGGCAAACTGTTCGATGCACGGTTTGTGGCTGACACCGGCCCCGATGAAGGCCACCTTTTTGCCGGCGACCATCGCCCGCAGACGTTCGATTGGCAGCATACAAAACCTCTCCTTTTTCGGCAACGGGGCGGGAGGCCCCGGGAATTCTTTATACCCCATTATTATAACGAGACAGGCGCCGCAATGCAAATTTTTTGCCTGTGCCGAAACGGCACAGGCAAAAAATCAAAAGTGATTCAGATGTGAGGGGACTCAGCAGCCCATGGGGATGCCGTGACGGCCCAGCAGAGCGCGGATCTTGACCATGGGGTCAATGATGCTGGACACGCTCTTGTCATGGTTGATGGCGGCAATGAAGTAGGCAGTGTACTTGGACACGTCCACATCATGGTACCATTCACGTTCCAGCAGCTCGGGCATGCGGTAGGTCAGGTTGGTGCCCAGCACGGCAGCCACGATGCCGTCCTGGTAGGCCTTGTCGAACTTGTCCAGACCGGCGGTGAACAGCGGGAAGGTGGCGTAGGTGAAGATCTTGCGGGCGCCGCGCATCTTCAGGCCGTAGGCGATGTCCAGCATGCTCTCGCCGGAAGCGATGATGTCGTCGGCAATGAAGACATCCTTGCCTTCCACGCTCTCGCCCAGGTATTCATGAGCGACAATGGGGTTGCGGCCGTTGACGATCTTGGAGTAGTCGCGGCGCTTGTAGAACATACCCAGGTTGCAGCCCAGCACGCTGGAGTAGTACATGTTGCGGTTCATGGCGCCTTCATCGGGAGAAACGACCATGAAGTGCTCCTTGTCGAAGCGGACGTCGGGCACATGGTGCAGCAGGCACTTGAGAACCTGGTAGGTGGGCATGACGTTGTCAAAGCTCATGGTGGGCACGGCGTTCTGGACGCGGGGGTCATGGGCGTCGAAGGTGATGATGTTCTTGACGCCCACAGAACGCAGCTGCTGCAGGGCGAAAGCGCAGTCCAGGCTTTCGCGGCTGACACGGCGATGCTGCCGGCCGCCGTACAGGCTGGGCATGATCACGCTGATGCGGTGAGCACGGCCGGAAACAGCCTGGATCAGACGCAGCAGGTTCTGGAAATGATCGTCGGGAGAGAGATGGTTCTCATACCCGAAGAGTTTGTAGGTAACACTGTAGTTGCCCGGATCAACAAAAATAAAGATGTCATCACCGCGGGTCGAGGCCTTGACCAGGCCCTTGGCGTCACCGGACTGGAAGCGCGGGCAATCGGAGGGAATGATAAAGGTATCCACATCCATACCGACCTCGCGGGCCCAGCGCACCAGGTGACCGTCCACCAGGTTGGCCAGTTCCTCGGCACCGGGGCATGCCAGAAGCCCCAGATCGGCAATTGCGTCCTCTTTCGCAAAAAAGTCACGGGGGCCAAGATTCATGTCAGCCATACGTTGCTCCTTCACTGATCTTTATACTTATTTTGTGCGCACAAAGGCGCATCATGACTCATCTTTATTTTATCACATGGGAACGGCAAAAGCACCTGTCAACCGTGCTTTTTTTGTACAATCTTTGATTTTCCGCACCTTGCACATCCCCTTTCAGGAGGCGCCTCAAAATTTCTGGTGTTTTTTACAAAATTTTTTCAAATTCGCCAGATTTGCCCTTGTTGTGCTGTCCGATAGACTCCCCTGCCCTATTGCTGCCTTGACAGTCCAGGGGCCGTATGTTAGACTTTTGGTATCTGGTCTATCGTTTTAGACCAACTTGTATTTCCTCTTCAAATCTGACAGGAATCAGAAGGAGCGATGAAAACGAAACCTTCACGCACCTCTCTGCTGGACGCCTGGCGATGCCGCCGTACCGTCCGGCGATGGCATAAAAAAGAAAAGCGCAGCGCTGCCCAACACCGGTTTCTTTCCCGGGTACGGAGCCTCCCATACTGGCATGAAACCGGCGAGTTTTTATACGCCATCGGCTTTCTGGTGGAATATACCCTTATCCGGCTGGCACGGTCGGTGGGCTGGTTCGTCGTACTGCTGCTGCGCGGTTTTGTCTCCCTGGGGAGTGCCTTGGTCCGCCCCCTTGTGCCCCCCGATACCGGGCAGGCCGTGGCCTTCTCCCCCGGCCTTTTGCTGCGCAGCGCCCTGCTGGCCGCTGCAGCCGGAGTGCTGGGCTGGACTGTCTATACCGGGTTGGACCGGAGCTACGTGCTGCAGGTACAGGTAAACGGTCAGACCGTTGGTTATGTGGAGAACGAGCAGGTTTTCGACGACGCCCGCGCGGCCGTGTACGAACGTGTGGAAACGGCCCAGCGGGTGCTCAGTGATGCGGGACAATCTTCCGCGGAATCCGGCTTTGAAATCTGGCCTACCTACATCCTGACCACCGACTACGACCAGACCATGGGACAGAGTGAACTGGTCAACGCCCTGCTGATGGCGTCCGGCGGCGAGCTGCAGGACGCCACCGCCGTGTATCTGGACGGTGCCCTGCAGTATGTGACCACCGACGGGGACCACCTGCGCAGTTTTCTGCAAAGCTGTCTGCTGCCTTACAAGCAGGTGGACAATCCCAACCAGCGGGTGGCCTTTGTACATGATGTCCAGCTGGTGGACGGGCTCTTTTTCTCTGACTCGGTACAATCCTACGCTGATGTGCTGGGGCAGCTGCGCGGTGACCCTGACCTGCTGAAAGTCCGGTCCATCGAGCGGCAGACCTACCAGGAGGAAATCCCCTATCCTGTTTATACCCAGGAATCCGCCGCTTATGACTACGGCGAAACCGTGGTGCTCCAGTCCGGACAGAATGGTCTGCGGGAGATCACCCAGGACGTGACCACGGTGGACGGGGTACAGACTGACGTACAGACGGTACAGGTCAAGATCCTGACCGATCCGGTGGCGGAAGAACGGGTCACCGGCACCCAGCTGAAGGATTATATGTACGGCAGCATCAACGGCTATGACTTTGTCTGGCCTGCCCCCGGATACCGGCACATCAGCCAGTGGATGGTAGGCGGCCATACCGGCATTGACATTGCAGGGCCCAGCGGCACGCCCATCCTGGCAGCGGCCTCCGGCACGGTGGTCCAGACCTACACCTGGAACGGTATTGTGACCCGGGGCGACTGGAACAGCTACGGCAACTATGTGGTCATTGAGCATGACGGCGGCTATACCACCCGTTACGGGCATCTGCTGCAGTACATTGTCAGTGAAGGCGAGCATGTGGAAGCCGGTCAGGTCATCGGCTACATGGGTTCCACCGGCAACTCCACCGGCAGCCATCTGCATTTTGAGATGTACGGGCCGCAGGGACGGTTCAGTGCCCACACGGTCTTCCCCGACATCCCCACCTGGAACAAATAAACCAATCACAGTACAGGAAAGCTCCGGCACCAAGGTGCCGGAGCTTTTGTATGCCAATAAAATACCGATAAAAAAGCCCGCCCCCGGCTTTCATCAGGGGCGGGCTTTTATTCAGTCAACGCTGAAACGGTCGATCAGACCAGTTCCAGGATCGCCATCTCGGCGGCGTCGCCGCGGCGCATACCGGTGCGGATGATGCGGGTGTAGCCGCCGTTGCGGTCGGCATACTTGGGACCATACACATCGATGACCTTCTTGGCAACATCTTCCTTGGTGATGTAGCTGAAGATCTGGCGCTTGTCGTGCAGATCGCCGGCCTTGCTCAGGGTGACCATCTTCTCGGCCATGGAGCGAACCTCCTTAGCGCGGGTAACGGTGGTCTCGATCTTGCCGTTCTCGAACAGATAAGTGACCATAGCGCGCAGCATCGCCTTGCGGCTGTCGGTGGCGCGGCCAAGCTTTCTAGTACCGGGCATTCTGTTTCACTCCTTTATCAGTTGTCGTCGTCTTTGGTGAGCATGAAGCCCAGGCTGTCCAGTTTCGCCATGACTTCTTCCAGGCTCTTGCGGCCAAGGTTCCGGACCTTCATCATGTCGTCCTCACTCTTGTTGATGAGGTCGCCCACGGTGTTGATGCCGGCGCGCTTGAGGCAGTTGAAGGAACGGACGCTCAGGTCCAGCTCTTCAATGGTCATTTCCAGCGCTTTTTCCTTGCCCTTCTCATCGTTCTCGACCATGATTTCGGTCTCGGCGGCTTCATCACACAGGTTGACGAACAGATTCAGGTGTTCGGTCAGCACACGGGCAGCCAGGCTCATGGCCTCCTGCGCGTTGGTGGTGCCATCGGTCCAGACCTCGATGGTCAGTTTATCAAAGTCGGTGATCTGGCCCACACGGGTGTTCTCCACCGTGTAGTTGCACTTGAGCACCGGAGTATAGATGCTGTCCACAGGCAGGGTGGTGACATCGTTCTTCTCGATGAGCGCCAGCTTGTTGCGCTCGGCGGGAACATAGCCACGGCCCTTGTCAAAGGTCAGCTCCATGACGAGCTTGGCTCCCTCACCCAGGGTGGCAATGTGCCATTCGGGATTGAGGATCTCCAGGTCGTCGCCCTGCTTGATGCTGCCGGCAGTGACTTCGCACGGACCGGCGGCTTCCACGCGGACGGTCTTGGGGCCGTCGCCATAGATCTTGGCAGCAACACCCTTGAGGTTCAAAACGATCTCGGTCACGTCCTCGCGCACGCCCTCGATGGTCGAGAATTCATGCACGACGCCGTCGATCTTCACACTGGTGACCGCCACGCCGGGCAAGCTGGAGAGCAGCACACGGCGCAGGCTGTTGCCCAGCGTAGTGCCGAAGCCACGCTCCAGAGGTTCCACCACGAACTTGCCGTAACGGCCGTCGGGGGAAAGGTTGGCCATCTCGATCTTGGGGCGTTCAATCTCCAT
>CALXHN010000030.1 GCA_944388105.1 uncultured Gemmiger sp. | reverse complement strand
TGGTGGGCGGAAACCCGCCCGGGCCGCCCCTGGCAGATTCTGGCCGCCGGCTACATCGGCGCCCTGCTCCTTTGGGGGATTCTGCGCAACAGCGCGGTTTTGGCAGCTCTGTCCTGAAATAAAAAACGGGATGCAGCCTTCTTGCAAAAGGCTGCATCCCGTTTTTAGGTACACCGAACATATTTATTATACCACATCTGTCAATGCAATTTCCATCCATAACATGAACAAATATTCCATTTTACCTTTGGCGCTTCTGCGAATGGACGGAGCTGCACCCCTGTGCTATAGTATAGTCACAGAAAGAAAACAGCCGGAGATAAGGAACCACAGAAAGTTCCAAGTAAGCCACTTTCAAAAGGAACCGAAAAAGGCACGGATACTCTTTCGACAGCTTGCAGAAGAT
The DNA here is from genome assembly GCA_944388105.1 of uncultured Gemmiger sp. Lineage (GTDB taxonomy): Bacteria > Bacillota > Clostridia > Oscillospirales > Ruminococcaceae > Gemmiger. The sequence goes on along the minus strand of CALXHN010000030.1, from coordinate 21,057 downwards.
TTCTCTAAAGTATGAACACCCGGTTCGGGACCAAAAGGTTTCGATAAACGGGAGAGCAGCTTCAAAGAGAACACTGCAGGGACTCCGTAAAGGGAAAGCCGAAGAGCCATCGGAGAACTTGAAAGACGTGCAAAGGCTAGGCCGGCGGGATTCGTAAGAAAGGAGGCTCAGCCCCATGGCAAACTTTAAAGATCCCATTCATCACCGGCGGGCCTGGGCCTGCTGAAGAAAAACGAACCACATTGACAGCCGCAGGTCATTACCTGTAAAAGAAATATAAACACCGATGATCGGTTCGTATAATAGAGATCAGCAGTCCCAGGGCCCGTCAAAGTCAGGACCCCAAGCGTTTCAGATAGATTAGATGAAAGGAACGTAAAGACTGACCTCGTAGCCGATGATTCCCGAAATAAAAGGATTCCGTAAGGAATACCATAACAGCAGAAAAACCGGAAGGCCCGTAAGCCTGAAAGTTTTGAGCAAAGAAAAATCCTGACAGGTCTTTCCGAGAAAAATCTTTCCTTAAAAAAGAAAGAGAAGCACTAAGGAAGCAGATTCAGGTAAGCGGGAAGAAAATACCGGCTGAAAGCAATCAGAATTCAAAAGATTGAAAAGGTTCGGGTCGAAAGATTCAACCTTATAAGTTTCGATCTTCGTTCATCTAACCAAATTGGGAGATAACGCCAATGTACAACTGATAAAGAGGGATGCATCCTCTGGCAGTAAACCCTTACCCGCAATCTCAGTGATCAGTAAAATCTGTTCAGACCGTTCTTAGGCAAGCTTTGAAAAGGAAATCCCACGCAAAAGGTTTTGCGTACAGACCGCAGGAGATCAACCCAGACAAAATTGGATCGTAACCCATAAGGATGTTGTGGAAGGCTTCCCCGTATGAGGCGCCGACATAGCATCGACAGATGGAAACCGAAACAAACTTGAATGGCCGGCCAACCTCTAGTTAGGAAGGCAAATCTGATTGAACTGCTTACGCAGATCCCGGGATAACACTCCACACCTCTTTTAAGCACAATCCCAAGATCCAATGGCAGACCCTGAAAAATCCGATCGATCGGATCACTGAAACCACTTTCGCAACGGAGCGGATCTCACCATCACAAGTTCTGGAAATTCTGATCCGCATACAACGAATACAGGGTATGAGGCTATGACTCCAATCAAGTAGTACCGCCCCGGCGCACCAGTACAACGGTGCGCCGGGGCTTTTGTCTGTGTGGGCGCCCCTTCCTGTCCGTCCCCGCTCCCGCCGGGTACTTTCCCGCCCTTCTGTAACCCCTGCACAGCGGCTTTTATCCGCTGTGCAGGGTTCTTTTTGGTCTGCACGGTTGCATAATGGCGCGCCGGACGATATAATAGAAATGTACTGCTTAAAATGGGAGGGGTGTGTATGGAACAAAACAAGCCGAAACGTCCGGTGCTGGGCATTCTGGGCGGGCTGGGCCCTGCGGCCAGCTGCTATCTGTACCAGATGCTCATTGACCATACCCCCGCCGTGCGGGATCAGGACCACATCGACCTGGTGCTGTCCTCCCGGGCCTCCACCCCGGACCGCACCGCCTTCATCCTGGGCAAAAGCAAGGAAGACCCCTTCACCGTGATGGAGCAGGACGGGGAAAGCCTGGTGGCCTATGGCGCCACCGTGCTGGCCATCCCCTGCAATACGGCCCATTACTTTTACGACCGTCTGGCCGCCGCTTTGCCGGTGCCGGTGCTGAACATGCCCCGGCTGACCGTGGCCGAAGCCAAGGCGGGCGGCTGTAAGAAACTGGGCATCCTGGCCACCGACGGCACCCTGCTGGCCGAGACCTACCAGATCATGTGCCAGCAGGCGGACCTGCCCTGGGCCGTGCCCTCCCCCGTCCACCAGGCCGGGGTGATGTCGGTGATCTACGACCAGATCAAAAAAGGCCGTCGGGCCGACATGGCCGTGTTCAACGCCGCCGTGGAGGACCTGAAAGCCCAGGGGTGCGACCGCGCCGTGCTGGGCTGCACCGAGCTGAGTCTGGTCAAGCGGGACGAAGGCCTGGGCGCCTTTTTCATCGACAGCACCGAGGTGCTCTGCCGCCACGCCCTGCTGGCCTGCGGCGTGCAGCCCATCGGATTTGACGAGACGGGAGGCACACCATGAAAACCAGTCCCCGATGCCGCCAGCCCGGGTTCCGAATGTGACCGCCGGGTCGCTGAATACAGACAAATCAAACTTGTATATGGAACTATTTTGAAGGAAAGGGATGTTTTTCCCCATGGAAAACAAGAAATTTTACATCACCACCCCCATCTACTACCCCAGCGACAAGCTGCACATCGGCCACAGCTACACCACCGTGGCCTGTGACGCTCTGGCCCGCTACAAGCGCGCCAAGGGCTACGATGTTATGTTCCTGACCGGCACCGACGAACACGGCCAGAAGATCCAGGACAAGGCCGCCGCCAAGGGCGTGACCCCCAAGGCCTACGTGGACGAGATCGTGGCCACCGTCAAGGATCTGTGGAAGACCATGGATGTCAGCTACGACCGGTTCATCCGCACCACCGATGACTACCACGTCCAGAGCGTGCAGAAGATCTTCACCGCCCTGCACGACAAGGGCGACATCTACAAGAGCACCTACAAGGGCATGTACTGCAAGCCCTGCGAGAGCTTCTGGACCGAAGCCCAGCTGAAGGACGGCTGCTGCCCCGACTGCGGCGGCCCCGTCTATGAGGCCGAGGAGGAAGCCTACTTCTTCAAGACCAGCAAGTATGCCGACCGCATCCTGCAGTGGTATGAAGATCACCCCGACTTCATCCAGCCCGCCACCCGCCGCAACGAGATGATTGCCTTCATCAAGCAGGGCCTGCAGGACACCTGCGTGTCCCGCACCAGCGTGTCCTGGGGCATTCCCGTTCCCTTTGACCCCAAACACACCATCTACGTCTGGATCGACGCCCTCTCCAACTATATCACCGCCCTGGGTTACGGCAACGATACCTACCATGACTACGACAAGTACTGGCCCGCGGACGTGCACATGGTGGGCAAGGAGATCCTGCGTTTCCACACCATCATCTGGCCGGCCATGCTGATGGCCCTGGATCTGCCCCTGCCCAAGAAGGTCTTTGGCCACGGCTGGCTGCTGCTGGGCGGCGGCAAGATGAGCAAGAGCAAGGGCAATGTGGTTGACCCGGTCAAGCTCTGCGACCGCTACGGCGTGGACGCCGTGCGCTACTTCCTGCTGCGGGAAGTGCCCTTCGGCAATGACGGTTCCTTCACCAACGAAGCCCTCATCAACCGCATCAACACCGACCTGGCCAACGACCTGGGCAACCTGCTGTCCCGCACCGTGGCCATGTGCGAAAAGTACTTCGGCGGCACCGTGACCAACGCCCCGCTGGACGAGGCCCTGGCTTCCATCATGCGGGAGCTCCCCGGCAAGGTGGATGCTTCCATGGAAGCCCTGGACGTGCCCACCTCCCTGATCCACATCTTTGAGCTGGTGCAGCGGGCCAACAAGTATATCGACGAGACCGCTCCCTGGGTGCTGGCCAAGAACGAGGCGGACAAGCCCCGGCTGAACGCAGTGCTGTTCAACCTGTGCAGCGCCCTGGAGCTGATTGCCGCTCTGCTGCAGCCCTACCTGCCCAACACCGCCCCCAAGATGGCCGAACAGCTGGGCGTGAGCGCCGACGAGCTGAACGCCCTGCTGCGGGAGGAGACCATGGGCAGCCTGCGCAGCTCCTACACCGTGCACAAGGGCGAGGCCCTGTTCCCCCGCATCGACGTGAAGGCGGAGATCGCCTATCTGGAAGCGGAGGATGCCAAGCGCAAGGCCGCTGCCGAGGCCAAGGCTGCCGCCGAGGCCGCCAAGACCGAAGCCCCCAAGGCGGAGGCTGTGGCCGAGATCACCGACCATGAGGAAGAGATCGACTTCGATACCTTCTGCAAGGTGGAGATGCGGGTGGCGGAAGTCCGCGCCTGCGAGGCCATGAAGGAGAGCAAGAAGCTGCTGCACCTGACCGTCTTCGACGGCGAGAAGGAGCGCTGCATCCTGTCCGGCATCGCCAAGTGGTACAAGCCGGAGGACCTGGTGGGCAAGCGTGTGCCCATCGTGGCCAACCTGGCTCCCCGCCCCATGATGAAGGGCAAGTATGTCAGTGAGGGTATGATCATGGCGGCCGACACCGCCGACGGCGGCTGCGCCATCGCTTTCTACGGCGACGACGTGCCCGTGGGTACCCGCATCCACTGATTCTGTACACCGGCGGTGCCGTTTCCCTGCGGTTGCGGCGCCGCTTTTTGTGTGCGGGCCCTTGCGGGCATCATTTCCCCATTACTAGAAAGGTATCGTTTTGGAGACAAATTCCGTGCAGAAGTCGCGCCTGGACGCGCTCTTCTCTCTTCCTACCGCAGCGGTGGTCCTGGCCATCCTCTGCAACATTCTGTGGGGGTCAGCGTTTCCCTTCATCAAGCTGGGCTACCGTCTGTTTGTGATCGAATCCGCCGACACTCCCTCCATTCTGTGTTTTGCCGGCATCCGGTTCATGCTGGGAAGCCTGCTGGTGTATGTGTGCGGCTCCCTGCTGGAGCGCCGTCCCCTTCCCCTGCCACGGGGCAAGGTGCTGGGGGAATGCTGCGCTTTGGGACTGTGGCAGACCGCCGCCCAGTATTTCTTCTACTACTCGGCGGTGGCCCAGCTCACCGGATCTTTCGGCAGCATCCTGAACAGCACCCAGAGTTTCATGGGCGTGATCCTGGCCCATTTTCTGTACGGGGCGGCGGACCGCATGACCGGCCGCAAGGCCCTGGGCTGTGTGCTGGGCTTCGGCGGGGTTCTGGTGGCCACCCTGGGCAACCACGGCGGCGGCAGCGCCTGGGGCGTGACCGCCATGCTCATTGCTTCGGCGGTGTTTGCCATTGCCGGTCCCTGGAACAAATCCGTCACCCAGAAGGCCGACAGCTTTGCCGTCTGCTGCCTGAATCTGGGTGCGGGCGGACTGGCCCTGGCGGTGATCGGGTTTGCCATGGGCGGCCACCTGGCCCCCCAGAGCCCCGCCGCCGTGCCGGTGCTGCTGTATCTGGCCTTTGTGTCCGGTGCCGGGTATGTGCTGTGGGCGCTGCTCATGAAGAACAACCCGGTCAGCCGTATTGCGGTGTTCGGACTGCTGATCCCGGTGGTCACCACCCTGCTTTCGGCGGTGCTCAATGCCGAGCCCCTGTTCGAGTGGCAGTATGTGGCCGCTCTGGTGCTGGTGTGCGGCGGCATCTTCCTTGTCAACAAGCCCCGCAAGGCCGCCTGAAGGACGGAGGTTCCCTATGACCAACATCTTTGATACCCATGCCCACTATTCCTCCCGGCAGTTTGACGCCGACCGGGATGAACTCCTGGGCAAGGCCCTGCCGGAAGGCGGGGTGGTAGGGGTGCTGGAATGCGCCACCCACTCCGGGGATGCGCCCCGGGTGCTGGAACTGGCCCACACCTACCCCTACATCCACGCCGCCCTGGGCATCCACCCCGAAAGTCTGGGGGAGGAGGACGCCCCCACCGTGGCCGTCTACGGCGGCGACTGGCGAGCGGAACTGAAGGCCATGCGCCCCCTGTTTGAGGACAAGGCGGTGGCAGCGGTGGGCGAGATCGGGCTGGACCATCACTGGCCCCTGCCCGCCCGGGAACAGTACGATCTCTTTGAAGCCCAGCTGCAGCTGGCTGCCGAGCTGGACCTGCCGGTGTCCATCCATGACCGGGAGGCCCACGGCGAGATGTACGAACTGCTGCGCCGGTACAAGCCCAAAGGGGTGCTGCACTGTTACAGCGGCAGTGCCGAGGACGCCGTCTGGCTCACCGCCCAGGGCCTGTGCCTGGGCTTTGGGGGTGCGGTGACCTACAAGGGAGCCAAGCGGGCCGCCAGAGTGCTGGCCGCCATCCCCCACGACTGTGCCGTGCTGGAGACCGACTGCCCCTACATGGCGCCGGAACCGGTGCGCGGCCGCCGCAACGACAGCCGCAACATCCTCCATGTGGCCGGGTATATCGCCGGACTGTGGGAAATGGACGCCCAGGCGGTGCTGGACACCTGCGCCGCCAACGCACGCCGGGTTTTCGGCGTGGAATGACCCATCAATAATATACAGAACGTATATTATCATAAACAAATAACAGGAGTGTATCACTATGAAAGCTCGTATCCCCACCCATCGCGAATTCATCATCGACTTCCCGAAGGATATGGACCAGGCCAAGGCCGATGAGGGCTGGGCCAAGCTGACCCAGATCGTGGAAGACTACAAGAAGGCCCACAACGGCCAGAGCGTGTATGCCCCCACCTTCATTGAGGACTGCGAACCCGCCGTCAAGGCCCTGCAGGAAGAGTACGGCTTCACCTACACCGTGCAGCAGGTGCGCTGAGACTTTTGCCCCGCCGGCCCCCGGAATCCCCGGGGGCTGTTTTTATAGGGTTTTCCTGATACTTTCTACACAATCGGCTGTTAGCATATTGGTATTATGAAGAAAAGAGAGGTTTCTTGCCCATGCTGACAACAAAAAAACCGGGTCTGGACGGCACCGTTCTCAAGACCATCGCCCTGGCATTGATGGTGCTGGACCACATCCACTACTTTTTCCAGTTCACCGGCCTGATCCCGGAATGGTTCTCCATGCTGGGGCGGCTGTCCGCGCCGTTGTTCCTCTTCTGTGCGGTGGAAGGCTTCGCCCACACCCACGACCGCAAGCGCTACTTTTTCCGCATCTGGGCCATCGGCGCCGGGATGGGGCTTTTGACCTTCCTGATGCTGTATGTGGGATTGTTCCGCCGCCCCGACGGCTTCTATCCCCTCAACGGCATCTTTCTGAACTTCGTCATCCTCTGCATCCTCTGGCAGGGCATCGACTGGTTACGGCAGGGACGGATCGCCCGGGGGCTGCTGGCCGTTCTGGGCCCGGTGGTCTGGGGCTTTGCGGTGGTACTGCTGGCCGCCCAGCCGGGGATGGCCACGACGATGGTGCTGCTGGGCAGCACGGTACTGCCTGCCTGGGTGTGCATCACCGACGGCGGACCGCTGTACCTCATCGGCGGCGTGATTCTGTACCTCTTCCGGGACAAGCGCCCCCTGCAGCTGGCCGCCTGGGCGGTGTGGACCATCGGCATGGACTTCTTTGCCGTCTGGCTGGCGGTGCGGGGACAGGACGGGTTCGCCTTCTCCCAGATGTTCACCACCTACTATGAATGGTACGGTGTGGCGGCAGTGATCCCCATGGCGCTGTACAACGGCCGCCGGGGCGCCGGACACAAAGCCCTGTTCTACTGGTTCTATCCCGCCCATGTGTATCTGCTGTATGCGGCGTCCTGGGCGGTGTGCGTGTGGACGGGGGCGGCGTGATGGCAAACATACTGGCTGTGGACGACGACCGGGCCATCGGCGCCCTGCTGCAGACCGCTCTGGAGCGGGACGGGCACCGGGTACGTCTGTGCACCGCGGGAGACCAGGTGACCCCTGCGCTCTGCCGGTGGGCGGACTGCCTTCTGCTGGATGTGATGATGCCCGGGGAGGACGGGGTGGCGCTCTGCCGCCGCATCCGGGATCTGACCGGGGCACCCATCCTGTTTCTCACCGCCAAGGACGGGGAGGAGGATGTGCTCAAGGGTCTGGCCGCCGGCGGGGACGATTACCTGCGCAAACCCTTCCGGGTGGCGGAACTGCGGGCCCGGGTGAACGCCCATCTGCGCCGCCAGCAGCGGGACCCCCATCCCGGCGACCGTCTGCTGCGGGGCCCCTTTGCCCTGGACATGGCTGCCCGGGTGCTGTATGCGGGACAAAAGGCCCTGCATCTGACCCGGGCGGAATACGCCCTGTGTGAACAGCTGGCCCTCCACCCGGGGCGTACCTTCTCCAAGGAACAGCTCTATGAAGCGGTGTTCGGGTACGACGGCACCGCCGATGAGCGGGCCGTCACCGAGCACATCAAGAACATCCGGGCCAAGATCCGGGCCGCCCTCCCCGGCACGGACCCCATCGAGACGGTGTGGGGCATCGGCTACCGGTGGAAAGAGGCGCTATGAAACACACAAAAACCGCGCGCAGCCTGCGGGGGCTGCTGCTGCGCTATCTGCTGTCCACCGCCGCCCTGTGCGGGGGGCTGTTCTTTGTCTGGTGGCTGGTTTTCGGCATCCTGCTCAATGCAGGATTCATCCTGCCCGCCTCCTCCGCCGCCGAGGCCAGCCGTCGGGCTGCGGATGAGGTTCTGCCTGCCATGACCGCCGATACCTTTGATCCCTCCCGGCTGGACCCGCTGTGCCGGTATGCCCTCTTCCCCGCTCCGGGCTCTCCGGCGGTGCTGGCCACCAACATGAACGGCTGGCAGCTGGACAAGGCGCTGAACGCCTGGATGGGCGGGTCCGGCAATCTTGGCTACACCCAATATCATCTGCCGGCGACTCTGGCGGACGGGTCGGTGTGCCTGCTGCAATACGATTATACCGTTCCCTACGCCGACCCGAATCTGCGGCAGAAACTGCCGGATTTCCAGACCTGCTACCTGCTTTTGCTGGCGGTGCTGACCGGGCTGCTGATCTGGGGGACCACCCGCCGCACCGCCCGCCGGCTGTCTGCCGGGACTGCCCGCCTGCAGGCCGCCTGTGCCAGACTGGCGGCGGGGGACCTTTCGGAAGAGGCTTTCGGGCAAACCCGCATCCGGGAGCTGGACCAGGCCCTGGACACCATGCAGCAGCTGCGGGCGCATCTGGCCCAGAGCCTGCGGGAACAGTGGGAATCCGAACAGGAGCGGTCAGAGCAGATCGCCGCTTTGAGCCACGACCTGAAAACGCCCCTGACCGTCATTGCGGGCCACGCCGACCTGCTGGCGGAGGAGGACCTGCCGCCCCGGGCGGCGGACAGTGTGGCGGCGGTGCAGCAGAGCTGCGAGACCGCTGCCCGCTGTCTGGCCGACCTGCGGGCGGTGGCGGCCCCGGGCGCCGCCGCGGACGAACCCCGGCAGCGGGTGGAGGCGGCAGAGTTCCTGGCCCGACGGAAGGAGACCGGTCGGGCGCTGTGCACGGCGGCAGGGCTGCATTTCCGGCTGGTGAACGGCTTGCCCGCCGGGGCCGTGCTGGAGATCCAGCCCCACCGGCTGGCCCGGGCGGTGGACAACCTGCTGGACAACGCCGCCCGCTTTACCCCCGCCGGGGGCACCATTACCCTGACGGCGGGGCGGGAACCGGGGGTCGTGATACTGACCGTGCAAGACACCGGCCCCGGCTTTTCCCCCCAGGCCCTGCGCAAGGCGGGACATCTTCTGTACACCGGCGACGCCGCCCGCCACGACGCCCACCAGGGACTGGGGCTGTACATGGCCCGCCGGGTGGCCGCCGCCCATGGAGGAGAACTGCTGCTGACCAACACCTCCGCCGGCGCCTGCGCACAGCTGCGGCTGCCCGCACCGCCCCCCAAGGCCTGATACCGCCTTTTGCGGCATAAAAAAACTTGTATTCCGGATTAAATGGTGGTATACTATCCACAAATTCCCGGCCGCTTGGGGCCGGATGTAGGGAAAGAGGGACAATCGTATGGCATTCTTCCGTCATCTGCTGCCGGTTCTGGCCGGTGCGGCCCTGGGCTGCGCAGCCACCCTGCTGGCCCAGCGGTATTCCGAAAACAGCGAGCACGAACATATTTTGGGCCCGGAGGCATTTGATGACGATGCCGCCGAGCCCGAAACCGACGCGCCTGAAACCGCGGAACCCCCGGCCAGCGCAAGCGCCGAGGTGTATATCCCGGTGCCGGACAACAGCTCGCCCAACCCCAACCCCGTGCAGGACCACACCGACCCCGTTCCCACCGTGGACGGCAAACTCGACCCCACCGCCATTGCCAAGGCCGAGGATTTTGCCGACTGGGACGAGATGGGCTGCCAGGGCTGAACCAACAGCTGCGAACCTTTCAGCAGGCGCACTTTTCCGTTTGTATACCAGACGGGGAATCTGCGCCTGCTTTTTGTTTTCTTCTTTCATGGAGGGCCGCTCTTTACATCTTTAGTCCGCTAAAGTATAATAAGACCATGTTTTGCATGGGTATGTGAGGTATCGTTGTATGGAACTGGATTTGACTCGTTTTTCCCCGGCCGAGCGCTGCACCCTGCAGCTGCGGGCGCTGTATGAACAGGCCGGATACCGCAAATTCCGCTGCGCCCGGTTTGAGGAGTATTCCCTCTACCAGCAGAATCAGAAATTTCTGTCCGACGCCCAGGTCATCACCTTCACCGACCTGGACGGCAAGCTGCGGGCCATCCGGCCGGATGTGACCCTCTCCATTGCCAAGAACGCCCAGCCCGCCCCCGGCGAGTGCAAGCGCTACTACTACACCGAGCAGGTCTGCCGTCCCAGCCGGGAAAGCCACACCTTTGCGGAGATCAGCCAGATGGGGCTGGAATGCATCGGTGCGGTGGACGCCGACCGGCAGGCGGAGGTGGTGCGGCTGGCTGTGGACAGTCTGGCCAGCCTGGGCACCCGGACCTTCCTGGAAGTGAGCCACATGGGCTATCTCACCGGCCTGCTGGATGCCCTGGGGGTGGATGCCGCCGCACGGCCCCGGCTGCTGGAACTTCTGCGGGACAAAAACGCCCACGAGCTGCGGCAGGCCGCCCTTTCCGCCGGACTGGACGAGGAGGGCGCCGACGCCCTGTGCGGTCTGCTGAGCCTGCACGGTCCCTTTGATACCGCCCTGGCCCAGGCACGGACCCGCTGCCGCTGTCAGGCCCAGTCCGACGCCCTGGACGAACTGGAAGCCCTGTACAAGGACCTGGGCACCGACGCCGCCACCGTGCGGCTGGACCTGAGTCTGGCCGGAGATATGGAATATTACAACGGGCTGGTGTTCACCGGCTACGCCGCCGGGGCTGCCCGGGCGGTGCTGAAGGGCGGCCGGTACGACCTGCTGGCCCGACGGTTCACCCCCGGCGCCTGCGCCCTGGGCTTCGCCCTGTATCTGGACGAGCTGGAACGGCTGGCTCCCAGCGCCGGGGCCGAGCCGGACACCTGGCTGAACATCGCCCTGCCCAAGGGCCGCCTGGGCGACAAGGCCTACGGCCTGCTGGCCAAGGCCGGGTATGGCTGCGCCGAGGATTACAACGAGACCCGCAAGCTGGTGGTGGAGAACCCCGAAGCCAAAGTGCGGTACTTCCTGGTCAAGCCCAGCGACGTGGCCATCTATGTGGAGCACGGGGCCGCGGACATCGGCATTGTGGGCAAGGACATCCTGGCCGAATCCGGCGCCGATGTGTACGAGCTCATGGACACCGGCATGGGCAAGTGCCGGATGTGCGTGGCCGGACCCAAGGACTTTGTGGACGACGAGAGCCGCGCTTTGCGGGTGGCCACCAAGTTCGTCTCCATCGCCCGGGAACATTACGAAGCCCTGGGCCGGGACATTGACATCATCAAGCTTAACGGCTCCATCGAGCTGGCCCCCATCCTGGGCCTGTCCGACGTGATTGTGGACATTGTGGAGACCGGCACGACTTTGCGGGAGAACAATCTGGCCGTGCTGGAAGAGTTCATGCCCATCAGCGCGCGGTTCATCGCCAACCGCGCCAGCTACCAGTTCAAGTATCGCCAGCTGACCGAGCTGCTGGCCAAAATGAAGGAGGCACTGAAAGTATGATCCGTATTCTTTCTTTTGACGCCGTGCGGCCGGAGGAGATCCTGAACCGGGACATCCGGGCGGAAGCGGATGTGGAAGCCGTGGTGGACGGCATCATCGCCGATGTGCGTGCCCGGGGGGACCAAGCCCTGCGGGACTACGCCAGAAAGTTTGACGGTGCCGACCTGGACAGCCTGCTTGTAACCAAGGAGGAGATCGACGAAGCTTTCGCCGCCGTGGGGGAGGATTTCCTGACCACCCTGCGCATGGCCGCCGCCAACATCCGGGCCTTCCACGAGCATCAGGTCCACAAGGACTTTGTCATCAACGACACCCCCGGCGTGGTGCTGGGGCAGAAATACACCCCCATTGAAAAGGCCGGCGTCTATGTACCGGGGGGCACGGCGGCTTACCCGTCCACCGTGCTGATGGACGTGATCCCCGCCAAGGTAGCCGGGGTGCGTGAGATCGTCATGACCACCCCCGCCGGCAAGGACGGCAAGGTGAACCCCAACATTCTGGCCGCGGCGGCGGTGGCGGGCATTGACAAGATCGTCAAGTCCGGCGGCGCCCAGGCGGTGGCCGCCCTGGCCTACGGCACCGAGACCGTGCCCGCCGTGGACAAGATCGTGGGCCCCGGCAACATCTATGTGGCCACCGCCAAGCGGAAGGTCTTCGGCAAGGTGGGCATCGACATGATCGCCGGACCTTCGGAGATTCTGGTGCTGGCCGACGGCGGCTGCAACCCGGTGTGGGTGGCGGCGGACCTGCTGAGTCAGGCGGAACACGACAAGCTGGCCACCGCCGTGCTGGTCACCGACAGCATGGAGCTGGCCAAAGCGGTGCAGGCCGAACTGGAAGTGCAGATCCCCCAGCTGCCCCGCGCCGCCATCGCCCGGGAGAGCATTGACACCAACGGCAAGATCATCGTCACCGATGACCTGAACAAGGCGGTGGAAGCCGCCAACCTCATCGCCCCCGAACACCTGGAACTGTGCGTGGAGGACCCCTTTGCCCTGCTGGGCCAGATCCGCAACGCGGGCAGCATCTTCATGGGCCGCAACGTGCCTGAAGCCCTGGGCGACTACTTTGCCGGCCCCAACCACACCCTGCCCACCTCCGGCACCGCCCGGTTCTCCAGCCCCCTGAGCGTGGACGATTTCGTCAAGAAATCCAGCTTCCTCTATTACACCCGGGATGCCCTGGCAGACGTGAAGGACCGCATCGCCGATTTTGCGGAGCGGGAGGGCCTGCACGCCCACGCCAAGAGCGTGACCATCCGCTATGAGGAGGCGGAACAATGAGCCGGTATTTCACCCCCACCCTGGCGTCGCTGGAGCCCTACACCCCCGGCGAGCAGCGCAAGATGCCCGATCTGGTCAAGCTCAACGCCAACGAGAACCCCTATCCCCCCTCCCCTGCCGTGGCCGACGCGGTGGCGGGGGCGGTGGCCGGACTGCGGCTGTACTGCGACCTGACCGAGGCCGACCTGTGCGCCGCCATCGGGGAGGCGGTGGGCCTGCCTGCCGACCACATCCTGTGCGGCAACGGCAGCGATGAAAACCTGCTGCTGGCCATCCGGGCTTTCTGCGATGAGCAGACGCCCCTGGCCTTTGCGGACATCACCTACAGTTTTTATCCGGTGCTCTGCCAGCTGATGAAAGTCCCGGCCCACATCCTGCCGGTGCGGCAGGATTTCACCCTGGACCTGACCAATTACTATGACCTGGGGCAAACCATTGTCATTGCCAACCCCAACGCTCCCACCAGCCTGCTGGCCCCGGTGGCGGAGATGGAGGAGGTCATCCGCCGCAATCCCGACCACATCGTGATCGTGGACGAGGCCTATGTGGACTTTGCGGGGGAAGGGGCTTCCTGCCTGCCGCTGGTGCCCAAATACGACAACCTGATCGTGGTGCGCACCTTCTCCAAGTCCCGCAGTCTGGCGGGGGCCCGGCTGGGCTTCTGCGCGGCACAGCCCGCCCTGATCGCGGACATGAACCGCATCAAGTTCAGCTACAGCCCCTACAACATCAGCTCCCTGAACCAGGCCGCCGGGGCTGCGGCCATGCGGGATGAGGCCTATTTCCGGGATACGGTGGCCAAGATCTGCCGCACCCGGCAGGAGACCACCGACGCTTTGCGGAAGCGGGGGTTCACCGTGCTGGATTCGGCCACCAATTTTCTGTTTGCCAAGCCCGCCGAAAAACCGGCGAAGGAGATTTTTGAGGCTTTGCGGGAGCGGGGGGTGCTGATCCGGTACTTCTCGGCTCCGCGCATCGACAGCTGGCTGCGCATCACCATCGGCACGCCGGAACAGATGGCGCGCTTTTTGCAGGAACTGGACGACATCCTGCGCTGAAACGAAACAAGAGGGGGAATCAAGATGATCGCCATTGTGGATTACGGGGTGGGCAACCTGTTCAGCCTTGCTTCCAGCGTGAAGAGTCTGGGGGCGGAGGTGCGGGTGACCCACCAGGCCGAGGACCTGCGTCAGGCCACCCACATCCTGCTGCCCGGTGTGGGCGCCTTTGCGGACGCCGCCGCCAAGCTGCAGGCCACCGGGCTTGTGCCGGTCCTGCGGGAGGAGACCCAACACACCCCGCTGCTGGGCATCTGCCTGGGCATGCAGCTGCTGTTTGAGAAAAGTTACGAGTACGGGGAACACCAGGGCCTGGGCCTGGTGCCCGGGCAGGTGTGTCCCCTGGCCGACGACCTGAAAGACCCCACCCTGAAGGTGCCCCACATCGGCTGGAACGCCCTGGACCTGACCCCGGCAGGGGAAAAGGACCCGCTGTTCAAGTACATCCAGAACGGGGAATACGTCTACTATGTGCACAGCTACTACGCCAAGAACTGCGCCTCCAACACCCTGGCCACCAGCGAGTACAGCATCCCGGTGACCGGTGCGGTGCGGGCGGGGCTGGTGTACGGCACCCAGTTCCACCCCGAAAAATCCGGCGATACCGGCCTGCGGATCCTGCGGGCCTTCGCCGAACTGTAAGGAGGGCGCTGTATGAAACTGTTTCCTGCCATTGATCTGCGGGGCGGTCAGGCCGTGCGGCTGTACCAGGGCGATTACGACCAGATGACCGTCTACAATCCCGACCCCGTCTCCCAGGCCAAAGCCTTTGCAGCCGCCGGGGCCAAGTATCTGCATGTGGTGGACCTGGACGGCGCCAAGGACGGTCAGGCCGTGAACTTTGCCACCATCCGCAGCATCACCGACGCCGGTGACCTGTTTGTGGAGGTAGGCGGCGGTATCCGGGACCAGCAGCGCATCGAGGACTATCTGGCCCTCGGGGTGGGCCGCTGCATCCTGGGCACCATCGCGGTGCGGGACTTTGCTTTCACCGCCCGCATGGCCCGCACCTACGGCGATAAAATTGCGGTGGGCGTGGACATGAAAAACGGCCAGGTGGCGGTGAGCGGCTGGAAGGAAGTCACCCCCGAGCCGGGGCTGGATTTCTGCCGCCGCTGCGCCGACGCCGGGGTGCAGGCCCTGATCGTCACCGATATCTCCCGGGACGGCACCATGCAGGGCACCAATATGCAGCTGTACCGGGACCTCTTGACCATTCCCGGGGTGGAGATCACCGCGTCCGGCGGCATCGCCCGCCTGGAAGAGCTGGCCGAGCTGCAGGCCATGGGCTGCCATGCGGCCATCCTGGGCAAATCCATCTACACCGGCGCCATCGACCTGGCCGAGGCCGTGCGCCGCTATGAAGGCTGAAAGGGGCGGAGTTCATGGTTACCAAACGCATCATCCCCTGCCTGGACGTGAAGAACGGCCGGGTGGTGAAGGGGGTCAATTTTGAAGGTCTGAAGGACATGGCCGACCCGGTGGAAATGGCCCGGTACTACAACACCGCCGGGGCGGATGAGCTGGTGTTTTACGACATCACCGCCAGCGTGGAGGGCCGCACCCTCTTTACCGACATCCTGCGCAAAGTGGCATCGGAGATCTTCATTCCCCTGACGGTGGGCGGCGGCATCAACACCCTGGAGGATTTTGACCGGGTGCTGAAATGCGGCGCCGACAAGGTCAGCGTCAACTCCGGCGCCATCAAAAATCCCGCCATCATCTCGGCGGCCGCCCAGCGCTACGGCAACCAGTGCGTGGTACTTTCGGCGGACATCAAGCGGGTGGACGGAAGTTTCCGCCTGTTTGCCAAGGGCGGCCGGGAAAACACCGGCATCGACGCCCTGGACTGGCTGGAACAGGGGGTGCGCAGCGGCGCCGGGGAACTGGTGGTCAACTCCATCGACACCGACGGCGTCAAAAACGGCTTTGACCTGGAACTGCTGGACGCCGTGGCCCAGCGCTGCGCCGTGCCCATCATCGCTTCCGGCGGCGCGGGCTGCCGGGAAGATTTCCTGGAACTTTTCCGCAACCATCCGGCGGTGGATGCCGGACTGGCCGCCTCCATCTTCCACACCAAACAGGTGGATATCCGGGAGCTGAAGCAGTATCTGCGCCAAAACGGCATCGAGATGCGTCTTTGATTTCTCCCGGTCCCCTCTTGCAAAATGTCTTCCGCCGCTGTACACTATAAGTATCTCATATCTATAATGAGCAGGAGTTTTTTCTCATGGAATATACCGAAACTTCCCGTACCCTGAAATTCGACAAGCACGGGCTGATCCCCGCCATCGTGCAGGATCACTACACCAAAGAAGTGCTGACCCTGGCTTACATGAACGCCGAGACCCTGGCCCTGACCATTGCGGAAGGCCGGACCGTCTTCTGGTCCCGCAGCCGTCAGGAGATCTGGCGCAAGGGCGAGACCTCCGGCAATGTGCAGAAGGTGGTGTCCATCACCGCCGACTGCGACAAGGACGCCCTGGTGGTGGAGGTCGTGAAGAGTGGCCCTGCCTGCCATACCGGCGCCGAAAGCTGCTTCTTCAACCCGGTTTATGTTTCGGATGAGCTCAAGCAGTTCACCTGGGAAGGGCTGTACCACCTGATCGAGGGCCGCAAGACCGATCCCAAGGAAGGCAGCTACACCAGCTATCTGTTTGACAAGGGCCTGGAAAAGATCCTGAAAAAGGTCGGCGAGGAAAGCACCGAAGTCATCATTGCGGGCTCCAAGCGCGACAAGGAAGAGACCGTGTTCGAGATCAGCGATCTGGCCTACCATGTGCTGGTGCTGATGATCGAGCTGGGCATCTCGGTGGAAGACATCACCCGTGAGCTGGAAAAACGCCACGTGGTCGATCATAAAGTAAAACAGGAGAGGATGCAGTGAGATGGCTGACGAATACAAACTGAGTTCGGTACATGTCCATTCCAAACTGTGCGACGGCAAAAACACCCTGGATGAGCTGGCGGTCACCGCCTGGCGCGCCGGGTTGAAAACCCTGGGTTTTTCCGGCCACAGCCACACCCCCTGTGATATCGAATACTGCATGACCCAGAGCCGCACCGCCCTGTACAAGGCGCAGGTGGCCAAGCTCAAGGAGCGGTATGCAGGCAAGCTCGATATCCTGTGCGGACTGGAGTGGGACCTGTTCAGCGACGACGACCCCACCGCCTACGACTATTTCATCGGCAGCGCCCACTATGTGCAGGGCCCCAAGACCGGCCGCTATTACGAGATTGACTGGCGGGAGGCCGACCTGGCCGCCTGCATTCAGGACGACTTTGACGGTGACGGTCTGGCTGTTGTGGAAGCGTATTTTGACAATGTGCGCCGGGTGGCGGAACACAAGCCCACCATTCTGGGGCATTTTGACCTGATCAAGAAGATCAACAAGGGCAACAAGTTCTTTGATGAGAACAGCCCCCGCTACATGGCCGCGGCCCGCACCGCCCTGGAGGCGGCTGCCGCCAACGGCTGCGTGCTGGAAGTGAACACCTCCTCGGTGTATCGCGGATACCGGGATGACTTCTTCCCCGGGGAAGCGATCCTCCGCGCCTGGAAGGAACTGGGCGGCGAGGTCATCATCACCGCCGACGCCCATGATGCCAAGGCCCTGACCTTCGGCTACGACGAGGCCGCCGCCCAGCTGAAAGCCCTGGGCTACGACCATGTGCAGGTGCTGGGCAAGGACGGTTTTGTCCCCTGTGCCCTGTAACCGGTTTACAGCAACAAAAGAATCCCCGCCGCAAGGTCCCAGGACCCCGCGGCGGGGATTTTCTTATGTATGGGGAAAGGGTCAGTCCAGCACATCGAACTGACAGGCGCCCATGGCTTTCAGGGCTGTGGCATGGGATTCGGGGCTGACACCGGCGCACAGTCCGGCCAGGATCTCGATGGGCGTTTCGGGGAAGAAGGCCCGCAGCAGCATGGCGTTGGAGATGACGCAGATGTCGGTGCAGACACCGTAGACCCGGAACTTTTCCACAGAAACGTCCTTTTCGGTTAAAAACTTTCCCACGGCGGCGGGCAGCTCGCTGGCGCCGAAGGTAGGCTTTTCCACCAGCACCTTGGCCGGACAGGCCGGGTCCGCCTCTTCGGCAACGGCAGCCACCTCCGGCACCAGGTTCCATCCCTCGGTGCCCCGCAGGCAGTGCTCCACCGGCAGCTTTTTACCTTCCCGGGTGGAGAGATAATCCGCCTCATGGGTATCCAGGGTGAAGAAGAGGGCATGCCCCGCCCCGGCCGCCCGTCGGGCTTCCGCCGCCAGACCGGGCGTGATGGCCTGGGCCTCAGCGGTGCCCAGCGCCCCGGTGACGAAGTCGTTCTGCATGTCCACGATCACATCCACAACACACTGTTTCATCTTTTACCTCCCTGTGCTGCCGCCGCCTCCCGGGCAAGGCGCATCCACGCATGGTACAGCCGTTCCATCCGGTCGGCATAGGCCCGGGTACCCATTCTGTCCACTTCCGCAAGAAATTCATCCGAATCCCCGCAGCGGACAGGGGTCATGTTCATCATCTTGGTCCGGCCATGGGATGCCGCCATCTTCAGCTGCACCCATTCCGGGATGTCCGGCCGACGGTGAAAGTCCCGCAGCTCCTTGTATTCCGCCAGCATCCCCGGCAGGTCGATGACCCGAGGGATTGCGTCGGCGTATTTCTGCCGGTATGTCTCCACCACGATCAGCTTGCTCCTGTACAGGTCCGCATCAAAGGGGGTGTTGTAGTCGGCCCATTCCCCGACCACTTCCTCCATGATGGCTTCGTAGCTCATCCTGCAGACGCACCATTTCCAGTAATCGCTGCCGGTATCCCGTCCGAACAGTTCCCGGCAGGACCGGCGGAAATGGTATTCCGACCACATCCGTATTTCTACAAGTTCCTTTTCCAAACAGACGCCCCCTTTGGGCCCGGAACGGTTCCGCCTTTGGTCCAATTATACTATGGGGCCGGCCGGTTGGCAACGGTCCTGCCGGCGGGATATGACAAAACCGGCCCCCATGGGTCCGGCCCGGAACTTTCGGAGGCGCCTGTTATTCCAGAATTTCCCGGAACACCCGGTAGTTGGTATCATCATGCGGCGGGCAGTAGACCGCAAATTCCACCGCGGCAAAGGCCCGGGAAAAAGCGGGCAGGATCTGCCGGTATGCCGAGGCCACCACCCGGGGCGGGTTGCGGAAAGCCCCGCAGCCGAAAGCCCCCAGGATCACCACCTCTGCCCCATGGACAGCCGCCGCTGCAAGGATCTGCCGGCCCCGCTGCACATGCAGTTCATACAGGACCGCCCCGTCCAGCTCCGTTTCCCGCAGGTTGGGCGCCGCACAGGTCAGCACATCCACCTTCTGCCACGCCTCCCGGGGCAGCCGCCGGGGGTCTGCCGTGTCCGTCTTGATGGACAGCACCTCCGGGGTATAGATGCAGGCATCCGTGTACAGGGTACTCTGCCGGCGGCGGTGGAAAAGATAGTAGTTTTCCCACAGAGTATCGGTGTTCAGGCAGGGATACAGCGTGCTGCACCGGCACAGGCTCTCCTCCTGGGCGGAACTGCCCCAGAGGACCCCGCCGCCCGGGGTGGTGGCGGAAGCAAAGTTCAGCACCAGGACTTTCCGGCCCGGGTACTTCCCCGCCGCCTGCAGGGTGCGGTCGGCGGAGACCAGCACCCGGGCCTTTTCCTCATAGCGGCACAGCGCCTGGTCCGGGACCCGGATGGGCTCCGGTCCATGCAGCACCGTTCCCCGCTGGGAATGGCGGATCGCATCCCCCAACGCCTCATCGCCGGTGTACCACCGCTGTGTGTCCGCAAAAACATCCGCATTTTTCTGGCGCCGATCCTGATATGACATCGTTCATTCCTCCCTGCCTTCCGCCGCCTTTCCGGAGCGGCGATGTTTTTATAAAAAAGGCGGAGACAGGAACATCTTCATGTTGCTGTCTCCGCCTTTGGGGTGCTGTGCAAAGGAACGGGTGCTCGGTTTTTCTTTTACAGGTGCAGCACGCGGTCCTTGATCTCGGCGGTGCGGCCCTGGTTCCAGAACTGGGTGCCGATGTAGCCGCAGGTACGGCGGGCCACGTTCAGCTTGTTCTGGTCACGGTTATGGCAGTGGGGGCACTCCCACACCAGCTTGCCGTCATCCTCCACGATCTTGATCTCGCCGTCGTAACCGCAGACCTGGCAGTAGTCGCTCTTGGTGTTCAGCTCGGCGTACATGATGTTCTCATAGATGAACTGCATGACCCGGATGACCGCGGCCAGGTTATCCTGCATGTTGGGCACTTCCACATAGCTGATGGCGCCGCCGGGGCTGAGCTTCTGGAAATCGCTCTCGAACTTCAGCTTGGTGAAAGCATCGATCTCCTCGGACACATGGACGTGGTAGGAGTTGGTGATATAGTTGCGGTCGGTGATGCCCGGAATGATGCCGAAGCGCTTCTGCAGGCACTTGGCGAACTTGTAGGTGGTGGATTCCAGCGGGGTGCCGTACAGGCTGAAGTCGATGTTGGAATCGGCCTTCCACTTGGCGCAGGCATCGTTCATGTGCTGCATGACCTGCAGGGCAAAGGGCTTGGCAGCCGGGTCGGTGTGGCTCTTGCCGGTCATATACTTGCAGCATTCGTACAGGCCCGCGTAACCCAGGCTGATGGTGGAGTAGCCGCCGTAGAGCAGTTTGTCGATGGGCTCGCCCTTTTCCAGGCGGGCCAGAGCGCCGTACTGCCACAGGATGGGGGCGGCGTCGGACAGGGTGCCCTTCAGGCGGTTATGACGGCACATGAGGGCTTCATGGCACAGGTCCAGACGCTCATCGAAGATCTTCCAGAACTTGTCAAAGTCACCGCCGGAGGACAGGGCCACATCCACCAGGTTGATGGTGACCACGCCCTGGTTGAAACGGCCGTAGTACTTGGGCTTGCCCGGTTCGTAGTTCTTGGCATTGGCCACGTTGTTCCAGCCGTTGCCGGAACGGTCGGGGGTCAGGAAGCTGCGGCAGCCCATGCAGGTGTACACGTCGCCGTGGCCCTCGGTCTCGCCCTTGGACAGCTTGTATTCCCGCATCTTCTTCTCGCTGAT
>CALXHN010000029.1 GCA_944388105.1 uncultured Gemmiger sp. | reverse complement strand
AAGGTAATCTGCGAGTTTTTGGATTATCTCAAACTTCCGGAACAGTACCATATAGCGCGGGAGTATCAGGTCTATAGCTTGTTCCGCGAAATGATGGCCCAATTGAGAAAGCTGAATGATTTGGAAAAAGGGCAACTGAAGCACATTGCTTTCGACAATGTGATGATGAATGCAGTTCCGGATCAGCGTAAATTCATCCGTGATATTAAGAAACTGATTCGTAGTGATTCTTACACGGAATACTTTGCTGAGCAGCAGACTCTGGAGCAACAACTTTATGAGCAGTATATAACAGAAGATATTCATTCAAAGCAGGATATAGATTCTTTTGCACAGAAAAATTATGCGATTGCAGAGAAACTGAAAAATTCTATGGAGCGGGCACTTCAGAAATCCAGAGCTCAGCAGCTTAAAGCGAAGCCAATTGAGAATATGCGAAAGTGCGTTGAACTCCTGACGGATGTTGATACACGCCTTTTTGCCACAATGGGACCGGAAGATAGAGAAAATGTGCAGTCGGAGCTGCAAGAATTAGCAAATATCGTAGCAAATTTCCAGAAAAAGCTTTCAGAGTGAGGGACTCTTATGAGCGTTTCTAAGTTGCCTATTGATGTGATAGGACTATCTGTACGTTCACAGCATGCACTGACTCGGGCAGGTTGTTATACAGTTGGTCAATTGATGGACTTGAGCGAGGAGGAGCTTTTTTCTATTCCTCACTTAGGAAAAAAGTCTGTGGAAGAAATTCTTCAAAAGCAGACCGCATATAAGGAAATTGGCGAAAATGCTGTTAATACTCAAGTGATTGGAGATAGTATCTCGGGAAAAACGGAAAACCTGAATTTTGATGCTTGGATATCAGAAGATAATAGCCAACAACTGGTCTTGCGCTACTTAAAAAAGACTAAGACTAAAATTTCAGATTTGGCATTTCTGTCGGTGAAAGCTTATAATCTACTGTCTTTTCGAGGATATGATGACCTTGAGCAGATCGCATTCATGACAGAAGAACAATTGCAGGAAATTCCTCGTATGGATAAGGCGTCTGCACACGAAATAGCAGAAGCGGTAAAAACGTATCTTGAGCAAATGCAGAACGAGGTTCTTGCATATGCTGTTCAAGAAAACGTCCCTAAAAGTGAAATTCCTGCACGGACACTTTTGTTTGAACCAGCATACCAAAAAAGTATTCAAGAGTATATTCGAATTAACAATGTACTTATTGACAATATTGGTCTAACCAAAAGTAGTGCCAAAAAGCTGAAGAACAACGGCTATAAAACGCTGCTGGATATTGCTTTTCTTCGTCCATCGACTTTATTTACAGATGTAGGACTAAGCCAACAAGCTATAGATGAATTTGTTCAAAAAATTGAAGAATATGTTCAACTAAATGCTTCTCGCATTAATGCGTTCTGCAGAGGGGATAATAACGCTCTTTGGGACGACGAAAGCCTTAATAAACGTATTCTGTCCATTTTCAACTCTATCGGATTCTCTGGGCTAAGCCTTCAGGAATTGGTGGACAAGATAGAGTCGCCTGTTTCTATAGACATCACACGAATTAAAAAGATTTTGGGACAATTAATTAAGTCTGGTGTGCTGGAATATGTAGATTATCGCTGCTTCCGAATTTATCCTAGATTCGAAGACTATCTAATGTCATGCCCTGATATAGACCCCCGTAATAAATCGATTGTTCAAATGCGCTTACAAGGCAGCACTCTGGAGGAAGTGGCTCAAGAATGCGGTCTAACAAGAGAGCGTGTTCGACAGATCGTAAAACAGCAGGTAAAAAAAGTTCGAAAATATTATATTGAACAAACTGGGGGAAGTTATTTCGACGAAGATTACTATCAATATCTGTATTCCACTTATAAACTTGATAAAAAAGATAGTATTAAATGGTTAGGTATTTCACAAGCTACATGGCAATATTTGGAAACAATTGATTTGAAACCTGGAACAAAAGAATTGTCAGAGGCTTTGGAAGATAGAAAGGGTCTGGAAGTTTCTCAACGCCTAAAAATCAAAAACTATCTCAATCGTAATAAGCTGTATATTGATGAAACGTGGGTAGAGAAAAAAAGAAGTGATTTGGAAAAATTAGTTGTAAAGAAGTTCTGCCGACAAGATGTTTCGTTCGATTGTTTCACCAAAATATATAATGATTTTTTGGAGCAGGAAGATATTCCCTACGATGAGAAACTATACTATACCAAAGCAATCCACCGCACGAGGAAAAACCGTTTGGCGGCAGCGCGGTTCCTTCTGTGGAAGCAAAATGAAATGATTCGCTACTATGATATAGATAGCCGAGATTACACCGATTTTCTGGACAGGCTAAACTTGAGCTCGTATGAGAATATCGAAATTTCTACAGAGAAACTTGTGAGGGACTATCCCGATTTGATGCGCAAATATGATATCCATGACCGGTATGAATTGCACAACTTGTTAAAGAAAATCTTGCCGGAGGGGGCTTATCATAATTTCCATAGTTGCAGAACTCCTAATATTCGATTTGGCGAGTTCGACCGAAATTCAGCTATTTTTGATATTATGGCGGAAATGTCTCCTGTTTCTGCGCCAGCGTTGGCAGAAGCGGTATCTCGCGAGTACGGATATGACGCGGTTACGGTGGCAAGTACTTACCTTCAAGCCTTTGCAATATATAACCACCAAAACGTATACTCCATAACGCAAAAGGTGATGTCTCCGGAAAATCAGAATAAGTTAAAAAGCGCATTGCGGGAAGACTTCTATTATTTTGATGAAATTAGAAAAATTTATCAGCAAGTGGTACCTGGTGCAGATGTGGAAGAGATCAACCCCTATAACTTAAAAAATATGGGATTTGTTGTTCTTTCCCGATATGCAGTTCAAAACTATTCCTCGCTTGAAAGCTATTATGAACATCTGCTTACTTCCGAAGATATGATTAATGTTAGACCTTACAGAGAAAGGTTTGCATCAGTCATTATGTTCTCGCAAAAGCTGATGGCACTGAAACGCAGTCTGACGGTTATTGAGTATGCCCCAGATCGTATTATCAATATTCGGAAGTTGGAACAGGCTGGGATAACAAAACAAATGATCTGTGAGTATTGCGATGATGTTTATGATGCAGTTGATGACAATACTTACTTCAGTGTGCGTTCTCTTCGTTTGTCCGGCTTCCAATCGAAACTGGATGACCTTGGTTTTGAAGACTGGTTTTATGCAAACTTGCTTATTGCAGATAATAGATTTTCCTCCAGTAGTATGTTTGGAACAATTATCCTTTACAAAGGAGAGAACAACATTACAATTGGTTCGTTTGCAAATACATTGATACAAAGGCATGGAAGTGTGGACGTTATTGATCTGACGACGGAAATTGCAGAAAAATATGGCTGCAATCAGGTGGATAAATGGGACCTTATCTATAAAGCCCAAGGCACGGGCGCCTATTATGACAGGTATCTGGAGCGTTTCTACGCCAATGAAAATTTGTATTATCGAGAGCTGGAGAGCGTTGAGGAGGTGTAACTATGGGGGTGGAAGAAAAAGCGGCTTTTCTTATAGAGCTTGAAAAGCTTCACAAGCGACATGAACTATCTTTTATAGTTGGGCCGGACTACTTTGAACCTGGTATGATGGAGTATCTCGACCAATATGATGGAGTATATAATCCGGAAACTCAGGAATTTTCGCTTCGGTTCGAGGTGAAGGGCACCCGATACGATGGTAGAACTGAACAAATTGAAAAAGTCAAAGTAGATGATCCAATTCAGATCCAGCGTGATAAAGATAACATTTACAACTCAAACAATTTTCGGGTGTTTACGCGAAAAGGAAAGGATATCGGGAATATGCCTGCCGATTTATGTAATGCACTTGCACCACTTTATGACCAAAATGAAGTCGAGTTCTCTTCCGCGAGAGTAAGCTATGTGGAACCACTGTCGTCCAGAAGCCGCCATGCGAAACAAGCAGTTCTATTTATTGAATTGAAAGGTAAAATCTTCGAATAATACCCAAGCGATTTTTACTGCTTATCCAAAAGTACTGAATTGAAGGAAAGCGAAAAGTCATTAAAAGTTCTCATAAAAATAGGTGGGTCAAACTTGGTATAGAGGCATAAAAACAGGTACAAATCGGTATGTCCGAAATCGCTACAATGGCCTAGCGATTTTCGTATGTAAACAGACTTTTCTTTGCGCGTTGGAAATGGTATAATATTGGTGTTCTTAAGCACCACAAAGGCATCCTATATTTCTCGTACAAGAAATCACAGTGACCCCCTTATTTCATACAAATAGGGTAGCACGATCGCTCCATGAATCCATACCTGACATATTCACAAAGGCATCCGATTTTATACCAAGAGGAACTGACGAAGGTTATTGTTATCATTTGTTTTGTTTTTGGGGTAAGCGCCGGAATCTTACATTCGCAATTCGACAATTATCTATATTTGTGGCGTATTGAATACGTATTGAATGCGCATGAATCATACCAAATGTGCGGAATAATTTGCACGAAAAAAACACGATATATAGTGTTAATTTTCTGCGACTTTCGCTCATACCAGAAAGCTGGGAGAATGGGGTTCAAGAGGCCGTGAGTTCGACTCTCGCCACTCGGACCAAACAAGGGCCGTCAGATCAGCCCGTCAAAAGGACCGTGAAACGTAAGTTTCACGGTCCTTTTGCTATGTCCGGCTGCAAACCAAGGACGATCCCGACACAGGCAGAAAAACGGCAGGCTTTGTCCCTTCAAAGGGGCAGAGCCTGCCGTTTTGTTGGTTATGTGGTGGGATCCGGGATCGGCTTTTTCAGCATCTCCCGCTGATAGGCCTTGATGAAATCCGTAAAAGTATCCGACTCGGACACCAGTTCCTGTACGGGGAAGAGGCTGCTTTTTTTCAGAAGCAGCAGAATTTCAATCTTCTGCCGGTCATCCAGCAGGAAGAAGGAGTTGCCCCGGATGGTATTTTCAGAAAATGCATAGCACTTCTTGATGGCCTTTTCCGGCGCAATCAGTTTGGCCAGCATGGGTTCCTGGTCGATCAATTGTTTTATGGTGTCCTCGTCCAGAATAATGGGGGAGGTGTTGAGTGCCAGGATTCCCCGCAGGATATTGTCCACATGGGGATCCCGATAATCCTGCTTCACCCGGAAGACGGCCATTTTCTGAAACAGCGGCGCGTGCACCTGGTTCAGGGAGAAGGTCAGCATTCCCATGGTCATGTAATAGCGGATATCACTGCTCAGATCCAGGTAAGAGAACATCAGGGCCATGGCCCGCCGTCCGTCACTGCTGGAAATGAAGCTGTAGGCAATGTTGGAACTTTCAAAGTGATACAGGTTTCCCTTGAGCGTAAAGCAGGGCATAGGCTCGCCGTAGAAGGTGGTGTTGGCTTTCAATTCGTGCAGTGTGATGGTGGAGTGCCCGCCGGAAATGCTGATGCTCATAGCGGCTTCTTCAATGCTGCCTTCCTCCACCGGTTTCAGCCGGTCCTCGGAAAGTTTGGGCTTGAAGTAGTAGCAGTAATACTGCCCGTCATAAAAGTCGTTGCCGACCGGACAGATGGAACGGTCCTGCTTTTGTTTTTTCAGCAAAGCGTTGATTTCCAGTGCGTTGGAAGCGGGTGCGTTGGGAAACTCACAGATATCCTGCAGGGGAAAATGAAAGATCTGGGACAAGGCCACGATTTCCTGCAGCTTGACTTCCCGGTCTGACAGGATATCAAACATGGCGCTGATCTTTTGCGGGGAAGTCCGGATGTGGAAATCCTCCTCCATCTTGTTGGCAATGGCGGTGTAGTTCAGGTTGGCTGCGTGCATTTCTTCGTAGTTGGTTTTCCAACGGCACAATCTGGATTTGATCATAGCGTTGTACGACATGGGTTCTGTGGGCTCCTGCCGGCAGGGCATGGGTTTGCTTTTCATTTCCTGACCACCTTTCCTGAGGAATTTTGAAGATCCTGTGTCTGTATTATAGTAATATCGTTCCAGAAATACAATATGAAACAATTAAAAATGAAATGCACCTGTATAAAAAACATGCAGAATAATATATTCAAAAAGTCAATTGTAGATGCAAAATTCTTCTGATACAATCGAACTGCAGCCGAAGAAACCAGCTCCTTCGTCAAAGCAATCCATTCTGCAAGGGAGGAAACAAGTGATGGAAAATTCTTATATTGATCTGCATACCCACACCACCAAAAGCGACGGTGTGTGCACACCGGAGCAGCTGTGCGCCAAAGCGGAGCAGGCACAGATCGGCGTACTTGCCATCACCGATCACAACTATACGGAAGACATTGACGGGCTGCAGGCCCGACATCCGGCGATCCGGTTGATACAGGGCGCCGAAATCAGCTGCTTGTATACCACATCCCAGAAGGCAGAAGTGGAAATCCATGTTGTGGCGCTGGGGTTCGATCGCTGCAGCCCCCGGATACAGGAAGTCCTTTTCCACAATAAGCCGGACCGCGCACCGTATATCAATGCGATTCTGGACCGCCTTCGCCTGTGTGGGATTGATCTGGGCAGTTACGAGGATCTGCGCCGCCTTTATCCGGACAAACGCCATATCGGACGGATGGTCATTGCCGGCATACTCAAGGAGCGGCACTATGTGGAGACGGTGGATCAGGCGTTTGACGTTTATATCGGACAGTACGGCCAGAGAAAGGCTTTTGTTCCCAATCCGCTGCGGTATGTGTCCATGGAAGAGGCGGTGGGGGCCATTCTGGCGGCAGGCGGTGCGGCGGTGCTGGCGCATCTGTACTATTACCGCCTTGACGAAACCGAAAATGAACGGCTGCTCAAGCAGTTCAAGGAGCTGGCCGGCAGTCGTGGTGCCATGGAGGTACTTTACCGGCAGTATGATGACAACCAGCGGCAAACACTGAAACAGCTGGCCGACCGGTATGACCTGATGTACAGTGCCGCCAGCGATTACCATGGGCAGAGCGAACAGGACAGCCTGTTGAATCATTTTCCGCAGGATTCCTGCACGCGCCTGCTGGAGTGTCTGGGACTGTGAAGATTCGGGCTTTCTGTCGCCGGGAAACAGATGACGTTCCCCGGCGCTTACTATTCCAGAGGAGGAGCTGGTCAGGATGAGAAGGATGGCCGTCCCCGGCGGGGTACGCAGCACCTGCTGGGATACATATACCCAACCGCCGCATACTGTCGGTATGCAGGAACAAGCCATCGGTATGCCGGCCGGAGCGGAACGGGAAAAGGAAGCTGCGGTACAGATCTGCTGGAAAGGCGGTTTTGCGGCGGTGGCAGCGGGGATGGCGGGAATGCTCTCTCCCGGTGAGCGGGCGGCGCCGATTTTGTCCGGGTGCTGGCTGCAGGCGTGCTGCGGGCCATTCTCTGAAACCTGGTCAAAGGAGAGAGCGGACCTGTCCGGGTGGCAGACCGGGGCAGGGGAGGTTTCCGGCAGATGATACCGGACGACCGGAAAAAACCGAAAAAATACAGAAAGGCCGGAGGCCCCGTCAGGGACCCCGGCCTTTCTCGATCAATGATGTTTTTGCCGCAGTAAAAAAACCTTGAAGCGGCTGTACCCGTTCATCTTATCGGTGTCAAATTCTTCCGTCAGCACATACCGCTTGCGCATGCCGTCAAACTGCAGGGCGGTGCCCTCTTCCTGCACATCGGTCAGTACCCGAGGCAGAGCCTTCTGGTCGGTCTCAAATTCCGGCTCCTTGTCCCACAGGATCTTTCCGGTCTCATCCAGCCCGTGGGCCCATACGCTGAATACCAGACAGGCGGCTTCCCCGTAGCAGTAGCGCTCAAATTTGATGCGCCCGTCCAGGTAGAACAGCAGGCAATCCCGGAAGTGGGTCTCTAGCTCTTTTTCGTAGCGGCGCCCGCAGGACGGTCCGGCAAAATCGGCAGCATTGGCAGTCATCGGCAGATGTTCCTCCCCAAGATGGATTTACCGGCTCATTATACCGCAAAATCCGGCAAAATACCAGTGAAAATTATTCCGCGCGTACATCCCGGGCCCGCAGGAGCAGGATGGCCAGTCCTGCAAATATCCCGGCCCAGACAAGGCAGGCCAGCAAAAAGGGGAAAAACTGACCGCTCAGCATGTCGTCTTTCCGGTTGGAGTTCATACCGGCCTGCATCAGGGCAAAAGGCCAGAAGAGGGACAATCCCCGGCTGGCGGCCAGCATGCCGCTCACCCCACCGGCCAGTCCGACCAGGACAGGCACGGCAAAGCTGCGGATGGCCATGGCCAGCAGCAGTTCAAAGGCGATGACGCCCAGGCTGCCCAGCACCCCGCGCAGCAGCCAGATCACGATCATGACCGGAGGCCATCCTGGCAGACCGGCCCAAAACTTGCCCGCCAGCAGATACAGCAAAAACACCCACCCCTGGGTCAGCAAGGTCATCTTGGCTACCACCAGAAACTTTGCCAGAAAAATATAGGAACGGCGTACCGGAACCGTCATGATCAGGTTCCAGTTGTGCCCCAGGTGTTCCAGCCGCCACAGGTAGGCGGCGTAGACACCTACCATGGGGGCAAAGAAGAACAGGGTATAAAACAAGGTGTGCTGGGTCCAAAGGTTGTACCAGTCAAAGGTGAGCAGGCCCAGGTTCTGCAAAAAGTTGAAGGTACCGTATAAGGCCGAGATCATCGGCACGACCAGGAACACCAGCCAGATCACGGCCCCGTGCAGTTTTCGGTTTTCAGCCAGAATACAGCGGATCAGCATAGTCAGACCTCCTCCTGTTCAATGGCCCGACGGCACATCCGGGCCAGAATCACCGCCAGCAGCACAGTGACCCCCAGCAGCGGCCAGCACAAAGGCCGGACGAACATCCGGGCGATGCGGGTATCTGCGTCCCAGTCCATGCCCACAGGGCTCAGCGGGATGTAGTAGCCGAAGGGCACCAGATAGGAAACCCATACGGGCATGAATGCGGCAAACAGTCCCAGAAGGGCGCCGCAGAATCCGACCGCCAGGGCGGCCACCTGGTTGGCCAGACGGATGCTGAGCAGAAAGGAAAGAAAGTACAGCATCCCGTTTACGCAGAAGGTGCACAGCAGCAGCCACAGGCAAAGCCTTGTATCTAATGCTTCGGTGAAGCCCCGGAAATATCCCAGCACCGGCATGGCCAGAATCTCCAGCCCGCATACCAGAAGATTTTCCAGCATCCCCAGGGCGGCCTTGGCCCCGAACAGACTGCCGCGGCTCTGCAGGGTGAACAGCAGTTTGCAGGTCTGCCCTTTGGTCTCGGCATCCCAGATGCGGCTGGCCAGGGCTGCCATTCCCACCGGCATGACCACCGCGTTCATGATGGGCAGGGCATACAGCAAAGCGCTGTATCCGGCGGCACGCTCATCGGCGGTGCTGGGGGCGCTGGCGCTGGCCCACAGGACCACGATCAGTGTAATGCCAACCGCCACCGGCAGGTCGTGACGGCGGCGGGTCTTCTGCACTTCGGCCAAAAAGGCGCGCATTCAGACCACCTCCTTGCGGCTCTCGGTCAGGCTCAGGAAGATCTCTTCCAGCGTCCTGGTGCGGCGGGTCACGCCCACCACGCCGGCTCCCTGATCGGCCAGCTGCCGCACCAGTTCAGCCACGGATGTTTCAGGCAGGGCAGGCAGCTGCAGGCAGTGGGGATCGCCGCCGTCACAGGCGGAAATCCGGGCGGCTCCCAGCACCCGGCGGGCCGGACCGGGATTCAGCACTTCCAGCAGGATGTTTCCCCGGCTGTGACGGCGCAGCTTGTCCAGCGGTCCCTGGAACAGCAGCTGCCCGTTGTTGATGATGCCCACATGGTCCACAATCATTTCCAATTCACTGAGCAGGTGGCTGGAAATGAGCACCGTGGCGCCGCAGGTGCGGGGCATCTCGGCAATCAGGCTGCGCATCTCCTGAATCCCTGCGGGATCCAGCCCGTTGGTGGGTTCGTCCAGTACCAGCAGCTTCGGGCTGCCCAGCAGGGCCTGGGCGATACCCAGCCGCTGACGCATGCCCAGGGAATATTGGCCTACCTTCCGCCGCCGGTACTCTTTCAGATGCACGATCTCCAGTACCCGGTCAATGTCTTTGCGCGGCACCTGCTTCAGGTCCGCCACGATCTGCAGATTTTCCTGGGCGGTCAGGTGCGCATACCCGGCGGGGGATTCGATCAGGCTGCCGGTACGGCGCAGGATGTCCAGCCGGTTGCGGGCATCCATCCGCTGCCCCAGAAGCCGCACGGTGCCCCCGGTGGGGTGAATCAGTCCCAGCAGCATCTTCATGGTGGTGCTTTTTCCCGCGCCGTTGGGGCCGATAAATCCGTATACGCTCCCTTCCGGGACCAGCAGGTCCAGATGGTCCACAGCGGTGTGGCTTCCGTAGGCCTTGCACAGGTCTTTCGTCTCTATGATATTGGTCATGGCAGTGTTTCTCCCTTCCTGTTGACGGCGGGGTTGTCTTTTGTCCCCGCATTGTCATCCTACATGCGGCGCCTTAATCGGGGGTGACACCCGGCTTAATTTTGCCTTAAGTTTTGTCGGGAGCCATAGCGCCGGAGCGGCCGGAAGGGTATAATAAAACCGTTATGACAGAAAGGAAGTGGCATGGGATGGGGCGTATTCAGGATGTGGAGATCCTGCTGGTGGATGACAACCCCGAACTTCTGGATTTGCTGTGCCAGACGCTGCACGGTGCCGGGTACACCTGCCTGCATACGGCCCAGACCTGTGCCCAGGCCCGGGCCGTCTTTGCCCAAAGCAGGCCGGGGCTGATGGTGCTGGATATCAATCTGCCGGATGGGGATGGCTTTTCTCTGTTCCGGGAGCTGAACGGGGCGGGGGAGATCCCGGCTCTGTTTCTGTCTGCCCGGGACGCCGACGCCGACCGTCTTTTCGGTCTGGGGCTGGGGGCGGATGATTACCTGACAAAACCTTTCCTGACCCAGGAACTGCTCCTGCGTATCCAGCTGATTCTGCGCCGGGTCTGGGGCCGGAGCGGGCAGGAAAGTCCGGCGGCAATCCTGCACCTGGCGGCCTGTCGTGTGGAACTGGCCGATGCGTCTGTCCACCGGGTGGACGGTACGCAGCTGACCCTCACCGGGACCGAGCGGACTATCCTGCAAAAATTGGCGGATAACCGGGGACATATCGTGACCTATGATGCGGTGTGTCAGGCGGTGTGGGGACAGGGGTATTACGGTTATGAAAACAGCCTGAATGTACACATCCGCCACCTGCGGGAGAAGATCGAAGCAGACCCCTCCCATCCCAGAAGCCTGCTGACGGCCCGGGGACTGGGGTACAAATTGCTGACGGAGGAATGCCCATGATACGCACCTTTGGCCGGATGCTGCGCCGGTATGCGTTGGCGGTGGCCGGCGGCGTTCTGGTGCTGACCGTTGCCATGCTGGCAATGTTCGTGGGCGTCGTGGCCTATTATGCCGACAAATACCAGGAAAACGTCCGCTACAGCGCCCAGCAGGTCGCCGGAGCGCTGGAACAGACACCGGACGGTTACCGGCTGAACAGCGACCACACCACCCAGGAATGGCTGTACGGGTATGAGTGGGCCATGCTGCTGGATGAGCAGGGAACCGTGGTATGGCAGTACCATCTGCCTGACCAGCTGGATCATGCTTATACCGTTACCGAAGTAGCCTCCTTCACCCGCTGGTATCTGGCCGATTATCCGGTGTTCTGCTGGATCACCGAAAACGGCCTTTTGGTGCTGGGCCGTACCCCGGGCACTATGTTCCGGTACAGTTTTTACTCTTACACCGAACTGTTCCAGGGAATTTACCGGGGCATCGTCCCCACATTGCTGGCCATTGTGGCTTTGGTGGTGGCCGGGTGCATGGTGTTCAGCTGGCGGGGGGCCAAAGCCCTGACCGGTGTGGCCAGGGGACTGGACACCCTGGCTGCCGGCGGTGCGGTACAGCTGCCCACCGTCGGCTTCACCGCGGAGGTGGCCCGCAAACTCAACCAGACCAGTGCACGACTGCAGCGCCAGAATGAGATCATTGCCAAGCGGGATGCCGCCCGCACCGACTGGATCGCCGGGGTCAGTCATGATATCCGTACGCCGCTGGCCCTGATTTTCGGCTATGCCGAACAGCTGGAACAGGATCCCGCCCTGCCTTCGGACCAGCGGAACAAGGCGGCGGCCATCCGGGTCCAGGGGCAGACCATCCGGCACCTGATCGAGGACCTGAACCTGACCAGCAAACTGCAATACAACGCCCAGCCGCTTCGCCGTGCACCGATACATGCAGGGGAGCTGCTGCGCCGGATCGTTACCGATTTCTGCAATTCCGGCGTGGGGGAGACCTGTACCCTGGACTTTGACCTGGACCCGCTGGCAGAGAGGCTGGTGCTGGATGCGGATGCGTCTTTGCTGGGGCGGGCCTTCACCAATCTGCTGGGCAACAGTGCCAGACACAACCCGGGGTGCGCCATCACCGTTCATGCCCGAAGGGAGGAAACCACCCTTGCCGTGGCTGTTGCCGATACCGGCAGCGGGTACCCGCCGGCGGTGTTGGCGGTTCTGGAGGGCAATTGCCTTTCCGGCACGCAGCCCCATGTGCTGGGACTGCACATTGTGGAACAGATCGTGAAAGCCCATGGGGGACAGGTGCAATTCGGCCAGAATACGCCCCACGGTGCCCGTACCGTTGTAAGGCTGCCTCTGGCAGAAGAACCGAATTCAGAAAAGCAATAAAAATCCGGGGCGCCCTGCCTCTGCTCCGCTTGGTGCGGAACAGGACGGCAGGGCGCCCCGGCTTGTTTTTTGGCAGGGGTGATCCCCTTGGTTACTTCATCAGGTCGCAGACCAGCTGGGCATACGCCACAGGATCTTCGATGGGCAGACCCTCAATGAGCAGGGCCTGGTCATACAGCAGTTCGCTGTATTTGTTGATCTTATCGGTGTCGCCGGCAGCCTGGGCGGCCTGCAGGGCGGCAAAGACAGGATGGGTGGTGTTCAGTTCCAGTACCTTGGTGCTCTCCATGCCCTCGGTGTTACCGGGCATCTTGCGCAGGACCTTCTCCATCTCCATAGACAGTCCGCCTTCGCTGGACAGGCACACCGGATGATCTTTCAGAGTCGGGTTGGCCTTGACTTCCTTGATCTTGCCGTTCAGGGCGTTCTTGATGGCCTCAAACAGATCCTTGTTCTCATTGGCGGCGTCTTCGGCGGCCTTCTTTTCCTCATCGGTGGCCAGCCCCAGATCACCGGCATTGATGTTCTTGAATTCCTTCTCCTTGTAGTTGTGCATGATCTGCAGGCAGAACTCATCCACATCCTCGGTGCACAGCAGCAGGTCGTAGCCCTTGCTCAGAACCAGCTGGGCGTTGGGCAGCTTGCTCAGGCGGGCCGCATCGTCGCCGGCGGCGTAGTAGATGCACTTCTGGTCTTCGGGCATCTTTTCGATGTACTCATCCAGAGTCACATACTTCTGTTCCTTGGCGGAGAAGAACATCAGCAGGTCGGCCAGCAGATCCTTGTGCATGCCGTAGTCGCCGTAGATGCCGAACTTGATCTGACGGCCGAAGGCCTTCCAGAAGGTCTCATACTTTTCGCGGTCGTTGACCAGCATGGCGTGCAGTTCGTTCTTGATCTTCTTTTCCAGACTGTTGCGGATCAGGCGCAGCTGGCTGTCTTTCTGCAGGGTCTCACGGCTGATGTTCAGGCTCAGGTCCTCGCTGTCCACAATGCCCTTGATGAAGCTGAAGTAGTCAGGCAGCAGGTCTGCGCACTTGTCCATGATCAGCACGCCGGAAGCGTACAGGGCCAGTCCCTTCTCGTATTCCTTGGTGTAGTAATCGTAGGGGGTACGTCCGGGCACAAAGAGCAGAGCGGTGTAGGTGGCGGTGCCCTCGGTGCGGGAGGTGATCACCCGCAGCGGGTCGGTGTAATCGTTGAAACGGTTTTTGTAGAACTCGTTGTAGTCCTCGTCCTTCAGCTCTTTCTTGTCCCGCTTCCAGATAGGAACCATGCTGTTCAGGGTTTCCAGTTCGGTGTAGGTCTCCCACTCGGGCTTGTAGTCATCCCCGGCGTCCTCCGGCTTCGGCTTCTGACGGCTCTTTTCCCGGTACATGGTGATGGGATAATGCACATAATCGCTGTACTTCTTCACCAGATCGGCCAGAGTGTACTCTTCCAGATAGTGGCTGTAGTCCTCGTTTTCGGCGTCCTCTTTCAGCACCATGATCACATCGGTGCCCACATCTTCCTTTTCGGCGGGGGTCAGGGTGTAGCCTTCCACACCCTTGGACTCCCACTTCCAGGCCTCATCGGAACCCAGAGCACGGGAGATGACTGTCACCTTGGACGCTACCATGAAGGCGGAGTAGAAGCCCACGCCAAACTGGCCGATGATGTCGATGTTCTCGTTCTGGTTTTCCTGCTTGAAGTCCAGGCTGCCGGACTTGGCGATGGTGCCCAGATTCTTTTCCAGCTCTTCCTTGGTCATGCCGATGCCGTTATCGCTCACAGTCAGGGTGCGGGTGTCCTTGTCGGCGGCAATGTGGATTTTCAGGTCTGCCTTGTTCACACCGATGCTGGTGTCGGTCAGGGACTTGAAATACAGTTTGTCGCAGGCATCCGACGCGTTGGAGATCAATTCACGCAGAAAGATCTCCTTGTTGGTGTAGATGGAATTGATCATCAGGTCCAGCAGCTTTTTGCTTTCGGCCTTGAATTGATGCATACCCATAAAATGATCGACCTCTTTGTATCTGAATTTCTTTGTTTTACCACGATTTAGCACTCTTACAAGTCAAGTGCTAATGATAGTGTAGCACTCTGCTGCACAAAGTGCAAGCGAAAACAGGCCTTTTTACAAAAAATTCAAAAACGTGTAAATCCCTCTTTTCAAACGCAAAGGTTTGCGCTATTCTATTGGTTGAAGCAAACCAAGAACAAAAACAATAATAATATACAAGGAAGTGTACCAATGTCCATTCATGGTGATGAGGCCTACAACAATTTTATGAAAGGCTATAACTGTGCCCAGTCCGTGGCGCTGGCCTATGCGGAAGAAATGCACCTGACCCCGGAGCAGGCCCTGACCATGTCGGCAGGCTTCGGCGGCGGCGTGGGACGCCTGCGGGAGGTCTGCGGCGCCTTTTCCGGCATCGTGCTGGTGCTGGGGGCGCTGTACGGCAGCCCGGACCCGTCCCAGAAAACCGCCCTGTATACGGAAGTGCAGGCACTGGCAGAACGTTACCGCACCGAAAACGGCGGCGGCAGCATCGTCTGCCGGGAACTGCTGGGCCTGAAAAAGGCGGAGGGGAGCCCGGTAGCCAGCCCCCGCACGCCGGAATACTATAAAAAACGTCCTTGCCCGGAGCTGGTCCGGCTGGCGGCCAATATTCTGGATGACTATATTGCCGCTCATCCGCTGCCCGAGCACAAATAAAAAGGGGAGAGAATCATGCATCTGTATGAGTACACCATGCCCAGCGGTGCCCGCATAGTGGGGTACCTGCGCGACCCCGACGACCATATGCCGGATTATAAGGTGCGCCCCGGGGTACTGATCATTCCCGGCGGCGGATACGACCATTGCGGCCACCGGGAAGGGGACCCTGTGGCCATGAACTTCCTCAACGCGGGGTATCAGGTGTTTATTCTGACCTACACCACCGCCAACACCACGCCGGCCCCTCTGGGGTTTGCACCGCTGCGGGATGCGGCCGGTGCCATCCTGCATCTGCGCCGGAATGCCGCCGCGCTCAATCTGGACCCCCACCGTCTGGCTGTGTGCGGGTTCTCGGCGGGCGGGCATCTGGCCGCCTCTGTGGCGCTGCTGGCCCATCGTCCCGAAGTCTGTGCAGACCTGGGAGCGGAGGCTTCGCAGCTGCGCCCCGATGCGGTGATTCTGGGGTATCCGGTCATCACTTCCGGGGATTTTGCCCACAAAGGTTCTATTGCAAACCTGGCCGGGAATGACCGGTCCCTCTGGGAACTTTTCAGCCTGGAAAAGCAGGTGCAGCCCGGAATGCCGCCCTTTTTCCTCTGGCATACCGTGGAGGACGATGTGGTTCCGGTGCAGAACACCCTTCTGCTGGTCGGGGCTCTGCAGGCGTGCCATGTGCCGTATGAACTGCATCTGTTTCCCCATGGGGCCCACGGCAGCAGTACCTGCCACCGTGAGGTGAACCATCCCGATCCCCATAATGCAACCTGGCTGCCGCTGTGCATCGACTGGCTGGCCGATGTTTTTGATTTTCACCTGTAACAAGGAGGCGCTTTTGCCATGAAAATCTTTTTCTATACCTTGCGGGAGTTCGATGAACTGCCGTATTGTGAACCCTTCAAACAGAAGTACGGTATCGACTACGCCTGGACTTCCGAGCCGCCCTGTCCGGAAAACCTGCATCTGGCCGAAGGCTGCGATGCGGTGAGCACCAACCCCTGCGAGATCCGCCCCGAATACCTGCAGACCTTTGCCAAAATGGGGGTGCGCTACCTGCCCTGCCGCAGCATCGGATATGACCACATTCCGCTGGATACCGCGAAGGAGCTGGGCCTGCGGGTCTCCCACAGCCATTATCCGCCGGAAGGCGTGGCCAACTATACCATCATGCTCATGCTGATGGCCACCCGCAAGATGAACCAGATCATGCTGCGTGCGGTGGCGCAGGATTATTCTCTGGCCGGCAAGATGGGCCGGGATCTGTCCAGCTGCACCGTCGGCGTGATCGGTACGGGCAAGATCGGCCGCACGGTCATCCGGCACCTGTCCGGGTTCGGCTGCCGCATCCTGGCCTATGATCTGTATCCCAATGAGGAAGTCTGCAATACGGCCGAGTACGTGGATCTGGACACTCTGTATGCCGAGAGTGATGTCATCACCCTGCACCTGAATGCCACGCCGGAGAACCATTACCTGATCAACGAGGCAGCCATTGAAAAAATGAAGCCGGGTGTGATCCTCATCAACACCGCCCGGGGAACCCTGATCGAGCCCAAAGCGCTGGTCAATGGTCTGGAAAGCGGCAAGATCGGCGGTGCCGGTCTGGACGTGGTGGAGGATGAAAACGGCATCTGCTACTACAACCGCGCCGGAGAGGCACTGGCAAACCGGGAACTGGCCTTGCTGCGCAGCTTCCCCAACGTGATCGTCAGTCCCCATACCGCTTTCTATACCGACGTGAACGTGGCCAGCATGGTGCAGAGCGCCTTTGAGGCGGTGAGCAACATGGCTGCCGGACGTCCCGAACCCAACGAGGTGAAGCTGTGAGTCTGGAACCCGGCCGCACCGGGGAACCGGAACTGGAGGCTGCCCTGGACCATTGCCCGCGGCTGAAGCCGTCGGATGCGTTTTCTTTCGCCTGCGCGGGCTGCGGGGACTGCTGCCGCAGCCGTCGGGATCTGGTGCTGTCCGGTCTGGACCTGTATCGTCTGGCCCGGTGGATGCGCCTGCCGCCCCGCACGGTGGCGGAAGCCTTCTGCCGCCGGCAGATCGGTTCCGCTACCTGCCTGCCGGTGCTGGTACTGCGTCCCTCGGCCCGTACCGGAGACTGCCCCTTTCTGGAAGGAGACGGCTGTGCCATTCATCCGGCCCGTCCGCTGGCCTGCGCCCTGTATCCGTTGGGCCAGTCCATCGACCCGGACACTGCCCGGATAGAATACTTTCCCCAGCTGCCGCTGTGTGGAACAGACGCTCCCGACAGGACGCTGGCAGACTATCTGGAACATGCCGGCGTGACCGAACGTGCCGGCACAGACGCTTCCTGGGCGGTGGAGTGCACCCGTCTGACCGACCTGCTCAAGGCGGCAGGGGGTAGGGAACATCCCCGTTTTGCTCCGGCGGTACGGCGCATCGAACGGGCTTTGTACTACGACTACTCCACCCGGGATGAATTCTACCCCCAGTTCCGGGAAAACCTGGATATCCTGTATCCGGTTGTGCACAAATTGCTGGGCATCGACCCCTGAAACAAAGTAAAACAGCCCTTCTTCCCGGCGGATCGCCGCACAGGGAAGAGGGGCTGTTTGATTTTATATGGAAAATGGTCAGCAGCAGAAGAAGCCGCGTCCGCCGCAGCAGCAAATGCTGCACAGGTTGCACATCATCAGATACAGCCATGCCTGCAGGCAGAAGTTGCCCTGCTGCATGCGGGAACCGGGCTGGGTGTAGGCCTCCTGGTAGGAAGCATAGGTGCGGCCGGGGTTCTGCAGCCGGTCCAGCAGCCGCTGATAATCAAAGTTGTTGGGTTCCATATTTACGGCAGTGCGGGCTTCGTTCTGGGCGTTAATGTTGTTGCCAAGCCCGGAATTGGCCAGTGCCGCGTAATAGTGCCAGCGGGCGGAACGGTCGGCCACCGGTACGCTGTTCAGCACGTTGAGGGCTTCCGTGTAATAGCCGTTGCGGATATAGTTGTTGGCCGCCTGCATTTCGGGGGATTCCCGTCCGGTGTTGCTGCGGGTCTCATAGCCGCCAAAACCAAAGGGATCAAACCCAAAGCCGAACCCGAAGGGATCCTGGTACCCGGTATTCTGGCGGCCGTAACCGCTGTATCCGCCGGCATTGCCTTGCCCGTAGCCGCTCTGGGACTGCTGACGGCTGCCGCCGCCGGAACGCAGGCGCATGATCTCGCTGTACGCGGCCTGTACTTCTTTAAATTTGTCTTCGCAGGTGGGATCGTCGGGATGCAGGTCGGGGTGATACTGCTTGCATTTCTGGCGATATGCCTTTTTGATGGTTTCCTCGTCAGCCCCCGGCTGGATGCCCAATACGCTGTACGGATCGGTCATTCGTCTTGCTTCCCCTTCCTTGCCTTGCCGGACTTGTTGCGCATGGCCTTTACCAGTGCGTATTTGCTCCATACCCCGGCATAGATCGTGTTGTGCAGCAGCTGCCCCTCAGGTGTGTCGTTCAGTATGGGCAGCAGGTTGAAATTCTGGGCACACAGGCCCATCTGTTGGGTCAAAAGTTCATGGCACCGCTCTTCAAAGCCGGCCTTGTCGGGGCCGAATGCTTCAGCGGTGGTGGCCAGGGCGTTGAAGCTGCCCCGGCGCTTATCCTTTTTCAAATCGTCATAGGCGTCCATCAGGTAAATGAACCCGCCCAGTCCCCGGCCCATGCCATCCAGGGCAGGGGCCCATATGTCCTCCCGACAGCAGAACACGGCTCCCAACAATGCGCCGAAACAATTGCACAGCGCATCCAGATCGGTGCTGCCGGCGCTTTCCAGCGCGTTCAGCTCGGCCAGTCTGGTTTCGATGGCACCGCATTGCCGCGGCCATTTTTGGCGGATATCGGCCAGGGGTCGTTCCAGTTTGTGTGCGGCCAGAAGGCTGACGCGGCTGTGATCGTCCTGCCAGTTGTCCAGATAATTGTAGTAGGCCAGCGCTACGGTCATGTCGGCTGCGTACTCCAGAAATTCGTTGGCGGCACGGGGACGGGCTTTCAGCGGATGGGGGGCACAGCGTCCGGCGGAAAATTCGGTCTTCGGCTCGTACAGAGCGCTGAGCAGCAAAGCGGCAAATGTCATGTCGTAGGAAAGGGCCATCCGCGCTGCGTTTCCGTAGCGGGCCAGGGACTGGCACAGGCCGCAGTAATAGGCCTGATAGCAGTCCATGGCACTTTTGTCCAGCCCTTTGCGATAGATCGTAACATATCCGAACACGCAGCGTCAACCTTTCCGGCCGTAGAGTAAGTCAGCTCTTTTTGATAAAGCTGGTGCCGCATTTGGGGCAGGTGATGGAGATACGGCCCCGTCCGCGCGGCACCCGCAGCTGCTGGCGGCAGCGCGGGCAGCGGTAATAGTGATAGGTCTTGCGCAGGGAAAACCGGGTCTTTACGCCGCCGAACCAATTGAGTACAGCGGTGCGCTTTTCCCAGTACCAGCGGTTTTCAGCAATGCGCTGGGCGTGATTGCGGCTGAACATTCGGATGTAGGAATAGATCAGCATGGCAAAACCGATGGCATAGAACAGTACGCCGAACAATCCGGGCAGAAACAGTCCCAAAATCAGGAACACCAGAGACGCAACGGCCAGAAAACGATTGAATTGATCGCCGCCGTACCGGCCCGACATAAAACGCTGAAACCAGGCTTTCATTTTGATACACGCATCCTTCTTGTAAACATTGTAAAAATCAGGTTCGGGCCTTATTATGCCATGAATTTGTGGTCAAATCGTGAACAGGAAGGAAACAGACTATAAACATCCGGGCTTCCGACGGCCTTGTGATGCAAAGTTCAGCCGTTCTGCCGCTGCAGCAGTACGACGGTCTCAACGGTATTCCCTTTATCCCACAAGAGTTCCGAAACTTCCTTACCATCTTTAAACACGGGGAAGTTTAATCCAATCCGTTTTAGCGGACACTCGGACTCGTCGTTTCGATAAAGCTCTATTTCCTTAATCAGAGCTGTAACAACCGCTCTCTTTTCTTCATCGCTTATTATATTATAAACGCAGTCAAAATTCACCATGATTTTGTAAATACCTTCAAGGGTAATGGCCTGTTGGGCGATAGCGTCCCGCCTCATCATCGCATCCTCAATTTTTTCTTCCAATTCTACAATGATGTCATAAAGGGAATCTAACCGCAGGGTCATGTCATGGAGCTTTCTTTCTCGATACTTGGTGTCAATAGGAAGATTATCGATTTCTCGTTCCAGCCTTGATTTATTTAGATCTACCTCCTTCAGCTTTGCACGATAACCCTCAAGTTCTTTGTCTACTGCCTTCGGTCAATCTGAACACCTATCCGCTTTTTGATTGCTTGAGCATACTCTTTATTTCTTACAATCTCTCTAATCGCTTCGATAACCATCGGTTCTATATCGGTTTTTTTCAGCATGGCCTTATATTCACAGTGTTTACCTTTTGGAACCGAATATTGTAAAATAACAGTGGACTGCTTTGAATTCTCGTCGTACTGTATATAGTGGACGACAACAGCAATCCACCCATATATAGAATATACTATGTAAGCACGCTGCTGGTTTTGAAAGTCTACCCTAAAATCCAACAAAAATTTTACAAACTTTTTTCCACTATCCCTCCCCATTTTAGAAAGGTGCTGTGAACCACCCCCAGCTCCTGGGCCGCCGCCCGGGCGGTGATCTCCCGC
Source organism: uncultured Gemmiger sp. (assembly GCA_944388105.1). Classification (GTDB taxonomy): domain Bacteria; phylum Bacillota; class Clostridia; order Oscillospirales; family Ruminococcaceae; genus Gemmiger. The sequence goes on along the minus strand of CALXHN010000029.1, from coordinate 588 downwards.
CGCCGGAATCTGGCCCACAAGTCGTAGAAGCGGTCCGGGATGGGCTTTTTCTCCCGGCCAAACTTTACGCCCCGGGCTTTCGCCGCCGCGATGCCTTCCGCCTGCCGCTGGCGGATGTTCTCCCGCTCCACCTGGGCCACATAGCAGAGGATTTGCAGTACCAGGTCGGCAACAAAGGTCCCGGTCAGGTCCTCCGCCTTCTGCCGGGTGTCCAGCAGGGGCATATCCAGCACCACGATGTCGGCCTGCTTCTCTTTGGTGATGACCCTCCACTGGTCTTGGATCTCCCCGTAGTTGCGGCCCAGCCGGTCGATGGACTTGACCACAACCACGTCGCCCGGCCGGAGCTTCCGCAGCAGCCGCTTGTAGCGGGGCCGCTCAAAGTCCTTGCCGCTGAGCTTGTCCAGAAAAATATTTGTCTCCGGGACGCCGAACTCCTGCATGGCGATCAGCTGGCGTTCCTCACACTGGTCTTTTGTGGATACGCGGACATATCCGTACGTTTCATTCATATTCCTGCCTCCTATACGGTTTTATAGATTTATTGTATAGGATGGGCATTTTGCACCGGGAAATTACAGATATGTG
>CALXHN010000028.1 GCA_944388105.1 uncultured Gemmiger sp. | reverse complement strand
CCCGTGGGGGGCAGGCCGTATTCCAGGGCGGTGATGTAGTCGTAGTCCACCTGGGCCTTGCTGGTGGGTTCCAGCTTCTTGCGCTCCTCCACCTGGCGCTCAAAGCGGCCCTTCTGGTCGATGGGGTCGTTGAGCTCGCTGAAGGCGTTGCCGAACTCGGTGCAGTTGATGAAATACTCGAACCGCTCGGTGAACGCCGGGTCGTCGGGCTTGCGCTTGGCCAGAGGGCTGATCTCCACGGGGTAGTCATAGATGAAGGTGGGCTGGATCAGCTTGTCCTCCACGAAGGCGTCGAAGAACTCGGCCAGGATGGCGCCCTTGGTGGGCACTTCGGGCAGTTCCACATGATGCTCCTTGGCCAGGGCGATGGCTTCCTCGTCCGAAGCCACGGTGGTGAAGTCCACGCCGGAATACTTCTTGACCGCTTCCAGCATGGTCAGCCGCTCCCAGTGGGACAGGTCGATCTGCTTGCCCTGGTACTCGATCTGCAGGCTGCCGCAGACCTTCTGGGCCACCGTCTTCATCATCTCTTCCACCAGGTCTATCATGCCGTGGTAGTCGGTGTAGGCCTGATACAGCTCGATGGTGGTGAACTCGGGGTTGTGCTTGGGGTCCATGCCTTCGTTGCGGAAGATGCGGCCCACTTCGTACACCCGGTCCATGCCGCCTACCACCAGCCGCTTCAGATACAGCTCGGTCTCGATGCGCAGGACCATGTCCATATCCAGGGTGTTGTGGTGGGTGAGGAAGGGACGGGCGGAGGCGCCGATCTCAAAGGGGGTCAGGATGGGGGTCTCCACTTCCAGGAAGCCCTTGTTGTCCAGGAAGGCGCGCAGTTCCCGCAGGATCTGGCTGCGGCGCACAAAGGTCCGCTTGACCTCCGGGTTGACGATCAGGTCCACATACCGCTGACGGTAGCGGGCTTCCCGGTCGGTCAGGCCGTGGAACTTCTCCGGCAGGGGCAGCAGGCTCTTGGACAGCAGGGTCAGTTCGCTGATGCGCACGCTGAGCTCGCCCATGCGGGTGCGGAACACCTCGCCCTTGCAGCCCACGATGTCGCCCACATCCAGCTTTTTGAAGGCGGCGTAGGGTTCGTCGCCCAGCACGTCCCGCTTGGCAAAGATCTGGATGTCCCCTTTGGCGTCACGCAGATGGGCAAAGCTGGCCTTGCCCATCACACGTTTGGACATCAGGCGTCCGGCCAGAGTGACCACCTTGCCGGTCTCGCTCTCGGCGGGCAGGTCTTTGAATTCGGCCTGCAGGTCGGCGGAGAAAGCGTCCTGGGGATACTTGGTGATGGTGAACGGGTCATGCCCGGCAGCCTGCAGGTCCGCCAGCTTCTGGCGGCGCACAGCCTGCTCGGTGGCAGCGTTGACGGGGGTGTTCTGCATGAGAAGATTCCTCTTTTCTGTAAATAAACGGCGCCGGCCGGGTCGGACCCGCCCGGCGCTGTATGCCTTGACTTACTTGCTGCGGCTGACGGCCAGGATCTTGTAGTCGATCACATTGCCGTTGGGCAGGGTGACGGCCACCACGTCGCCGGCCTTGTGGCCGATGAGGGCAGCGCCCACCGGGCTCTCGTCGCTGATGCGGTTCAGGTCCATGTCGGCTTCGGTGGAGCCGGTGATGTCGTATTCCTCGGCGTCCTCCTCGTCGTCGCCGTCGGCCAGGATCTTGACCTTCATGCCGATGGAGACGGTGTCATGGGACAGCTCGTTGTCGTCGATGATGCGGGCGACCTTCAGGGTAGCTTCCAGGTCGGCGATGCGGGCTTCCACGATGGCCTGCTCTTCCTTGGCGGCGTCGTATTCGGCATTTTCCGAAAGGTCGCCGTAGCCGCGGGCCACCTTGATCTTGTCCGCCACTTCTTTCCGTTTGACGGTACGCAGGTTGTCCAGGTCCTGCTCCAGCTTCGCATATCCCTCGCGGGTAACAATAACCTCTTTGGCCATTTTGGATAGCTCCTTACTCAAAGTAAAAGTTGTGCGGCCCTTGGGGGCCGCACCAGTTGTACCATTATATCCAAAAATTGTGTCGCTGTCAAGCGGTTTCCGGGGCGCATCCCCCTTATCAGGAAAGAGTTTTGCCGTCGTCGGGCCGGTCGTACACGAACAGCAGGCAAAGCACCGGCAGTGCCAGGGGCAGCATCAGGATATAGCGGTAGGATTGGGCGATGGGCACCGCCACCATCAGGCTCAGCCAGCTGAAAAGCAGCGGCGTGAGCAGCAAAAGATCTTCCCTGCGCCGGCCTTTTGGTTTGCACAGACAGAAGAAGAAAGCCCCCAGCAGCACCCATACCATGGTGCCGGAGCTGACGAACCGGGTGGTCTGTTCCAGCACACCGCTGAGACCGTGGCCGAACCAGGTCTGGAACCAGTCCACCCCGGTGATGCCGTATCCGTACAAATCCTGGATGCCCACAAAATAATCGTAATAATATCCCAGCCAGCTGCCCGGTTTCCAGAAGCCCAGGGTCTGGAGCAGGTACGCTTCCACATACACATCCAGGTTGGCGGGAAGCAGCTGCGCCCACACCCCGAGGAAATCCCCGAAATGGGTTTCCAGGTATTCCGTATCCATCTCGGAGCTGCTTTTCAGCGGGTCGGACAGGCAGGGCTCATAATCGCTGCGCCAGACTTCTTCCGGCAGGATGGTGAACAGCACCTGCTGCTGTTCTTCCGTCAGGGGCCGGTCCTCATTGATGGTGGCCGCCAGCTGCTGCAGCGGCACCGAGATGGACTCGGTCAGGGAATCCTTGCCGATGCCCAGGGCGTCATACACCGGCCCCTGGATCACCGCCGTCAGCACCAGGGTGACCGCACCGGCCGCCAGAAGACGCCGGACTTTGCCCCGGCAGGCAATCAGGAGGACCAGCAGGGTGGGTGCCACCACATATATGCCGTTGTTGCGCCAGAAGCAAAGGAACAGCATGAGGGCAAAAGCGCCCAGGGTCCCCCGCCGGCTGATGCCATGGGCGGAGAAGTCCCACAGCTGCAGCGCCAGCAGCACCACCGCCGCGCTGAAGAGGGTGTCCTTCCACACCGCCATGCCGTAAGTGGCAAAAAAGCCGGAACAGCCGTACATGATCCCGCAGGCAGTCACCGCCAGCCGGGGCACGCCCAGGGTGTACAGCTTGTACACCACCGCCGCGCAGGCAGCGGAAAAGGCCAGACTCTGGGCCACGGCATACAGGCAAAGCGCCGCCGAAAGACCACCGCCGAAGACGGCTGCCAGACGGATGAAAAAGCGCAGGGTCAGGATATACAGAACGACCCAGTGGTTGCCGGAAGGCGCCCCATGCCCCAGCGCTTCCGCCATGGTGTGGGCGCCGTCCCCCACCAGTCCCGCCGGCCAGAAGGCCAGCAGAAAGGGGATCCAGCACAGGAAGATGAGGCCCCAGGCCAGACAAAAGACCTTCGGACTGCCGGGACGGGCCTGCATTTCCTGCAGGGGGTGACGGGCCGCCAGCCGCCGCAGCTGCAGGCAGACCAGCCACAGAAAAACCGCCAGGGGCAGGATGAGCAGAATATCCTTTCTGCCATCCCATTCGATATAGTTGGCCAGACGGTCCGCCTCTATATCGGTACAGCCGCGCACAAGACGTGCCACCGACAGGGCGCAGCTGAACAGCAGGGCAAAGACACCGGTCCAGCCCCGCACATAGCCGGGGGAAGGCTGCTGCCATTCCCGTCGGGCCAGCCAGAACAGGCCGGCAAAAAGCAGCAGGGTTCCGGCACTGCCGCCCAGGCCCAGCCGCCAGGACAGGCAGACGGCACACACAGCCAGCCCCCCGCAGGCGCCCCAGCGGGCCGGGGTCAGATCATATCTGCCGCCGAGCTGCCGGACCACCTTGTACAGCTCCTTCATCCCCTTACTTGTCCAGCTGCAGCAGGCCTACCTTGCGGTACACCTTGGACACGGTGCGGTTGGCCAGACGGGCGGCCCGCTCGGCCCCCTCCTTGAGCACCCCGTCCACATAGGCCTTGTCCGCCAGGATGCGCTGCAGTTCCTCCTGCACCGGGCAGATGGCGTCGGCGGTGGTCTCGGCCACGGCCATCTTGAAGTCGCCGTAGCCCTTGCCCGCAAACTCGGTCTCGATCTCGGCCATGGTCTTGCCGGTGAAGGCGGCATAGATGGTCATCAGGTTGGACACACCGGGCTTGTTGGCCATATCGAAGCGCACCACCCCGTCGGAGTCGGTGACAGCCCGCTTGAACTTGCGCACGATGGTATCCCGGTCGTCGGTGAGCAGGATGAAGCTGTTGGCGTTGGGGTCGGACTTGCTCATCTTCTTGGTGGGCTCGGCCAGGGAGGTGATCTTGGCACCGGCGGCGGGCACATAGCCTTCGGGCAGGGTGAAGGTCTCGCCGTAGACGTTGTTGAACCGGCCGGCGATGTTGCGGGCCAGCTCCAGGTGCTGGGTCTGGTCCTGGCCCACCGGCACCAGGTCGGCGTTGTAGACCAGGATATCCGCGGCCATGAGCACCGGGTAGGTGAACAGGCCGCCGTTGACATTGTCCGGATGCTTGGCGCTCTTGTCCTTGAACTGGGTCATGCGGGACAGTTCCCCGAACTGGGTGTTGCAGGCCAGGATCCAGCTCAGCTCACAGTGGGCGGGCACATGGCTCTGCACAAAGAGCACATGCTCCTTGGGGTCGATGCCCAGGGCCAGCAGCAGGGCGGCCAGGGACCGGGTGTTGCGGCGCAGCTCCGCCGGGTTCTGGCGCACGGTCAGGGCGTGCAGGTCGGCCACCATATACAGGCAGTCGTAGTTGTTCTGCAGAAGGGCCCAGTTGCGCAGGGCGCCCAGGTAGTTGCCCAGGGTGGGGGTGCCGGTGGGCTGGATGCCGGAAAGGATCCGTTTGCGTTTGAGAAGTTCAGACATGGTATTTCAGCTCCTTTGATGTTGGCGGAGGAGATAAAAAAAGCTGCCCCCGCACAGAAGTGGATTCTGTGCAAGGGCAGGCTTGTTGTTTACCTGTGGTGCCACCTTGCTTGCCGCGCCCTTTGGGTGCGCGGCCTCTTGACGGGGCGCAGTCTGCGTCCCTGCCCGGTAACGGGGGCTCACGTCGGCGGATACTGCCCGGATAGAGGGGTTCCCCGCCGCCCTCGGCGATCCATTTGTCCGTGCGGCCTTCCGCCCCCTTCCCAGCATCGGGGGCTCTCTGTGGGCGCCGGCACGGTTTTACCTTCGCCTCGTCGGTTTATTCCCCTACATTATAGCCAGCCGGTCCCCGGGTGTCAAGGGAGGATTCCAGGGCCTGCAGCAGGGCCTGCCGCGCCTGTCCGGCTCCGGGCTGCGCCGGCTGTCCGGTCAGGTAGGTCAGGGCGTCGTTCCAGGCGTTTGCCTCCGCCGCCTGCACCGGCACGCTCCGCACCAGTCCGGCCAGTTTTCTTTGTCCGGATGCATCCAGATATTTCAGATCAGACAGATACGCGCACCCCATGCCGCGGGCCAGGGTTTCCAGAAGCGGAAAAGAATTTTTCTCCCTCATAACCGTCTCCTTCTGGGATAACAGGGTCGAATACCATCAGTATACATCACTTTATGTTAAAATGTAAACATTTTTTAGCCATATTTTTCCATGTTTTCTGCGTGGATAATGGGTGATAAGGTGGTGGTAAAATATGGAAACACTGAAAATTTCCAAAAAGACGGAGCCGGTGATGTTCACCATCCGGGTGGACAAATCCATCGTGGATTTCTATGATGACCTGGCGAAAAAGACCAACCGGTCCCGCAACGAGCTCATCGGTCTGGCGCTGGATTTTGCCAAGGACAAGATCCAGATCGACCCGGAGGACTGAATCCCCCGCCCTTTGGTTGACAAACCCGGCCGTGACCGCTAAACTGTGGGATAGAGAACCTTTATTATACAGGGGGAAGTTTGTTTTATGGCCAACACCGTACGCACCCGCTTTGCGCCGTCTCCCACGGGCTACATGCACGTGGGCAACCTGCGCACCGCGCTGTATACCTATCTGCAGGCCCGCCACAACGGCGGCACCTTTATCCTGCGCATTGAGGACACCGACCAGGGACGCCTGGTGGAAGGTGCCACCGACATCATCTACAACACCCTGAAGGCCACCGGCCTGACCTGGGACGAAGGCCCGGACATCGGCGGTCCGGTGGGCCCCTATGTGCAGAGTGAGCGCATGGGCATGTTCAAGCAGTATGCCGAGGAGCTGGTCCGCAAGGGTGAAGCCTACTACTGCTTCTGCACCAACGAGCGGCTGGAAGCCCTGCACGAAAGCCAGAAGGCCGCCGGCGAGATGACCCACTACGACGGGCACTGCCGCAACCTGTCCCAGGAGGAAGTGGAAGCCAAGCTGGCCGCCGGGGAGCCTTACGTCATCCGGCAGAAGATCCCCACCGAGGGCAAGACCGCCTTTGACGACCTGGTCTTCGGGCACATCGAGGTGGACAACAGCGAGCTGGACGACCAGATCCTGCTGAAGACCGACGGCATGCCCACCTACAACTTTGCCAACGTGGTGGACGACCACCTCATGGGCATCACCCACGTCATCCGGGGCAGCGAGTACCTGTCCAGCACCCCCAAGTACAATCTGCTGTACAAGGCGTTCGGCTGGGAGATCCCCACCTACATCCACTGCCCGCCGGTGATGAAGGACGCCCAGCACAAGCTGTCCAAGCGCAACGGCGACGCCAGCTACCAGGACCTGGTGGCCAAGGGCTACCTGCCCGCAGCGGTGCTGAACTACCTGCTGCTGCTGGGCTGGGCCCCCGAGGGAGAACAGGAGATCTTCAACCTGGACGAGATGATCCGCATCTGGGACCCCACCCGCATCTCCAAGTCCCCGGCCATCTTTGACCCGCTGAAGCTGCGGGCCATCAACGCCGCCTACATCCGGGCCCTGCCCGCCGAGGAGTTCCGCCGTCTGGCCGATCCCTTCATTGACCAGGCCGTGCACCGCGATATTGACCGTGACCTGCTGTGCGCCAACCTGCAGCCCCGCTGCGAGGTGCTGGAGGACATTCCGCCCCAGCTGGACTTCTTTGACGCAGCGCTGCCCTTTGACGCCGAGCTCTACCGCAACAAGAAGCAGAAGACCACCCCGGAATCCGCCAAGGAAGCCCTGGAGGCCCTGCTGCCGGTGCTGGAAGGGGAAGCCGACTGGAACCGGGACGCCATCTTTGAAGTCTGCCGCAAGAAGGCGGAGGAGATGGAAAAGAAGAACGGCTGGCTGCTGTATCCCCTGGGCATCGCCCTGTCCGGCAAGTCCCGCACCCCGGGCGGCGGCACCGACCTGGCCGCCATGCTGGGCAAGGAGGAGACCCTGGCCCGCCTGCGCGCCGCTCTGGCCGCGCTGTAAGGCCGCTGCTTTCCCGTAAAAGACACATACAAAAACCGCCGCAGGGTTTGCCTGCGGCGGTTTTGTTTTGTTTATGCCGGGGTGTTACTCGGCTTTGGTCTTGTAGCCGTCCGGGTTGTGGCTCTGCCAGTTCCAGCTGTCGCGGCACATCTCCTCGATGCCGTACTGGGCTTCCCAGCCCAGTTCCCGCTTGGCCTTGCCGGGGTCACACCAGCACTCGGCGATGTCGCCGGGGCGGCGGGGGTCGATGACATAGGGCAGGTCCTTGCCGCAGGCCTTGCTGAAGGCCTTGATCACGTCCAGCACGCTGTAGCCGTGGCCGGTGCCCAGGTTGCAGATGAACAGACCGGGCTTTTCCTGCAGTTTGCGCACGGCCGCCACATGGCCCCGGGCCAGGTCCACCACATGGATGTAGTCCCGCACGCCGGTGCCGTCCGGGGTGGGATAGTCATTGCCGTAGACATGGACCTTTTCCAGCTTGCCCACGGCCACCTTGGCGATGTAGGGCACCAGGTTGTTGGGGATGCCGTTGGGGTCCTCGCCGATCAGGCCGGAGGGATGGGCGCCGATAGGATTGAAGTAGCGCAGCAGGGCCACGTTCAGTTCCGGGTCCGCCTTGCAGCAGTCGGTGAGGATGCGCTCGGTAAAGACCTTGGTGGTGCCGTAGGGGTTGGTGGTGGCGCCGGTGGGGAAATCTTCCCGGATGGGCACGCTGGCGGGGTCGCCGTAGACGGTGGCCGAGGAGGAGAAGATGATGTTGTGGCAGCCGTAGTGGCGCATCACGTCCAGAATGGTCAGGGTGCAGCCCAGGTTGTTGGAGTAGTATTCGATGGGCTTGGAGACGCTCTCGCCCACCGCCTTGTAGGCGGCGAACTGGATGACGCATTCAATGCCGGGATTTTCACGGAAGATGGCATCGACCGCGTCATGGTCGGTCATGTCTGCCTCAATGAAACGGAAATCCTTGCCGGTGATCTTTTTCACCCGGTCAAGTGCTTCGGGGCTGGCGTTGTAGAGGTTGTCCGCCACCACAATGTCGTACCCGGCATTCAGGAGTTCGACGCAGGTATGGCTGCCGATGTAGCCGGCGCCGCCGCTGACCAGAATGGACATAATGAACGCTCCTTTGCAATTTTATAATTTTGTTGCAAGCGGTCTTGGTTGTCCCGCTTTCTTGCCTTTATTTTATACCGGAACAACTGAAATTTAGAATAGACGTTTCAGTATTTGCCATGCCTATTTGTTGCACAGATGCAGGGGCTGCGGGTCCTTGCGGTAGGCGGAGGGCGTCTGGCCCGTCAGGGCGCGGAACCGCTGGGAAAAGTAGGACACCGAAGAGTATCCCAGCATCCGGGCCACCTCGCCGGGGGTATGCCCCTGGGCCAGCAGAGACCCGGCCCGCTCCGCCCGCAGGCAGGCGTAATATTCCCGTGGAGAAAGTCCGGTGCGCACCCGGAAGGCCTGCTGCAGTGCCACCCGGCCGCAGCCCAGGGCATGGCAGATCTGGTCCAGGTCGGGGTCTTCCTCCATATGGTCGGAAAAATACAGGTGTGCGGCATCCACAATGGCCCGCTGGTTCTGTTCCGCCACCAACCGGGGGGAAGGTCTGCGGCCGCTGCGGCGCAGGCGGCGGGCAGCCAGCCAGAGGAACTCCTCCAGGTACAGCTGCAGCAGCCGCGGCACACCGAACGGCGGGTCGGCGCGGCGGGTGGGATTCAGCCCCGGCTGTTCGGGGCGCTGCCAGGTTTCCCGCACGGCATCGGCCAGCAGGTGCAGCACGTTCTTTTCCACCGCATTCACCCGGATGAGCCGGTCCCGGAACAGGTCCAGGACCGTGCCGGAGGCGGCAAAGGCCAGACGCAGCACTTCGGGGGGGACTTCCCCCGCGGCCCGCATGGACCAGGTCTCTTCCGGCTGATGGACCAGCACCCGGCCCGCCCGCACCAGGGTGGTGCGGCCGTCGGCGGTCTCTTCAATGACACCGTCCATCACATATACCAGCATCCACACCTCACACAGGCGGGGCGGCAGGGTGTCGCCCACCCGCCATTCGGCGGCGGCGGCGGCCTGCACCTCCTGCAGCTGCAGGGTGGGCGTTTCCTTGACGGCGCCCGTTCCGGGCACACCCATGGTTTGCCTCCTTTGTTATGCGGCCACCGCCCCGTCCTGCTCGTCAAAACGGTCGGTGGAGGTGCTTTCGTCCAGGCGGAAGGTCCCGGGCGGGTCCAGGGTGACCAGCGGGAACCGGTCCATGCCGGGGAAAGCATCGCACAGACCCAGGCGGTAGGCGGTCAGGGGGCCGATCTCCTTGTGGATGGTCCCGTATTCCAGCGACCCGTCCGGCGCGTAGGTATCGTACATGATCTCCTCCGGCCAGGTATCGGCCACATAGTCCACCAGTTCCTCACTGACAAACAGGTCATTGCTGCCGCTGTACAGGTCGGGGGCCCCGAAAAGATGCAGGATCTCGTGGGCATAGACCGCCGGACCGTCAAAGGTTCCGGGCTCAAAAAACACATTGTCCTTGTACAGGCAGCAGTATTCGTTGAAATAGTAGCCGCCGTCCTCCAGGTAATGCACCATGGTGAAGGAACAGCCGGACACCGGCAGAAACACCAGAAAACCGATGTTGCTGGTGCCGTAGGTCTCGGCCAGCTCGTTGGTGCGCAGGGACCCGCACACCTCGTCCATATCGTCGTAGAACTGCTGCCCTTCGTCCGACTCCTCGCCGCCCACAAAGCCGGGGGCGTAGTCGATGACCGAGAGCAGGTCCTCGCCGTAATAGAGGGTGGGTGACACATTGTATTCCCCTGCCTGCTCCCCGATCCAGTCCACCGCCGTGGCCAGGGTTTCCTGGCTGCGGGCGATCTCCTCCTCGGTCCAGCCGGGGCCTTCGGGCTGCTGCAGGTAGATGCTGTACAGCACGCAGGGCCAGGCCAGCAGTCCGGCACTGCCGTATTTCTGCTGGGCAGGGGTCAGGCCATCGGTCCAGGGGGCCGCCGGGGCGGCCGGCTGCTGTTCCTCCGGTTCGGGGGACGGCTCGGTCAGGTCGGGCACCTGTTCCAGGCGGCTGCCGGGACCCCGGGCGGCAGAGATCTCCCCCCGGGTGCAGCCGGCCAGGGTCAGCGCCGCCAGCAGCAGCGCCGGGGCCCGCAAATGTCGTTTCATCCGTTCCTCCTTGCGGCCGCCGCTCAGGACGGCAGTTTCAGCCGGGGCGAACCGTCCTCGGCGGCTTCCAGGGTGACGGTGGCATTGCCCTGCAGCGTACCGTTGACAAGGGCTTCGGCCACCGGGTCCTCCAGGGTCTTGCGGATGGTGCGGCGCAGTTCCCGGGCGCCGAACCGGGTGGAGGTGTCCTTGACGATGGCGGTGAGCGCCTCGGGGCTGTATTCCAGGTTCAGGCCGCGGGCGGCCAGACCGGGACGGTATTCCTCCAGCATGAGGGCGGCGATCTTTTCCAGATCCGCCTGTTCCAGGGGACGGAAGGTGATGACCTCGTCCACACGGCCCAGGAATTCGGGACGCAGGAATTCCTGCAGAGCCTTCATGCTCTTGTCCCGGGTGGCCTGTTCGGCGGTGCGGTTGAAGCCGGTGGCGCCGGTACGGTCGGTGGAACCGGCGTTGGAGGTCATGCAGATGACCGTGTTGGAGAAATCCACCACCCGGCCCTGGGAGTCGTTGATCTTGCCCTCGTCCAGGATCTGCAGCAGGATGTTCATCACATCCGGGTGGGCCTTTTCGATCTCATCGAAGAGCACCACGCTGTAGGGACGGCGGCGGACCTTCTCGGTGAGCTGGCCGGCCTCATCGTAGCCCACATAGCCCGGAGGCGACCCGATCAGGCGGGAGACGGTGTGCTTTTCCATATACTCGCTCATATCGATGGAGATGAGCGGGTCCACCGTGTCGAACAGCTGGCTGGCCAGCTGCTTGACCAGTTCGGTCTTGCCCACACCGGTGGGGCCCACAAAGATGAAGCTGGCCGGACGATGGCGGCCGGACAGATCCGCCCGGGCCCGCTTGACGGCCTGGGCCACGCTGTGCACGGCCTCGTCCTGGCCGATGACATGGGCCTTGAGGGCATCTTCCAGCCCCTGCAGGCGGCCGTATTCGCTTTCCTTGATCTTCACCGCCGGGATACCGGTCCACAGCTCCACCACCTTGGCCACATCGTCCAGGGTCACCTGGATGTCCGCCACCTGCAGTTCCAGGGCGGGCAGACGTTCCCGCTGGCGGGCCAGCTCGGTCTTGGTCTTGGCCAGTTCCTCATAGTCGATGGCGGAATCGGCGCTGTCCTCGTCGGGATTTTCCAGGTCCCGCTCCTTCTGTTCCAGATCGGCGATGCTCCGCTGCAGTTTGTACAGCTCGGTGATCTCCGGATGGCGCAGGTTGCAGCTGGCGCAGGATTCATCCAGCAGGTCGATGGCCTTGTCGGGCAGATAGCGGTCGGTGATGTAGCGCTCGGACAGCTGCACCACGCTGGCAACCACCGCGTCGGGCACCCGCACGCAGTGATGCTTTTCATAGTAGCCCTTCACCCCGCGGATAACCTCGATGGATTCGTTGATGGAAGGCTCCTCCACCTTGATGGGCTGGAAGCGGCGTTCCAGGGCGGAATCCTTCTCGATATACTTGCGGTACTCGGTGAAGGTGGTGGCGCCGATGACCTGCACCTGTCCCCGGGACAGCGCAGGCTTCATGATGTTGGCCGCGTTCATGGCGCCGTCCGAATCACCGGCGCCCACGATGTTATGGATCTCGTCGATGAACAGGATGACGTTGCCGGCGGCCTTGATCTCGCCGAGCAGGCCCTTGACCCGCTGTTCGAACTGGCCCCGGAACTGGGTGCCGGCCACCAGGGCGGTCAGGTCCAGCAGGTAGATCTCCTTGCCCTGCAGGCGGGCCGGGACTTTGCCCTCGGCGATACGCTGGGCAAGGCCTTCGGCAATGGCCGTCTTGCCCACGCCGGCTTCACCGATGAGGCAGGGGTTGTTCTTCTGCCGGCGGCAGAGGATCTGCAGCGCCCGGTAGATCTCCCGGTCACGGCCCACGATATGGTCGATGCGGCCTTCCTTGGCCTTCTGGGTCAGGTTTTCGCAGTAGGTATCCAAGTATTTGCGGCGGGGCGGCTTTTCCTTTTTGCCGTTCTTCTTGCCGCGCTCCTCCCGACGTTCGGTGGAACCGCCGAAGCCGAAGGGGAAGGCGGGGCTGCCGCCGGGGATGAATTCCTCATCCTCCTCCGATTCTGCGGGGGTCATGGCGCCGGACTGCTCCGCTTCCTCCAGGAAGCTGGTCATGCGCTCTTCCATATTTTCCAGGTCCTGGTCCGACATGCCGAATCGCTTCATCAGATCATCCACAGGCTGGATATGCATTTCTCTGGCGCAGGTCAGGCAGTAGCCTTCCTGGATGGGCTTGCCGCCCTCCATGCGCTGTACAAAAACCACTGCGGTACGTTTTTTGCAGCGGACACACAACATATAGTCTCACCTCTCTTGTGCGGCCGGCTGGGAAAAACCGGCCGCTATAAGAACCATTATCTCCCTGCGGCACCGCTTTTGCAAGGGCGCGGGGCGAATGTTCAGATATTGTTCATAGCGTTCCGGGACGGGTCTCCCCGGAACGCCCCTGTTTTTTCAGTAATGGATGACAAAGGGATTGAAGCCGGCCAGCAGGCTGTAGATGGCACTTTTACCCAGCACGGCGCTGCGCAGGATCTCGATATGCCCGTCGCTGAGCATGCTCAGCAGCCACAGTGCCAGAGAGAGCAGCCAGCAGTTCAGCGCGCCGGACAGCGCCCCCAGCACAAGGCCCAGCAGCCGGTTCAGGCCGCCCACCAGAGGGATGCCGTTGCATCCGCGCAGGGCCCAGGCCAGCGCCCGGAACAGCCAGCGGATGAGGATGCACACCACCAGGAAGATGATGACCTGGATCAGGGGCAGAATGATGGGCTGCAGCACCTCCATCACACGGGGGGTGGCTTCGCCGGTGATCTCGGCCACGGTGTTCAGCAGGGCATTGCGCACAGCTTCCGGCAGGAAGGACATGCCCTGTACGGCGGCTGTCACATCGCCGCCGCTCTCCGCCAGGGTGGCGGAAACCTTTTCGGCGATGGAGGCGCCCACATAGTTGTTGTAGACCACCGGGCCGAAGGTCTGGGCGGCCCACGCGGCGCCGAAGATGCCCGCCACACTGCCGATCAGCAGGGTCAGCGAGGAGACGAACCCCTGCTTCCAGCCATAGACGGCGGTGAGGATCAGCACCACGGCAAACAGAATGTCATACAAAAGACCGGTGATTGAGTATTCCATTTTGTGTTCCTCTTTAGATATAATACGTTTTGTATAATATGCTCAGGGTCAGGCGGAGGGGGAAAGCACCTCCACCCGGCCCGCGGTAAACAGCAGCGGCTGGCTGGCGTTGAGCACAGCCAGGGGGCGGGTATCCAGCGCCTTGCCCCAGCGCAGGGCGCCGCTGAGTTCATGGCAGTACACGGTATCCGCACCCCACAGATAGACCGCGGTATCGGCGCAGGCAATGCCTTCGGCCTGCCCCGCATCCCCCTGCCCCACCACCTGCAGGTCGGCATTCAGGACGATGAGCTGGCTGCCGCTGTGGGTGGAGAGCAGCAGGGCGGTGGTCCGGCGGTTCACCGAAGCCCCCTGCAGGTTGGCGCCGCCGAAGTCATAGCGGCTGAGGGATTGCCCGGTGGCGGCATCCACCACCACCGCGTAGGTATCGAAGATGGCCAGCACCCGGTCGCCGGACAGCCAGTGCAGCTGCAGCAGCAGGCTGCCTTCGTCGGCGGTATAGGCGGGGCCGGTCTCGCTCCTGGCGGTGTCCATCAGGTAGACGCGGCAGGCCAGCCGGCCGTCCCGGGCGGCCACCGTCCCCACCGCGAACCGATGGTTGTCGGTGGCAAAGCCCAGGGCCAGCGGCGTGCCCTGGTCCTGGGTCATCTTCCAGCTGTAAATGCTGCGCATGGTGGGGCTGAAGACCAGCAGTTCCGCCGCATAGCGCTCGGATTCGGTCACCACCCCCAGGGTGCCGTTCTGGGACATGGCACACAGCATGATGGCGTTGGTAAAGGTTTTGGTGTAGAGGGTGCGGGTACGGCTTTCCACCTGCAGGCTGGTGCCGGCCCGGTCATACAGCACGAACCGGGTATTGCCCACAGCCAGGGCCGGACGGGCATATCCCGGCTGTAGGGTGCGGACCTGGGTGCCGTAAGCCGAGTAGACGGCCACGTCCTCCTTGTCCAGCTCCACAAAGCCGCCGGCCAGTTCCTCGATCCGGGTGGGTTCCTCAATGCCGGTGGCGGCCGGGAATCCGCCGCTGCGCCGGAAATACAGGCTGATGGAATCCATGGTATCGCCCAGGGAGGACAGGGACGCCCCCAGCACCCCGGTGAACCAGGCAGCCCCCACCAGCAGGGCCAGCACCAGCACCACCAGCAGGATGCGGCGGCGGCGCGCACGGCGGCGCAGGATGGGGCTGAACGGGCGGGTATTGCCCAGCCGGGGACCGCGGACGCCCTCGGCAGAAACCGGTTCCGCCTTTTTCTGCGTGCGGGTCCGGGCGGCGGTATCCGCCTGCGCCGGGGTGTCTGTGCCCACGGAAGGTTGGGACTTGTCGGCGGAAGAGGCCTTGAAGAGCCGGCGGTCCCGGGACTTCCTGGATTTTTTGTCCGCCTTGCGGGATTCCTCCTCCGGCGGCCGGGATTCCGTCTCCTCCGGTTCAGGCAGGGGCTCGCCGCGTTCCCGTGCCAGCATACGCTGGCGTCGGGCCAGACGTTCCTTGTCTTCCGCTCTCATCGGCGCTCCCCCTTTCGTAAAAAATCACGCATGATGCGTTTTGTCGTCGGTCTGCGGCACAAGGCCGGGATAGTCCACCTGCATCAGGCAGAGGCCTTTGGCGGGCAGGGTGGGTCCGGCACGGCGGCGGTCCCGGCTTTGCAGGATGGCGGGCACTTCCGCCGGGTCCAGCTTGCCCAGGCCCGCCTCCACAAGGGTGCCGGCCAGGATCCGCACCATGTTGTACAGATACCCGTCGGCGGTGACGGTGATGGTCAGGATCTCCCCTTCCCTGCGCACCTCACACCGGGTGATGGTGCGCACCGTGTCCCCGTGGGCGGCCACCGAGGACCCGGCGGCGCACAGGGCCAGGAAATCGTGGGTCCCCACAAATCCGGCAGCGGCCTGCTGCATGGCCCCCTCGTCCAGGGGCTTGGGGATGCGGTGGGTGTACTCCCCATCAAAGGGGTCGTCCACCGCCCCGTTGCGGATGCGGTAGCAGTAGGTCTTGGCGTGGGCGGCGTACCGGGCGTGGAAGTCCTCCGGCACCGCCTGCGCCTGCATCACCCGCACATCCGGGGGCAGGTGGGCGTTGAGGGCCAGGGGCAGCCGCCGCAGCGGCACGGTCCCATCATACCGGAAACTGAGCGCGAAACGGCGCGCATGGACGCCGGCGTCGGTGCGGGAACAGCCCTTCACGTCGGGGCGGGAACCCAGCACCGCCTCCATGGCATCCTGCAGCACCTGGCAGACGGTCAGGGCGTTGGGCTGCACCTGAAACCCGGCATACCGGGTGCCCTTGTAGGCCAGCCACAAAAGTACGGTCATGGGCCCCTCCTCAGAACAGCAGGGTGGTGGACAGGATGATGCCCAGCAGCACCGCCAGGGCCAGGGCGCACTGCACGTCCAGCTTGCCGAAGCGCAGCACCTTCAGCCGGGTGCGGCCTTCGCCCCCGCGGTAGCAGCGGCACTCCATGGCCATGGCCAGCTCGTCGGCCCGACGGAAGGCGCTGATGAACAGGGGGATCAGGATGGGGATGAGGGCGCGGATGCGCTCGGTGAATTTGCCGTTGTCCAGCTTGGCGCCCCGGGCTTTCTGGGCGTTCATGATCTTCTCGGTCTCCTCGATGAGGGTGGGGATGAACCGCAGGGCAATGGTCATCATCATGGCCAGCTCGTGCACCGGGAAGTGCAGTTTCTGCAAGGGACGCAGCAGGGATTCGATGGCGTCGGTGAGGACGATGGGGCTGGTGGTGTAGGTGAGCAGGCTGGTGCCCGCGATCAAAGCCACCACACGCACCGCCATGAGGATGGCGTAGGACACGCCCTCCTTATAAATGGAGAAGACCCACAGCCGCACCAGGGGTTCCCCGTCCCCGGTGATGAAGAAGAGGTTGAGCACCGCCGTGAAGATGATGATGGGCACGATGGGCTTCAGGCTCTTGAGAATGAGGCGATAAGGGATCTTGGCTACGGCGTACAGCAGGGCCAGCAGGGCCAGGGACAAGGCAATGCCCAGAGGGTTGGAGGCCACAAACAGCACGATGATATAGGCGATGGTCCCCACCAGTTTCAGGCGGGGGTCGCAGCGGTGCAGCACCGAATTGCCGGGGAAGTGCTGTCCGATGGTGATATCACGAAGCATGGTCTTCCCCTCCTTTCTCTGCCGGGATGGGCAGAGGCTTTTCGGGATGGCGGGCGTTGTAGGCCTTGAGCACCGTCTTGACGGCATAGGGCATGGTGTAGACGTCGGTCTTGATGTCCAGGCCCATCTCCTTCAGGCGCAGGAAGATCTGGGTGACCTGGGGCACCGAAAGCCCCAGCTCCAGCAGTTCCGGCGCCCGGGCAAAGATGTTTTCCACCGTGTCGTACATGGCCACCCCGGCCTTGTGCATGACCAGCACCTTGTCGGCGTATTTGGCGATGTCCTCCATGGAATGGCTGACCAGCACCACCGTCACGCCGGTCTTTTTGTGGTAGGCCTTGATCTGGGCCAGGATGGTGTCCCGGCCTTCCGGGTCCAGTCCGGCGGCAGGCTCGTCCAGCACCAGGATGCGGGGCTCCATGGCCATGACGCCCGCAATGGCCACCCGGCGCTTCTGGCCGCCGGAGAGCTCAAAGGGGCTGCGCTGGAGCAGGTCCTCGCTCAGGCCGGTGAATTCGGCGGCCTCCTTGACCCGGCGCTGGATCTCCTCCTCGCTCAGGCCCATGTTGCGGGGGCCGTAGGCGATATCCTGGGCACAGGTCTCCTCAAAGAGCTGGTATTCGGGGTACTGGAAGACCAGCCCCACCAGGAACCGGAAGCTCCGCAGGTCCTCCCCTTCCGCCCACATGTCCCGGCCGTCCACATAGATCTTGCCGGAGGTGGGGCGGTTCAGCCCGTTGAAATGGCTGATGAGGGTGGATTTGCCGCTGCCGGTGGAGCCGATGATGCCGATGAAGTCCCCCTCCTCAATGGAGAAGCTCACATCGTCCAGCGCGGCGGTCTCGTCGGGCAGTCCGGCGTTGTATACATAGCGCAGATGTTCACAGCGAATGATTTCAGACACGTTCGTTTCCCTTCCTTCCGCATGCCGCCCGGCCTTTGCCGGTGAAGCTGCGGTCATTCAGATTCTGCGGCGTGGTGCCGTTTGTTCAGCGAAGCAGGTCGTACAGGGCCCGGGCGCAGGCTTCGGGGGTGATGACGTTGGCGGGCATGGGCAGTCCGGCTGCCGCCAGCTCATCCCGCAGTTCCGCGGCCTGGGGCACGTCCAGCCGGTAGCGCTTGAGGCGCTCGGTCTGGCTGAACACTTCCTCGGGGGTGCCTTCCATGACGATGCGGCCCCGGCTCATGACCAGGACCCGGTCGGCCTGGGCGGCCTCCTCCATATAATGGGTGATGGACACGATGGTGATGCCCGCCGCCCGCAGGCTGTGGATGGTGTTCATGACGGCGGCCCGTCCCCGGGGGTCCAGCATGGCGGTGGCTTCGTCCAGGATCAGGCAGTCCGGCCGCATGGCGATGACGCCCGCGATGGCCACCCGCTGTTTCTGGCCGCCGGACAGCTTGTAGGGGGCCTTTTCCCGGTATTCATAGATGCCGGTCATCTTCATGGCCTCATCCACCCGGGTGCGGATCTGCTCACTGGGCACGCCCAGGTTTTCCAGGGCGAAGGCCACGTCCTCCTCCACGATGGTGGCCACGATCTGGTTGTCCGGATTCTGGAACACCATGCCCGCCTTCTGGCGGATGTCGTAGAGTTTTTCCTCGGTGCGGGTATCAATGCCCTCCACCAGCACGGTGCCGGTCTCGGGCAGCAGAATGGCGTTGAAATGTTTGGCCAGGGTGCTTTTGCCGCTGCCGTTGCCCCCCAGCACGGCGACGAACTCGCCGCGCTTCACTTCCAGGCTGACGCCGTCCACGGCGTAGTCCGGGCGTTCGGGGTCATAGCGGAAGCGCACATCCTGGGCTTTGAGCATGGGTTCCATGACAGATTTCCCCCTTTTTATTCCTGTTCCCACACGGCGGTGGCGCCGCAGGGCACCACACCCCCGGTGGCCGAGACCGGCAGGCCGATCTCATCACACCAGGTCCTGCCGCCCTTGACGGGGCAGAGGTTGGTTTTCAGAACGTATTCCATCACCGCGGGGCTCAGGCCCTCGGTGTAGGAGTTGATGGCAAAGAAGAGCGGGTCGTCGGAGAGGACCTGCTGGGTCAGGGTGATGAGGTCGTAGACGTTGTCTTCCAGCTTCCAGATCTCGCCCCCGGGCCCCCGGCCGTAGCTGGGCGGGTCCATGATGACGCCGTCGTACCGGCTGCCCCGGCGGATCTCCCGGGCCACGAACTTGGCGCAGTCATCCACGATCCAGCGGCAGGGCTTGTCGGCCAGATTGCTGGCGGCGGCGTTCTCCCGGGCCCAGGCCACCATCCCCTTGGAGGCGTCCACATGGGTGACCGAAGCTCCGGCGGCCAGACAGGCCAGGGTGGCGCCGCCGGTGTAGCCAAAAAGGTTCAGCACTTTGATAGGACGACGGGCGGCGGCAATTTTCGCCTGATACCAGGCCCAGTTCACCGCCTGTTCGGGGAAAACGCCGGTGTGCTTGAAGCCGGTGGGGCTGACGATGAGGGTGAGCCCCTGCCAGCCGATCTGCCAGCGCTGGGGCAGCTTGCGGTGCTGTTCCCAGCTGCCGCCCCCCTTGGCCGAGCGGTGATAGACGGCGTCCGCCCGGTTCCACAGCGGGCTGACGGGCTGGTTTTTCCAGATGACCTGGGGGTCGGGACGGATGAGCAGGGTCTTGCCCCAGCGTTCCAGCCGGTTGTGGCCGGTGGCGTCGATGAGTTCGTAGTCCTGCCAGGTATCGGCACAGCGCATAGATTCAAGGCTCCTTTCGGGCGTGTAAGGGTCACAATATCAGTACATACTCTGCTGGCCGTCGTCCTCGTCCTCCTCGCGCAGGCGGCGGGGCACCGGCAGATGCAGATGTTCATAAGCCAGACGGGTGACGCAGCGCCCCCGGGGGGTGCGGGTCAGATAGCCCAGCTGCATCAGGTAGGGTTCGCAGATGTCCTCCAGGGTGACGCTCTCCTCCCCCAGGGCGGCGGCCAGGGTCTCCAGACCCACCGGCCCGCCGCCGTACAGTTCGATAATGGCCCGCAGGACCCCCCGGTCCAGCTCGTCCAGGCCCATCTCGTCAATGTCCATCTGTTTGCGGGCCGCCACGGCGGTGGGGCCGTCGATGGCGCCGTCCCCCTGGACGGTGGCAAAGTCCCGCACCCGCTTGAGCAGCCGGTTGGCGATACGGGGGGTGCCCCGGCTGCACCGGGCCAGTTCCAGGGCGCCGTCGTGGTCGATGGGGATGCCCAGGATGCCGGCGCTGCGGGTGATGATCCGGGCCAGCTCGTCCGGGCTGTAGGGTTCCAGCTTGAGCAGGATGCCGAACCGGTCCCGCAAAGGGCCGGTGAGCTGCCCCGCCCGGGTGGTGGCCCCGATGAGGGTGAAGTGGGGCAGGTTGATGCGGATGCTCTGGGCACTGGGGCCCTTGCCGATCATGATGTCCAGGGCGTAGTCCTCCAGAGCGGGGTACAAAACCTCCTCCACCTGGCGGGACAGACGGTGGATCTCGTCAATAAAGAGGATGTCCCCCTCCTGCAGGTTGGTGAGCAGGGCGGCCAGGTCCCCGGGCTTTTCGATGGCCGGGCCGGAGGTGATGCGCACCTGGACCCCCATCTCCTGGGCCACGATGCCCGCCAGGGTGGTCTTGCCCAGGCCGGGAGGGCCGTACAGCAGGATATGGTCCATCGCTTCGCCCCGCTGCTGGGCCGCCCGCAGATAGATGCGCAGGTTGCTCTTGGCCTTGTCCTGGCCGATGTAGTCGTCCAGGGTCTTGGGGCGCAGGCTGTTTTCTTCCACTTCCGCCGGACCCAGGTCCGGGCTGACCAGACGGCTGGGATCGACGGTGTATTCCTGATTCTGTGCCATGGTACCTTCCTTTCAGGGATTCAGGCGCGGGACAGCCCGCGCAGTGCGATCTTGATGATGTCCTGCACCGGCAGGGTATCGTCCACCCGGGCCACGGCGGCGGCCGCGTCGGAGGTGCTGTACCCCAGGCTGACCAGGGCGGCCACCGCCTGGGCAGGGGCACTCTGGGGCGCCGGGGCGGCGGACACATTGCCCGCAAAACCGGTGCCGGCGGCCAGACCCTTGCCCACCTTGTCCTTCAGTTCCAGGGCGATGCGCTGGGCCAGCTTGGGGCCCACGCCGTTGGCGGCGGTGAAGGCCTTGTGGTCCCCGGAGGAGGCCGCCAGGGCCACCTTTTCCGGGCTCATCACCGACAGGATGGCCAGCGCCGCCTTGGGCCCCACGCCGGACACCCCGGTGAGCATCTTGAAGCAGGCACGCTGGTCCTCGGTGGCAAAGCCGTAGAGGGACACGTCGTTCTCGCTCACCGACATGACGGTGTACAGGGTGGCCTCCTTGCCCGGGGCGGGCAGGGCTTCGGCGGTGGACAGGGGCACCTGGGCCAGATACCCTACCCCCGCGCAGCTGATGACGACGGTATCCAGGGTCTTTTTCAGAACTTTTCCGGTAAGACAATAGATCATGGTGCTTCCCTTTTCTTCTCTATATTACGGCGGTGAACGCCAATCAGCGGGGCTGGGTGCCCATCAGGCGGCTGCGGCTGCAATGGCAGTGGGCCACCGCCATGGCCAGGGCGTCGGCGGTGTCGTCAGGCTTGGGGATCTCGGGCAGGTGCAAGAGCATCCGGGTCATCTCCTGGATCTGCTTTTTCACCGCCTTGCCGTAGCCGGTCACCGCCTGCTTGACCTGCATGGGGGTGTATTCATAAATGGGGATGCCGCACTGGGCGGCGGCCAGCAGGATGACCCCGCGGGCTTCCGCCACCCCGATGACGGTGGTCTGGTTGTGCTGGTAGAAGAGCTTTTCCAGCGAGATGGCTTCGGGCTGGTACCGCCTGCACACGTCCAGGATGCCCTCGTACACCTCCTGCAGGCGATGCTCAAAGGGGGTATCCTTGTCGGTCATGACCGCGCCGTATCCCACCGGGGCAAACCGGTTGCCCACATATTCCACGACCCCCCAGCCCACAATGGCATAGCCGGGGTCGATGCCCAAAACTCGCATTTCGTTACACCTCTCCATTTTAACCGTAACAGTATACCACAAAAACGCTGCTGCGGCAAGATTTTGCCCGCCGCCCCGCCGTTTCAAAGGCGCGCTGCACCGTTTATTTTCCCACAAAGCGCAGAGGTTTTACAGAATTTTCGGATTTTTTTGAAAAAAGGGCTTGATTTTTTCCGCAAGGTTTGGTATAGTATACGAGTCGCAAGTCGACATGCGCGGTTAGCTCAGCTGGTAGAGCATCTGCTTGACGTGCAGGAGGTCACAGGTTCGAGTCCTGTACCGCGCA
>CALXHN010000027.1 GCA_944388105.1 uncultured Gemmiger sp. | reverse complement strand
GTGCCGAAGGCGCTGACCACCTCGAACAGGATGTCCCGCAGTTCCAGCTGGGGCTCAAAGACGGTCATCAGGTAGGTGCCGGTGACCACCACGCCCAGCGCCAGCAGGGTGATGACCGCCGCCTTGCGGAAGCTGTCCCGGGGGATGGCGTAGTGGAAAGCCTTCTCGCTGCGGTTGGTGGCGGCGGACTTGATGCCCTGCATCAAGGTGAAGAAGGTGGTGGTCTTGATACCGCCGCCGGTGGACCCCGGCGAGGCGCCCACGAACATCAGCACGATCAGCACCAGCAGGCCCGCCGTGGAAAACTGCCCCAGCGGGTAGGTGGAAAAGCCGGCGGTACGGGCGGACACGCTGTGGAAGAACGCCCCCAGCCAGGTGATGTCCTCGGTGGCTTTGAGCAGCAGCGTGCCGACGATGAGCAGGAAGGCGGTGGTGGTCAGCACCACCTTGGTGTGCATCGAAAACTTTTTCCAGCGGAACCGCACGGACCACATCTCCCGGATGACCAGGAAACCGATGCCGCCGAAGATGATCAGCGCGCAGGTCACCAGGTTGAGCAGCACGTCCTGCTGGTAGGGGATCAGGTTCTTGCCGCCGCCCAGGATGTCAAAGCCCGAGTTGTTGAAGGCGGCCACCGAATGGAAGATGCTGATGCCGATAGCCTCGGGCATCGGGCGGGTGCGGGCGAAGGAGATCAGGCTCAGCAGCGCGCCCAGCCCTTCAAACAGCAGGGTGGTCGCAAAGATGCTGCGCACGAACTGCACGACCCCCCGGCCGGAGTCCAGGTTCATGGCCTCCCGCACCAGGTTGCGCCCGCGCAGGTTGACCCGCCGGCCCATCAGCAGGATGATGCCGGCGCCCACGGCGGTGACACCCAGGCCGCCGATCTGGATCAGCGCACCCAGGATGAACTGCCCCACCGGGGTGAAGGTGTCGCCGGCATCCACCGCGATCAGGCCGGTGACGCAGACAGCACTGGTGGAGGTATACAGCGCGTCGATGTACTGTAAGTCCACCCCGGGGCGCACGCTGCAGGGCAGCATGAGCAGCAGCGACCCCAGCAGGATGGCCAGGGCAAAGCCCAGGGCAATGATCCGCGGCGGGGTCAGATGTTTGATGATCTTGGTCATGTGTTTACAGTCTCCCTTGGCGGGCGGGGGTCATTCGCCGTACATGCGGTACCCGACGCCCAGTTCATTGGCAATGTAGGGGTTTTCGCCGGGGCGGGCCCCCAGCTTTTTGCGGATGTTGGCCATGTTCACCTGCAGCTTTTTCACGCTGCCGGCGTCCGCCGTGCCCCACACACCCTGGATGATGGCGGAATAGGTCATCACCTTTCCGGCGTGCTGGGCCAGCAGGGCCACAATGTTGTATTCGGTCTGGGTCAGGCGCACCGCCGCCCCGTCCAGGCTCACGTCCCGGGCGTCGTAGTCGATGCGCAGCCCCCGCACCTGGAAGCACTCCCCGGGGGCGGCAGGGCCGGGACGGCGGTCCCGCAGGGCCGCCCGCACCCGGGCCAGCAGTTCCCCGGTGCCGAAGGGCTTGGTGATGTAGTCGTTGGCGCCCAGGTCCAGGGCCTGGACCTTGTCCCGCTCGTCGCTGCGGGCGCTGAGCACCAGGATGGGCGCCGCGCCCCCCGCCGCCCGCACGGTGCGGATGAAGTCGGTGCCGTCGGCGTCGGGCAGGCCCAGGTCCAGCAGCACCAGGTCCGGACAGTGGGAGGAGAACATCATCTTCCCCTGGGCGCAGGTGGCGGCGGTGAGCACCTGGTAGCCGTTGCTTTCCAGAATGGCGCCCATGAAACTGCGGATGTTGGCCTCATCGTCAATGATGAGGACCTTGTATTTGTTGTTGCTCACGGGTCAGGCCTCCTTCTCGGCGGGATCGGCGTCGGGGTCCAGGTCCAGGGCAAAGCGGAAGACCGCGCCGCCCTGGGGGCGGTTGCCCCCGGTGATGGTGCCCCCGTGGGCCCGGATGATGGTGGCGCACACCGAAAGCCCGATGCCCATATTCTTGTGGCCGTCGGCCCCGTCCATCCGCCCGTCGAACAGGCTGTCCAGCCGGTCCCGGGGAATGCCGCAGCCGTTGTCCGCCACCTCAAACACCGCCTTGCCGTCCTTGCAATAGACCCGCAGTCCCAGCTCGGTCATGCCCGCGGCGTGCTGCACCGCGTTTTCCAGCAGATTGATGATGACCTGCTCGATGAGCACCGCGTCCATGGGGATGCTGAGGAAATCCTCCGGGATGTCCACCTGCACCGGCTGGCCCGGGTACCGCTTGCGGAACTTGATGAGCACGCTGTCGATGAGTTCCTCCAGCACGGTGGGGGTCTTGACGATGCGCACCTTGCCCCCGTCGATGCGGGTGACCGAGAGCAGGTTTTCCACCATCCGGATGAGCCAGTCCGCCTCCTCCCGCACCTCCCCCAGCAGCTTGATCTGCTGGGCCTTGGGCAGGCGGTCATAGTTTTCGATGATGGCGGAACAGGAACCGTAGATGGTGGTCAGGGGGGTGCGCAGGTCGTGGGAGATGGCCCTTAACAGGTTGGCCCGCATGGATTCCCGGGCGGTCTCGCTGCGCACCTGGTCCTGGCGCTTGCGCTGGGTGGTCAGGGTGCTGGTGATGATGGTCACCGCCAGCATGATGGCGGTGGAGAGGATGTTTTCCGGCACGGTGAAGTTGAAGACAAAATACGGGGCGGTAAACACATAGTTCACCGCCAGCACGCTGATGAGGGAGGCGGCGATGCCGTAGGTATAACCGTCGGTGACCAGGGCGATCAGGTCCACCGCCAGCACGAAGATGGCCGGCACCAGGGTCTGGGACGGGGTGGTCTGCTGGAGCAGCCAGCATCCGGCCAGGGCCCCCGCCAGGATCAGCAGGGTGACGGCCGCGTCCCGCACCACGGCGCGGGGATTGAACATAGGTGCCTTCCTCCCTTTCTGTGGCCCGCAGGCCGCCGATGCTATTATAGCATACCCCGGGCAAAGATGCGGCTAAAACCGCCCCCCGCGGATTCCTTACAGACTACCACGTTTTGCCGGTTCTGGCAAGAGCCAAATAAAAAAGCTGTTTCCGGCGCTGGGACGCCAAAAACGGCCTTCTCTTCTCCGGCAGGAGCGGGTCTCAGTTGCCGGCGCATTCCGCGCACAGTCCGGTCACGATGAAGTTGAAACTTTCCGCCTTGATGCCCGGGCAGGACGCCACCAGCTCACTGAGTTTGTCGGTGGATACCGGCAGGTTGCTCACCCGCTTGCACTTGCGGCAGTACAGGTGCTGGTGCTCGGTCAGTTCCCAGTCAAAGCGATCCGCTTCCCCCGGGACCCCGATGCGCCGCAGCTTGCCGGTCTCCACCAGCAGGTTCAGGTTGCGGTACACCGTGCCCAGGCTCAGGTGCGGACAGTTTTTCCGCGTGAGCTGGTAGATCTGGGCGGCGGTCATGTGCTCCCTGGTCTTCTGGATCGTCTCGATGATCAGTTGTCTTTGCCACGAATAATTCATTTTTTTCTCACCAACCTGTAAACTGGCGAATACGACGTATTCGCATATACACTATAATACTATACTTCTCAGCGTGCAACCGTCAAGATGTGCCAAAAGAATTTTCCGCCTGCAGCCGCGCTTTTCCTTCCCCGGGCTTTTTTTCGGGCGCGGGCTGTGGTATACTGTTGGGGACAGCAAACGCAAGGAGGTCTTTTGTCCATGCCGGGTTTTGTGATCCTGATCCTGGTGTTCGTGGTGCTGGCCGTGGCCATCGTTTTCATCTCCAACCAGGAAGGCGGCTGGCACGGGGGCTGCGGCGGCAACTGCGCCGCCTGCCGCCATCGCTGTGAGGACGCCGCCGACCCCAAGAATCCCCAACACAAAGAAAACTGACCCAAAGGCTCCCGGCTTGCGGCCGGGGGCCTTTTGTGCAAGCGGCGCCGGGGTGTCAGGCGGCGGCTTCCCCGATGATGTCGGCAATGGCGGCGGCGTCGGTGCCGGTAAGGCGCCAGGTATAGGTAATCTCGCTCACCGGCATGGCGGCGTCTTCGGCGGTGTCCTGTCCGGCGGCGGGCTGCCGCACCCGGGAATAGGTGGTGCAGGACACAGCCAGACCGTCCTCCACCTCAATGGTGTAGCGCAGTTCCTCATACTGCGCCCGGGCGGCACTTTCCCGGGCCTGCCGGCGCTCCTGGGCGTCGCTGGCCAGACCCCGGTCGATGAGGGCCTGTTCCTCCGCCTCCATGGCCGCCAGCTGCTCCTCGATCATGGCGGGGAAGGCCCCTTCCCCGATTTCCACCGTGTACACCCCGTCGGATCGGGTCACGGTCACGTCCTTCTCCTCCTCCGGCCAGCTGACCAGGGGCATCCAGGTCAGGTTGGCCGCCGCCGCGATGCCGGTGTCGTCCCGGGACCAGCTTTCGCCGTCAAACCAGTAGTACACCCCGTCGATGAGGGCGGAGCCGTTCTCAAACAGCGGTTCCCCGTTCACGTCGTAGGTGGTCATCTTCTGCATGGCATCGTCCCCGGTGCGCCACATGCGCTGGGTCATGCTCAGGCCGTCGGCGGGGGTATTTTCCCCTTCCACCGTCATTTTTGTGTCGGCCACCACGGCGTAGTCGGGCAGGGCGGCGGTGGCGGACAGCGCCGCCAGCACCTCGGCCGCGGCGGCGCTGTCATGCCGGGAACAGCCGCCCAGAAGCAGGCACACCGTAAGCAGCAGGGCCGCGGCGGGAACGGGGATGTGTTTCATGGGGTGCACCTCCTCATTTTGCACGAAACTGCGAGTATATCCGGTTTCAGTATACCGCGGCCCGGCCTGCCGCCGCAATATGCAGGCTGGCCAAAAAACACCGCCGCCTTTTGGCGGGGCGGACAGCCCCCGCCCGGGGTGCGGAATTCTGTTGGATAAAAGGAGCGTGGATGTCCCTTGCAAACCGTCCGAAACGCCTTCAAAAGCAGCCTGCCGGTGCTGGCGGGATACCTGGTGCTGGGCGCCGGGTTCGGCATGATGATGAAAGCCGCCGGCTACAGCCCCTTCTGGGCCCTGGCCATGAGTGTGTTCGTTTACGCCGGGTCGATGCAGTACGCGGCGGTGGGGCTGCTCAGCGGCGGGGCCAGTCTGGTCACCCTGGCCCTGACCACCCTGATGGTCAACGCCCGACATCTGTTTTACGGCATCTCCATGCTGGAACCCTACCGCAAGGCCGGAGCGGCCAAGCCCTACCTGATCTTCGCCCTCACCGACGAGACCTATTCCCTGGTGTGCGACGGCCGACGCAGCGTGCGGGAATGCCTGCTCCTGTCCCTGTTTGACCAGCTGTACTGGGTGGCGGGCAGCGTGGCCGGGGCCCTGCTGGGGGAGGTGGTCCCCTTTTCCACCCAGGGGGTGGACTTTGCCCTGACCGCCCTCTTCCTCACCGTTTTCACCGACCAGTGGCTGCACAGCAAGACCCATTTCCCCGCTTTGTGCGGGGCGGGGGTGTCGGCGGTGTGTCTGGCGGTCTTCGGCCCCGACCGGTTCCTGCTCCCGGCCATGGCGGGCATCACCGCCCTGCTGCTGGCGGGGAGCCTGGGGCAGAAACAGGACACCCGGAAGGAGGTGACCCCGGATGAATGACCCGTTGTATCTGGCAGCGGCGGTGGCCGTCATGGCCCTGGTCACCGCCGCCCTGCGGTTTGCCCCCTTCCTTTTGCTGGGCGGGCGGCGCACCCCCAGGCTGGCGGTGTACCTGGGCCGGGTATTTCCCTGCGCCACCGTGGGCATGCTGGTGGTGTACGGGCTCAAGGACCTCTCCTTTGCCGGGGCGGGGGGCTTTGTGCCCCAGCTGCTGGCGGGGGCCCTGGTGGTGGCCAGCTATCTGTGGAAGCGCAATTCCCTGCTGAGCATCGTGGGCGGCACCGCCTTTTATATGGTACTGGTGCAGACGGTGTTCTGAGCCGCAGCCGCCTTGCGAAACGGGGGCAAAGCGGGTATACTAGATTTAACTATTTCCCAACGGGAGGAAAACGTATGACGGCCGATCGTTTTCGTTTTGACGGGCAGACGCCCTGCACCCTTTCCGACCTGCCCACCGGCGCGGGAGACGCCCGGGAGGACAAACCCAAATACCTGAGCCGCACCGCCGCCAATCTGGAGGAGATGGGCCGGCTGCAGGACGGCTTTTACGCCGACGGGCGGGAGGGCCTGGTCATCATTCTGCAGGCCCTGGACGCCGCCGGCAAGGACAGCACCGTGAAGCATGTGATGGGCGGGCTGAACCCCCAGGGGGTGACGGTGCACAGCTTCAAGCAGCCTTCGGCGGAGGAGCTGGCCCACGATTTCCTGTGGCGGGCCAACCGGGCGCTGCCGCCCCGGGGCGGCATTGCCATCTTCAACCGCAGCTACTACGAGGACGTGCTGGTGGTGCAGGTCCACGACCTGCAGAAGACCTACCGCATGCCGCCCCGCACCACCGAGGCGGGCCAGCGGGAATTTTTCCGCCGCCGGTACCGCCAGATCCGGGACTATGAGCGGTATCTGTACGAGAACGGATACCGGGTGCTGAAGATCTTCCTCAACGTATCCAAGGAGAAGCAGAAGGAGCGGTTCCTGGAACGCATCGAGACCCCGGCCAAGAACTGGAAGTTCTCCGAATCCGACCTGAAGGAGCGGGCGCTGTTTGACGAGTACGCCCAGGTCATCGGGAAGGTCATCACCGCCACCGCCACCCCGGACTGTCCCTGGTATGTGATCCCCGCCGACCAGAAATGGTATACCCGGTATCTGGTCAGCGAGCTGGTGGCCGACGCCCTGCGCCAGAGCTGCCACGAATATCCCACCCTGCCCGACGAGACCCGGGCCCGGCTGCGGGAATGCCGCCGCCAGCTGGAAGAAGAAGACTGAATGAAGGAGGCGAAGCATGGCGCCGATCCGTGTTTTGCAGGTGATGCCGGCCATGGACGCCGGCGGCATGGAGACCTTTGTGATGAACGTCTACCGTGCCATCGACCGCGACCTGGTGCAGTTTGATTTTCTGTACCATTACGACAAGCCCTGTCTGTACGACTATGAGATCCAGGCCCTGGGCGGGCAGATCACCAAGCTGACCGTCCGGCAGGACAACAACCTGCCCCGGTATCTGCACCAGCTGGACGCCTTTTTTGCCGCCCATCCGGAATACCGCATCATCCACGGCCATTACAGCGGCTTCGGCATGTTCTACAACGCCGCCGCCCGCCGCCGCGGGGTGCCGGTGCGGGTGGGCCACAGCCACAACACCGCCTACGAGCCCAACCTGGTGGGCCGGCTGGACAAGCTGATGAGCGCCCGGTTCAACAAGGACCTGACCGACCGCTTTGCCTGCAGCCGCAAGGCCGGGGAGATGCTGTTCGGGTCCAGCCCCTTCACCGTGCTGCCCAACGGGGTGGACACCGACCGGTTTGCCCACCCCGCCCCCGACGCCCGACAAAAGCTGCGGGAACACCTGGGGGTGCGGGAGGACGAGCTGCTGCTGGGGCATGTGGGCCGGTTCTCCGCCCAGAAGAACCATGCGGGGCTGCTGCGCATCTTTGCGGCGCTGCTGCCCAAGCAGCCCAACGCCCGCCTGCTGCTGCTGGGCGGCGGCGCCCTGGAAGGGGAGATCAAGGAGCTGGCCAAAGCCCTGGGGGTGGCGGACAGGGTGATCTTTGCGGGGGTGCGCACCAATGTGCAGGCCTTCTACGCCGCCATGGACGCCTTTTTGCTGCCCAGCCTGTTCGAGGGGCTGCCGGTGGTGCTGGTGGAAGCCCAGGCCGCGGGCCTGCCCTGCTTTGTGTCCGACACGGTGGACCGGGGGGCGGCCTTTGCCTCCAACGTGACCTTCCTGCCCCTGAAGTCCCCGGACATCTGGGCCCACGCCATCCATTACAGTGACCTGACCCGCAACCCCCACGCCCAGCAGCAGGCCATGGACGCCGGGTTCGACATACATACCAGCGCCCGCATTTTGCAGGAATTCTATCTGCGCCGCTATCAGGAGGTGCAGGGATGAGCGCCGGGGCGGCCCTGGCCGCCGTGGTGGTGCCGGTGTACAACGCCGCCGCCTATCTGCCCGTCTGTATTGCCGCCATCGCCGCCCAGACCATGCCGGATTTCCGGTGCTACCTGGTGGACGACGGCTCCACCGACGGTTCCGGCGCCCTGTGTGAGCAGGCTGCCGCCGGGGACGACCGGTTTTTTGTGCTGCACCAGGCCCAGTGCGGGGTGTCGGCGGCCCGCACCGCCGGGGTCCGCGCCGCCCGGGCCGACGGGGTCAGCTGGGTGGCTTTCTGCGACGCCGACGACCTCTACCACCCGGAATTCCTGCGCACCCTCATCGGGGCGGCCCGGTCCAGCGGCCTGCCCGCCGCCTGCTGCCGGTACGACAGCTTCACCGACGCCCCGCCCGCCGACGCCCCCGTGCCGGAGGAGGCCCAGCGGATGATGGCCCCCGACCACCTGGACGCCCTGCTCCACGACCATCGGGTGGATTTCAGCCTGTGCAACAAGGTGTATGCCGCCCGCATCCTGGACCCCGCCGACTTTGACAACGGCTTTGCCTTCAACGAGGACCTGATGGCCAACTGGCAGGTGTTCAACAAGATCGAGGGCTGCGCCTTTGTGGATTTCGACGGCTACCATTACCGGCAGCACGCCGCTTCGGCCAGTCACCGGCCGCTGGCCCCCGCCAGCATCGACGAACAGCGTCGGGCGGCCATCTACATCCGCCAGCACGCCGCCCCCGAAATGCAGGAATCGGCGGATGCCTTCTACTATGAAAAGCTGGTCTATCTGGCCAGCATGATCCTGCGCCGGGAGGACGCCGACCGCTACCGCATCCAGCTGGGAGAGCTGTGCGTGGGCATCCGGGCAGGGCTGGAGGACAAGCGGCTGGGCCGCAACCCCCGGCTGCCTTTGTCCATCCGGGTCTCGGCCTTTGCCACCGTCCACTGCACCGTGCTGTGGGCCGCGGTCTGCCGCCGCCTGCTGAAAGACCGACGCTGAAAGGGGCCCGCCATGCGCATCCTGTTTGTGTTTGACAGTGTGGAAGCCCCCGCGGCCGCCAACCCCCGTCTGGGCCGGCGGCTGGCGGAGGCTTTGTCCGCTTTGGGCCATGAAGTGGAGCTCCTGGAACTGTGGGACGGCACCCACGCCCCGCCCGCCGTGACGGGCTGTGTGACCCACGACCTGCCCTTTGCCGACGAGGCCGCCATGAACCGGGCCCTGGAAAACGGCGCCGCCGGGGGCACCCCCGTGCCCCTGCGGCTGCTGCGTCTGGCCGCCCATCCGGCGGCGGTGGGGGCGGCGGTGCGCCAGTTTGCCCTGCACGCCCCCCGGCGGGTGACCGCCGCCCGCAAGGCCATGGAGGCGCTGCACCGGCAGCGGCCCTATGACGCCGTCTGCGCCGTGGCCGCCCCCTACCGGGCCGCCTTCGCGTTGGAAGGGGCCGCCCTGCCCGGGGCCCGGAAGCTTTTGTGGCAGATGGACCCCTACGCCGCCAACGAGAGCTACCATGCCCCCGGCGGCTACGACCGGGAGCGGGCGCTGCTGCAGGCCCTGGACCACACCTACATCACCGCCCAGGCCGCCCCGGACTATGCCCCGGGCGGGCCGCTGGAACCCTGCGCGGGCAGGGTGTCGGAGCTGGGTTTTCCCAGCCTGGTGCCCCTGCCCCGGGAGGCCCCGGACCCCACCTTGTGTGCCTTCTGCGGCACCCTTTACCCCGGGCTGCGCACCCCGGACGCCCTGCTGAAGCTGTTTCCCCGGCTGGACAGCCGGCTGACCCTGGTCATGGCCGGGGGCGGGTGGGAGGCTTTCGGCCCCCAGCGGGCCCAAGCCCAGGCCGCCCTGGGGGACCGGCTGAAGATCCTGGGTCCCGTACCCCACCAGCAGGCCGCCGCCCTGGAACGGCGGGCGGGGGTGCTCATCAGCATCGGCAACACGGCGTCCAACCAGCTGCCCAGCAAACTCTTTGAGGTGTTTGCGGCGGGCAAGCCGGTGCTGCATCTGGCGGCGGGGCCCCGGGACGCGGCCCTGCCCTATCTGGCCCGGTGGCCCCTGGCCTTTGTGTGGCGGGAGGCGGCCGACACCCCCGCCCTGGGCCGCTGGCTGGCGGAAAACGCCGGACGCACCCTGCCTTTTGAAACAGCGGAAGCCTGTTTTCCCGAATACACCCCCGCCTGTGTGGCACGGCAGTTTTTGCAGCACGCCGCACCGGCCGCGAAAGGAGAGTCCCTATGAAGGTACTGTGGCTGGTGAGCATCACCATCCCGGCGGCGGCCGAAGCCTGCGGCCTGCGGGCCGGGGAGGTCAGCGGCGGCTGGCTGACCGGGCAGCTGCATGCCCTGACCAACCGGCCGGACGCCCCCTTCCTCACCGTCTGCAGCGTGGACAGCCGCGCCAAGACCGCCCTGACCGGGGGCAAGGGCGGGGTGCGGTACCGCATCCTGCCCGACGGGGAGCGGGATACCTTTGCCATGCTGCTGCGGGCGGAAAAGCCCGACCTGGTCCACATCTGGGGCACCGAGTACCCCGCCGCCGCGGCCATGCACCAGGCGGCCCTGGGGCTGGGTATCCCGGCCCTGGTGGGCATCCAGGGGGTCATGCGGGACTGCGCGGCCCATCTGTGCGACGGCGTGCCCGCCCGGTATCTCCATTCCGGGCCGGTGCAGAAGCTCATCGACCGGGCGGTGCCGGGGGCGCTGCTGGACAAGATGCAGGCCCGGTTCGACGGGCTGGCCCGGGCGGAGGCCGACCTTTTGCGGCAGGCCCGGTATGTGACCGGCCGCACCGGGTTTGACCGGGCTGCCATGGCCGACCTGGCCCCGGATGCCCGGTACTTTGCCTGCAACGAGACCCTGCGCCCCGCCTTTTACACCGAGCCCCTGTGGCAGCCCCGGACCTTCGGCACCGCGCCGGTGCTGCTTCTGACCCAGGGCAACTACCCCCTGAAAAACCTGCACACCCTGCTGCTGGCCCTGCCCGCGCTGCTCAGGCGCTGGCCCGGGCTGGTGCTGCGGGTGGCGGGATGGGGCCCCCTGGACAAGGGGGCGCTGCTGCGCCCGGTCATCGAGGCCATGTTCCCCTACCAGACCTGGTGCGCACGGCTCATCAAGGAAAACGGCCTGCAGCACCATGTACAGTACACCGGCCCCCTGCAGGAGGCGGAAATGCGGCAGGCCTATCTGGATGCCGATGTCTTTGTGCTGCCCTCCTACTGTGAGAACAGCCCCAACAGCCTGGGCGAAGCCATGCTCCTGGGGCTGCCCTGCGCCGCCGCCCGGGCCGGGGGCATCCCCAGCATGATGGGCGAGGAGGAAGGGATGCTGTACGGCCCGCCGGGGGACGCCCAGAACCTTTCCAACGCCCTGGCCGCCCTGCTTTCGGACCCCGGCCGGGCCGCCGCCCTGGGGCAGGCCGCCCGCCGCCGCGCCCTGGCCACCCATGACCCCGCCGCCAACGCCGGGACCCTGCTGGCCATCTACCGGACCATCACCGGGGAGGAAAGCCTATGAGCCTGCCGCCCATCACCGTCATCATCCCCTGCTACCGCTGCGCGGCCACCCTGCGCCGTGCGGTGGACAGCGTGCTGGACGGCGCGCCGCAAAACCTGCAGCTGCTGCTGGTGGATGACGGCAGCCCCGATGCCACCCCCGCCCTGTGCGACGCCCTGGCCGGGGAGGACCGGCGCATCACCGCCCTGCACCGGGAAAACGGCGGGGCTTCCGCCGCCCGGAACACCGGGCTGGAGGCCGCTGCCGGGGAATGGATCCTGTTTGTGGACGCGGACGACCAGCTGCTGCCCGGGCTGTGGCAGGCGCTGCCGCCCGCCCTGGCCGCCCGGCCCGCCCTGGTGCTGTTCGGCATGGAGCGGGCCAGCGGCCCCGCCCCCTGCCCCCTGGCGCCGGGGGTGTATGAACGCCTGAAAGACACCGGCCCCGCCCTGGACCCCCTGCTGTTTGAGAGCGGGTATCTGGCCGCCCCCTATTCCAAGGTGTTTTCCGCCGCGGCCCTGGGCCCTTTGCGGTTCGACGAGACCCTGGCGGTGAACGAGGACGTGCTGTTCAACCTGGAATTTTCCCTTTTTTCACAAATTCGCCCTGCCATTTATGCGCTGCCGGGTGTATACTATAGACAAAATGACCTGGAAGAAGGCAGTCTGTCCCGCCGGCTGCGGGGGGACCTGCTGGACACGGAGGCGCGCACCCGCCCGGTGCTGGAACGCCTGCTGCGGGCGGAAGGCCTGCCGGAAAAGACCGTGGCGGACTTCTGCCGCAAAAGCCGGGTGCGGGCGGCCCTGAACCAGTACGGACTGCTCACCGGGCGGGACGGTGCCCTGCCTTATTCCCGGCGGCGGGCCCTGTTTGCCCGCATCCTGTCCGACACCGACGCCCGCGCCGCCCTGCGGCAGTCCCTGGCCGCCGACGACCACCCCCTGCTGGCCCTGCCTTACCGGGTGGGCACAGCCCTGAACCTGCCCGGGCTGCTGGCCGGATACACCGCCGTAAAAAACCGGATTTTGTACCGCGCCCCCTGAAAAAACCGGTCCGGCCCCGCCCATGCGTTGCAAACAAAGGCAAAAACTGTTAAAATTTAGGACGAGAGGAGCCCGCCCCATGCCACAACCGACGATCAGCATCGTCACCACCGTCTATAATGCCCGGGAGTACCTGCCCCGCACGGTGCAGAGCATCCTGGCCCAGACCTTCACCGACTTTGAACTGCTGCTGGTGGAGGACGGCAGCCCCAACGGCTGCGGCGAACTGTGCGACGAGCTGGCCAGGACCGACCCCCGCATCCGGGTGTTCCACAAACCCAACGGCGGCCCCGCCTCGGCGGCCAATGTGGGCCTGGACAACGCCCGGGGCGCCTACATCGGTTTTGTGGATTCGGACGATCTCATCGAGCCGGACATGTACGAACGGCTGTACAACGCCATCCAGGAATCCGGGGTGCGCATCGCGGCCTGCACCGGCGACGCCATCGACGAACAGGGCGCCACCATCCCCGGACGGATGGTGGCCAAGCGGGAACACGGCGTCTGCGACGCCATGGACCTGCTGCTGGAGACCTTCCAGACCGGCAGCTTCTACGGCCCCCTGAGCTGGAACAAGCTTTTTGACATCCGCACCTTCCGGGACAAGGGGGTGCGCTACGATGAAAGCATGTTCTTCGGGGATGACGCCAGCGTGCTCCATCTGGTATTCGAGGGGGAGCGGGCTGTCTGCCTGCCCGACGTGCTCTACCATTACCGCGCCCGCACCGGGCAGCTGACCGGCGACGCCTTCCCTCCCCGCAAGCTGGACGACCTGCGCATGTACTGGGACTGGCTGCTGTACTTTGCCCAGCGCCCCGGATCCACCGAGCTGTACCGCTGGGCGGTGGCCTGGTACTGGAAGGTGTTCTATACCTTCTACTGTCTGGCGGGCGCCGCCGGCAACCGGAAGGAACTGCGGGAGGGCTTCGGCTTCCATCTGAAGCACCTGCGGGCGGTTTTGCCGGATATCCTGCGCTGCCCCCACGTTTCCCTGTTTGAAAAGGTGCGGGCGCTGCTGTTCTGTTTTTCTCCGGAGCTGGCTTACGGGCTGGCCCGGATCTGGGGCCGCGCGGCCGGTCCGGCCGAAGGAAGGCTGTAAAATTTGCGGAATCGAGAACGAGGTATCACCATGGAACATATCGCGGTCAGTGTCATTGTACCGATCTATAACACCAAACCCTATCTGGAAGAGTGCATCCAGAGCATCCTGGATCAGGGCAAGACCTTTGCGCATCCCTTTGAGGTCATTCTGGTGGATGACGGCTCCACCGACGGCTGCGGCGAAGTGTGCGATGCCTTTGCCGCCAGGGATGCCCGGGTCCGGGTCATCCACCAGGAGAACCAGGGGCTTTCGGCCGCCCGCAACACCGGCATTGACGCCGCCCGGGGCCGCTATTACGCCTTTGTGGATTCGGACGACATCCTGCGCGCCGAATACCTGAAAAAACTCTACGAGGCCTGTGAGACCCACGACGCCTACATGGCCATCTGCGCGGTGGAGGACGTGGCCGAAAACGGCGACAGTCTGGACCCGCCCGCCTACACCGATCCCACCGCCACCGGCGTGTTTGTGGGCAAGGAACTGCTGAACAACTTCTATTCTCCCAACGGCACCTACTACACCGTGGCCTGGAACAAACTCTACCGCGCCGAGGTGTGGAAGCTCCTGCATTATCCCGAAGGACGCCTGCATGAGGACGACTTCGTGGCCCACCGGCTGTTCTGGCGGTGCGACCGGGTGGTCTGCCTGCAGGATCACCTGTACTGCTACCGCCTGCGGGGAGGCAGCATCTGCCGCACCGACCTGAAGCCCGAAGCCTTTGACGCGGTGGACGGTCTGGCCGACCGGTACCGCTTCTTTGTGGAGAACGGGGCCAACCGCACCGTCATCGACTGTGCCTACGCCGCCTGCTGGCGCCGGTATCTGTTCCTGTGCGCCAAGGTCAAGCAGAACCCCACCCCCAAACTGGTGAAAGCCATTTCCAAGGAACAGTTCCTGATGCAGGGGCTCATCAGCTACCTGCCCAACTGCAAGCAGCTCAAGATGACCGAAAAACTGTCCGCTGCCCGCTGGTCCATGATGCCGGCGGAAAGCCTGTGCCCGCTGAAGAAGTGAGTCTGATGGCCGAGACCAAGGAAAAAACAAGGTTCACCGTTCCCCTGCTGCCTTCGGGGCGCAATACGCCCCATGCCCCCCGCATCCTGCTGGTGCCGCCGCCGGAACTGCCGGTGCCCGCCGTGCAGGGCGGCGCGGTGGAGACCCTGGTGACCCATCTCATCCGGGAAAACGAGCGCCGGGGCAAGCTGGATTTGCTGTGTGCCAGCATTCCCCACCCGGACGCCGCCGCCCAGGCCAAGGAATACCGCCACACCAAGATGCTGTATGTGGCCCGCCCCAAGGGGGCCCGCCGGTACTGGCCCCTGGTGTTCATCGAGCGGTGTTTCGGCATTGCCGCCCCCTATGACCCCTGGTACCAGAAAGTCCAGCTTTCCCTGGCGCTGGAACTGCCGCCCCCCGACCTGATCGTGGCCGAAGGGGGCACCCTGACCCAGTGCAGCGCCATCAGCCGGATGTTCGGACGGCAGAAATGTCTGGCCCATCTCCACGGGCAGACTTCCTGCAGCCATACCATGGACGAGATCTACGGCGGGGTGCTGGCCCTGAGCGAATTCATCCGGGACGATTACCTGAAAACCAGCACGCTGGACCGCAGCCGTGCGTATATCTTACACAACTGCATCGATCTGCAGCGCTTCACCCCCGGTGCGCCGGACGAAGCCCTGCGTGCTTCGCTGGGGTTTGACCCCGGCGATTTTGTGGTGCTGTTTTGCGGGCGTCTGGAGCCGGACAAGGGCATCCACAAACTGCTGGAAGCCATGACCGCCCTGGAAGACCCCCGCATCAAGCTGCTCATTGTGGGCAGTCCCTTTTTCGGCCGGACCCAGTCCAGCCCCTTCCTGCGCCGCCTGGAACAGCAGGCCAATGCGCTGGGGGGCCGGGTCCGGTTCACCGGCTATGTGCCCAACGAGCGCCTGACCGAATACTACCGGCTGGCGGACCTGGTGTGCGTGCCCACCCTGGTGGAGGAAGCCGCAGGACTGGTGGCCATGGAGGCCATGGCCTGCGGGCGGCCGGTGCTGGCCACCCGCAGCGGCGGCATGCCCGAATACCTGGAAGGCAGTCAGGCCGTGCTGGTGGACCGGGGCCCCGAACTGGCCGGACAGCTGAGCTGGGCCATCCGGATGCTGTATGAGCACCCGGAACTGCGGGCCCAGATGGGAGAGGCCGGGGCCAGAGCCGCCCGCCGGTTCTCCCCGGAACATTTTTACGATACCTTCGTACAGATCGTGTACGATTTTCTGGGCCTGGGGCCCGTTCCCCAAGAGGGAGAAGGAGGAAGTGTATGCAGCGAACCGCCGTCTGTGTGATCGTGCCGGTTTGGAACGCCGAAAAAACCCTGCCCCGCTGTGTGGACAGCATTCTTGCCCAGCAGGTGGAGGGAGGCGTGAGCTGCATTCTGGTGGATGACGGCGGAAGCGACGGCAGCGGCGCCCTGTGCGACCGGTACGCCGCCGGGGATGACCGGGTAACGGTCATCCATCAGCCCGGAAACGGCGTCAGCGCCGCCCGCAACGCAGGGCTGGCAGCCGCCCGGGCGGACTTCATCGCCTTTCTGGACGCGGACGACGCCCTGCGCCCGGGGGCGCTGCAGGCGGCTTTGACCGTGCAGCGTCAGGCCCCCGGCGCCTTTGTCCTGTGGCACTACACCACCGACGAGGGCTGTACCGCTCCGGTGGGCCCCCACGCCGTCACCGCCCAGCAGACCGCCCTGGCACGGCTGTATCTGGACTGCCTCATCGCCATGCCCTGGAACAAACTGTACCGGGCAGAGCTGGCCCAGCGGCTGAAATTCAACAGAGAGTACACTCTTGGCGAAGATTTACAGTTCGTTTTGGATTACATCGACCTGCTGGGCCGGGAACAGCCCGGGTTCGTCTACCGGGTGATGGAGGACGCCCTGACCTTCTACGACTGCAGCCGGGAAGGGACCCTGTCCACCAAATACCACCCCGATTACTGTGAGATCTGGCCCCGGCATTTTGCCAAGCTGAACGACGCGGTGATGGCCGCCGGCGCCCCGGAGGAGGACCTGCTGCCCCTGTGGCGGGCGGAAGTCCGGGTGTTCGGGGAAGGGGTGGCGGATATCCTGCGCCGGGATCCCGGTCCCCTGCCGGCCCGCCGGACCAAGGCCCGGGCCGCCCTGAAAAATCCCTGGCTGGCCGGACTGCTGGCCGACATGCGCCGGAAACGGTGCTACAGTCCCTACTACCTGCCCCTGCGCCGGCGCAGCCTGCTGCTGGTGACCCTGCTGGCCCGGTCTGCCCGCAGCGGTTCCCCCCTGTTCGGCAAGCTGGACTGGGGCGGCTACTACCTGCTGGGCGGCAGCTGGCACCGGGCGTGAACCGAAATTTCTTTACAAAAAACTACGGCACATCGTTTCCTGCAGCCAAGTGCTGCACAAACGCGATGTGCCGTTTTTTTGTTTGTTCAGTCCAGGGCGTCGAACCGCAGGGGGCCCACCACCGCTTGGGTGCCGGGGTCCAGGGTCAGGGTGAGCACCGTTCCGTTGCCCGCCGGGGCGTCCAGGGTGACCTGGGCATTTCCCGCCGGGACCGGCGCTTCGGCCAGCAGGGCGCCGTCGGTGCCCCACAGCTGCAGGCTGCCGATGGTGCCGGTGCCGGCGCTTTCGCAGGTCAGGGTGACGCGGGTGCCGGTGTACAGTTCCAGCCCGGGGGAGCGCAGTACCTCGCCCCCCGCCCCGTCGGTGTGCAGGCGGCGGTCGGCGTCTATGGTGCCGGTCCAGGTGTACCAGGAGGTATTGGGGTAGTCGATGGCCGCTTCCCCGTAGGGCAGGCCGGCGGGCTGGCCGTCCACCAGGGGGGCGCCGTCGGTGCGCAGCACCACAAAGTCGGCGGTCTCGCCGTAATAGGTCCAGTGGCCGGAGATGGAACCCTCCAGGCCGCCGTTCTCATAGGTCTCGTGGGAGCAGACGATGGCGGCGGGGCTCTGATAGGCCAGGGCGTCGGTGTCGGTGAGGCGGCCGTCCCAGGTGCCCAGCATCCAGCCGCCCTCCCCCATATCCATGAGCATCATGTACCGCCGGGTGGGGTCCAGGGCACCGCAGACCTCGGCCACGCTGCTCTCCCCCGCAATGAGCACATCCTGCACATCCATGGAACTGATGACCCCG
This sequence comes from uncultured Gemmiger sp., assembly GCA_944388105.1. Classification (GTDB taxonomy): domain Bacteria; phylum Bacillota; class Clostridia; order Oscillospirales; family Ruminococcaceae; genus Gemmiger. The sequence continues at coordinate 4,577 of CALXHN010000027.1, read as the reverse complement.
CACAGTTCCCGCTCCCGGGCGTTCACCCCGAAGGTGCCGTCCGCCTGCCAGATGCTGCCCACGGCGCCGGTGTCCACCGCCAGCACCAGGGCCGCCATGCCCAGGGTGCCCGCGGCCATCCCCGCCCGCCGCAGCCGCACCGGCCGCCGCACCAGGGTGGGCGCCGCAAAGGCCGCCAGCACCAGCAGGGGCACCGCCCCCATGAGGTGGTAGCGGTATTCAAAATAGGGGTCGCCGTAGCGGGTGTCGGTGAGCAGCAGCACCCCCAGGTTCCACCAGAAGATGGCAAGCAGGTATTTTCCCGGGGCCAGTTCCCGGGGCAGGGTTCCGGTCAATGCCTTGCCGGTACACCACAGGCCCAGGGCCAGCACGCCCCCGGCCAGTCCGGTCCGCAGCAGGCAGGAGATGCCCGCCGCGCTGAACACCGGGGTGGCCGCGTCGGGCACCGCCCCGAAGAGGCGGAAAAAGCCGATGAAGCAGTTGGCGGCGTTGTCCCGCAGGGTGTCCAGGGAGTTCAGGTTCATGGAGGCGGCGGTGGTCTTTATGCCCAGGGCCTTCTGCAGCCCCAGCCCCAGCAGGGTGGCGGCCACGCTGCCCCCCAGGCAGGCAAGGCGGTAGGGGTCGGCCTGCTGTCTGTGCTTGAGCCAGCCGAAGCACCACAGCGCCAGCACCGGGGCCAGACCGCAAGCCGCCACATAGATGCCGCTGGAAAAGGCGGTGAGGCAGCACCCGGCCAGACAGACGGCCAGCAGCCCCCAGTCCCGCCGCCGGGGACGGGGCGGGGCCAGCAGCAGGGCGGTGAGCAGCAGGGGCAACATGACCTTGAAGGCGTACTGGGAGGCGTTGAGGAAGAGCATGTTCCAGTAGCCGGTCATGTAGAATTCATAGGGCAGCAGCACCGCCAGCACCGCCAGGGCGCTCCGGCGCGGCCCGCCCCTCAGCCGGCGGACCAGAAAGGCCAGCAGGGCCGCCCACCCCGCCAGCAGAACCCCGTTGCCGCACCAGAAGGCCAGCACGGGGTTGTGTGTCAGCCCGTAGAAGGGCAGGGCCAGCAGGGTGGTGCAGTCCAGCTCCATGGTGGTGATGTACCGCCAGTCCGGTACCACCAGGGAACCGGATTCCCAGATGGCCATCATATGGGTGTAGACCTTGGCAGCATCGTTATCAATGACCGCGCCCCCGGCCCGCAGGGCCACCGCGCACAGAAACACCAGCTGGGCGGCCGCCGCCAGCCACCAGAATCCGGCCCACAGCCGGTTTGCCTTTGTTTGCATTGCCATTTCCTTTCCCTGCGCCCGTGGGCGATATCTGGTCTTATTTTAGCACAGGGGACGGTTTTTGACAAACCGCCGGGATGGGGGTATAATCAGGGAAAACTATGGATACGGTGGGATTTTTTCGTCGGAAAGGGAGGTTGCCGCCATGGCCCGCATCTACACTTCGGTCGATCAGCTGATCGGCCACACCCCGCTGCTGGAACTGACCCGTCTGGAGGCCGACCTGGGGCTGAACGCCCGGGTGCTGGCCAAGCTGGAATATCTGAACCCCGCCGGGTCGGTGAAGGACCGGGTGGCCAAGAGCATGCTGGACGACGCCGAGGCCAAGGGCATCCTGAAGCCGGATTCGGTGATCATCGAGCCCACCTCCGGCAACACCGGCATCGGGCTGTGCAGCGTGGCGGCCGCCCGGGGATACCGGGTCATCATCGTCATGCCCGAGACCATGAGCGCCGAGCGCCGTGCCCTGATGAAGGCCTACGGCGCCGAGCTGGTGCTCACCGAGGGTGCCAAAGGGATGGCGGGGGCCATTGCCAAAGCGGACGAACTGGCCAAAGAGCTGCCCAACGCCATGGTGGCGGGGCAGTTTGTGAACCCGGCCAATCCGGCGGCCCACATCGCCACTACCGGCCCCGAGATCTGGGAGGACACCGACGGCGCCGTGGACCTGTTTGTGGCGGGGGTGGGCACCGGCGGCACCATCACCGGCGTGGGCCGTTACCTGAAAGAGAAAAAGCCCGGTGTGCGCATCGTGGCGGTGGAGCCCGCCGACAGCGCGGTGCTCTCCGGCGGCAAGGCCGGCCCCCACGCCCTGCAGGGCATCGGCGCCGGGTTTGTGCCCGAAGTGCTGGACACCCGCATCTATGACGAGGTCATGACCGCCACCACCGAGGACTCCTTTGCCGCCGCCCGGATGCTGGCCAAGCGGGAAGGGGTGCTGGCGGGCATCTCCTCCGGCACCGCCCTGTGGGCGGCCATCGAGCAGGCCAAGCGCCCGGAAAATGCGGGCAAGACCATCGTGGTGCTGCTGCCCGACACCGGCGACCGGTACCTGTCCACCGCCCTGTTCACCGAAGAATAAACGCAACAACAAACAGCCTCTCTCCCAAACGGGAGAGGGGCTGTTTTTCTGTATGCTTACAGGGCGGGGATGTCGGCGGCGGCGGTGGTAGCGGAAATAGCCGTTTTCTGGATTTCCTCATGGGTACCGCCCTTGGGCACCAGGGTCAGGTCGTACCAGTCGATGGCAAATCCGGCTTCCTCAGCGGCAGCCTTGAGGCGGGCCAGGGTCCTGTCGTAGTCGGCCCGGGTGGGGGCGCCGTCCCACAGTACCTGCACCACCATCCGGTCGGGCACCTTGGCGGTCACGGCCTTGTCAAAAGGCGCATCCAGGGGGAAGAGGTCCACGTACCCGGTCACCTCCCGCATGTTGTCGGGGGTCCAGCACAGGTCCAGCTCTACATCCATGTTCTGGATGTCCTCATAATCGGTGCCGGGCAGCCAGCCGTTGAAAGCCGGGGCGAATTCCAGGTCGGGCAGGGCCTCATGCAAAGCGGCGCTGAGTTCCTCGGCGCCCTCCTTGCCCTGGCGCACCAGGGTCCAGTTGCGGCCCTCCACCTCCCGCTGTTCCTCCCCCTGCCGGAAGAACCAGAATGAGGTATCCACCATAAAGGTGGTGTCGGGGCTTTGCTCGCTCTGCACCCGGGCATAGTAGCGGAACCACTGTCCGCCGCCGCTTTCCAGGATGGTGAAGGTCTGGCCCGGGTAGGCTTTTTCGGCGTAGGCCAGGGCCCCGTTGTCCGCCAGACGGCGGCTGATGGGGTCGCCGGTGATGCCGTCCACCAACAGCAGCAGCCCCAGAACGATGAGGGCCCCCGCCACCCCGGCCAGAATGCGCAGAGGGTTCTTTTTCCCGGTTTTCATGGTTTATTTCTCCTTTCCGGTCTTGCCGAAGGCATATTTGAAGAGGGAGGCAGCCAACGCCCCGATGACGCAGAACACAAAAGGCCAGAGCGCGCCGGTGGCGGAACTCAGGACTGCCGCCTGCCAGCTGGTGTAGTAGGGCAGTTCGGCGGCCAGGGTCCAGACGAACCAGACCAGGGCCGCCAGCACCGGCACCAGCCGCCAGAGGAAGTCGTCGAACCAGCAGATGACCCCGCACACCAGGGGGAAGCAGAGCAGGGCCAGGGTGCTGTGGGGGCTGAAGACTACCAGCATGCTGCCCCCCAGACCCAGGACCAGAAAGCCCAGCAGCCACAGGGTCAGTTTGTTCTGCACCCGGCGCAGCACCCGGCTTTCGTCAGGCACAGGCAGGGCGGGTACGGCCGGATTTTCGGTGCCTTCGGGGGAAAGCTGGGGGAATTCCGTCCGGCAGGCTTCGCACCGGGCCAGGTGTTCTTTGACCAGGGCGGCGCTGTCGGCGCTGGCCACCCCGTCGGCCACCAGAGGTGCCAGGTCCCGGCACACATCGCAGGAAATGCCGCTTTGCCGCGGCGTGGTATGTTCAGTCATTCCAGAGCCCCTCCTTCTGTAAGGTGGATTTGAGCCAGGTCCGGGTGCGGTGTTCCATGACCCGGGCGCTGTTTTCGGTGATCTTGAGCCGGTCGGCGATCTCGGCGTAGGAGCACCCTTGGGCCCGCAGCATCACCACTTCCGACGCGGGCGGGCCTTTTTCCGCCAGCAGCTGCCGCACCCGGTCCAGCTTGCGGCGGGCATCGGCATTTTCGGCCAGACGGTCGTCCACATACAGGCCCAGCATGTCGTCATATTCCAGGGTGGGGCGGCTGCGGCGCAGATCCTCCAGCCAGATGTTGCGGGCCAGCCCGAAGAGCCATGCCTTGATGCTGCCCTCCCCCCGGTAGGCGGGCAGGCAGCGCAGCGCCCGCAGAAAGGTATCGGCCAGCAGGTCCTCGGCCCGGTGGGGGTCCCGGCACAGATGCAGCAGGTACCGGTACAGCGGGGTCTTGTATGTGTTGTACAGGGTTTCCAGTTCCGGTATGGCCATGCCCACCCTCCTTTCTCCTGGTTTTTTCGAGCGCTCTTGTCATACAGTGACCGGCTGGGGGGATTTTGTTACAGGGGGAAAAAAGATTTTTTGCGGACGTGAGATGGGCTCCCCTGTGCAAGGAGAAGTATCCGGCAGGGTTGTTGCTGAACCAGTCGCGCTCTCCCATATTTACAACCAACCCGCTGGCCGTGCCATTAAAATCCATTCCTTGCGCAGGTCCCCCAGGACCTGCGTAGGCCGTCGTAAGGTGGCCGCACCGGGTCCAGGGTGAAACCCTGGTCGGCGTCCACCGC
>CALXHN010000026.1 GCA_944388105.1 uncultured Gemmiger sp. | reverse complement strand
AAGAGCAACTCCGTTACGGTGACGCCCAGCTGCTCAGCGAGCGGAATCAGAAGCGCCGTGTCCGGAATGCTGGATCCGGTCTCCCACTTGCTGACCGCTTTGTCTGAAACGAACAATCTGCTGGCAAGCTCTTTCTGTGTATAGCCCTTTCCCTTTCGTAGTTCCGATACAAAGGCACCGAACTGTTTTTTATCAATCGCGTACATGACTGCACCCTCTTTCCTGCCCTCATCATACAGACAAAACAAGAAATATGCAACCGAACCATAGTAGAATGCCGTAAAGGCGATATTTTTTGAAAAAACGCCCCGGCCGCACAGTTGTGCAGGCCGGAGCGTTTTCATATTAGAACTTACTGGGCATCTTCACAGAAAGCCTTGAAGGTCAGATAAGCCATGTACACATCCGCTTTGGAGACGACCTCAAAGGGAGAGTGCATGGAAAGAACAGGCACGCCGATATCGATGGTGTCGATATCCTGGTTGGCGACATACTTGGCAACGGTTCCACCGCCGCCAAGATCGATCTTGCCCATTTCGCCGATCTGCCAGACAATATTGTTGCTGTCCATCAGACGGGTCAGATAGTTGACCAGCTCGGCGCTGGCATCACTGGTGGAAGATTTGCCGCGGGAACCGGTGTACTTGTAGATGGCAACACCGCGACCGGCGTAGGTGCCATTGTCGGGCTCAAAAGCATCCGCATAGCTGGGATCGTAAGCGGCGGTCACATCGGCAGAGAGGCACTTGGAAGCCTTGCAGGCGGTAATGTAGTCCACACCCTGGGTCTGGCACAGCTGCTGCAGGAAGTGGAAGGTATACATACTGTTCAGACCGGTGACACCGTCAGAACCCACCTCTTCCTTGTCGGTCAGAACGCAAACAGTGGTGTGGGCCGGAGCAGTGGTGGTGATTTCGGCCATCAGGGCGGGATAAGCATCCACGCGGTCATCATGGCCGTAGGCGCCGATCATGGAACGATCCAGGCCCACATCACGGGCGGTAAAAGCGGGGACAATCTCAATTTCGGCGCGGGTAAAGTCGTGCTCGGTGATGCCGTAGGTTTCATTGAGCATCCCAAGAACATTCAGCTTGACACGGTCCTCCACATCCTTGTCTTCGATGGGATCGGAGCCAAAAAGAATGTTCAGGTTCTCACCGGTGATGGCCTCAGGCAGCTTCTTTTCGTTCTGCTTGGCAGCCAGATGCGGCAGCAGATCGGTGATGCAGAAGACGGGATCGCTGGGGTTTTCACCGATGCAGATTTCCGCACAAGTGCCGTCGGCACGGTATACCACGCCGTGAATGGAGAGAGGAATGGTGGCCCACTGATACTTGCGCACACCGCCATAGTAGTGGGTACGCAGATACGCCAGCTTGTTTTTCTCGAACAAGGGGACGGGACGCAGATCCAGGCGCGGTGCATCCACATGGGCAATGTTCATGTGGAACCCTTCCGCCAGACTCTTCTGTCCAATCGTAGCAGCCAAGACACATTTTTTGCGGTTGATCACATAGACCTTGTCGCCGGGATTCAGCTGCTGACCGGGCACGAAGGGCTTATAGCCTGCAGCGCGCAGAAGATCTTCGCTGTAGGCAACGACTTCACGCTCGGTCTTGGCATCGTTCAGGAACTGTTTGTAACCTTCGCAGAACTCATGTGCTGCAGCCATCTGATCGGGCATGCAGTCAGCAACGGTCTCATTCTTGTAAAGGAGCTTTTCCAGTTCCTTCCCAGATTTCTTTCCCATAATATTTGGTACGTCCTTTCACAATAATTATCTATATTACGGTACCGAAAACGGTGCCGGCCTCTTATTGGGAGGTATAGATTTCTTGGTAGCGCTCGTAGCTGGTTGTGATCTTGTGTACATACTGGCGCATCTGCGGATACGGAAACTCATCCAATGTTTTTCCGTCGGAAGAATATTCGCTGTCCTTCAGCAGTTCGCTTACCGCAGTTACCCCATTGTGATAGGCAGCAGCAGCGGTGGACAAATCTTCAAACTTCAAAAGACAGTAGGCCACAAAATAACTGCCAAAGCGAATGTTGGTCTCCGGATCATACAAATCATCAAAGGTCAAGGCTTCTGTTGGAGCAATTTTGGATTTGATCCAATCAAAGGTCACTTCCGTGATCTGCATGAGCCCTCTGGCCCCCACATCGGATTCGGCGTTGGGATTGAAATTGCTTTCCGTCCGGATAAACGCATACAGCGTCAAAGGGTCAAGATCATATTTGTCAGCATAATATTCGACAAATTCCTGATACTTGCGCGGATAGCGCAGTTCGTCAATTTTGCTGTGCCAGACAGAAAAGATCAGGCTCCCCGCAATCAGCAGGATGGCCAGAAGCCATACCAATGGGACCAACAGGCGGGGACGGCGGCGCACAGCTTCGGTTCGTGGCTGTCTTTTCTTCATAAGCCTCCTTTCCGAAACGGAAGGTCATGCCTCTCGTTCCAGGCGATGTAAAAGGGACAAGGCTCTTTCTTCCAGACATTCAGGGGTACTGTTGTTTTCCAGCACGAAGTCTGCCGCTTCCCGTAACGTTTGTTCCGGCGTTTGGGCATCCAGACGTCGGCGGGCCATGGCGGGGGCTATCCCATCCCGCGCGCAAATGCGGGCAACACTCTGCTCATACGGCGCTGTGATAACCAGGAGCGCGTCGCAGCGCGCGGCAAAGGGGGTACCAACAATGACGGCACCATCCACAAAGGCAAGTCTGGCACCGGAAGACTCGGCTTCCTGCAAATGTACATTGATGCGGCGCAGAATTTCCGGATGGGTAATGGCCGTCAATCGGGCGGTTCCTTCCGGTGTGGCAAAAGCGCGGTCCGCCAGAAGACGGCGCCGCAAGACCCCTGACTCATCTACAATATCAGAACCAAACGCATTTTGCAACTGCTTTATGCAAGCAGAACCCGGTTCCAGGACTTCACGGGAGATAACGTCCGCATCAATGCAAGGATATCCTTCAGAAGCAAAAAGCCGTGTGACGCTGGATTTTCCGCAGCCGGAGCGGCCGGTGACACCAATGATCTTCATAATTCCTCCACGCGGAAAGCGGCCGCACGCAGCAACCGATTGTACACAGCCATGGAAACGCCGCTGCTCAGCGGGCAGCGGGCATAAACCACCTGAGCTCCGGCCTTGTCACATTCGCGCAAGGCCGTAAACAGGCGATGTGCCTGTGAAGCGCCGTCACCGTTGGTTCCGTATTCGATATAAGGAACCGGAAGGTCCTTTCCTTCACCGGTGAAGCACATGGCAAACACGCCTGGAGCGGCATGTGCTGTCAGGTAGGCCTTGTATTTTTCGAAGTCACCTTTCAGGATGGTTACCTGTGCCTTTGGAGCATAGTGCTTGTATTTCATTCCGGGAGAGCGGGCGGTCTCACCGGGGCGAAGCTTCTCCAGAATCGCATGGGAAACCAGAACCTCTTCTCCCAGGACCTGTTCCATCTGCTCCTTGGTCACATAGCCGGGACGCAGAAGCACAGGATGCTCCCCGCATACGGATACTACAGTAGACTCCACGCCCACGTCCGATTCGCCGCCGTCCAGAATCAAAGGCAAACGACCATCCATATCAGCCAGAGTATCTGCAGCATTGGTGGGGCTGGGGCGCCCGGACAGGTTGGCCGAAGGTGCAGCAAAAGCCACACCGGAAGCTTTTATAACAGCCTGTACCACGGGGTGGGAGGGCATGCGGATGCCTACCGTATCAAGTCCGGCACAGGTGACGTCCGAGACTTCCGGGCCCCGGGGCATGACCATGGTCAGCGGGCCGGGCCAGAACGCTTTGGCCAAGCGCAGTGCACGGTCCGGCACCTGCGCAACAAGACCATGAAGCATCTCCATGCCGCAGATGTGAACAATCAAAGGATTGTCCTGCGGACGGCCTTTGGCCAAAAAGATTTTTTTGACCGCTTCCCCATTGCGGGCGTCGGCTGCGATCCCGTAGACTGTCTCGGTGGGCAGAGCCAAAATTTCTCCGCGCCTCAGAAGATCTGCGGCCAGTTGGATGCTTTCTTCATTGACAGGCAAAACCTGTGTCTGCATAGTTTCCATCTTCCTTTTATGCGTCGGCTTGTTCGCCGGTATTCATTTGTTTGAGCTTTTCTTCTCTGTCCGCCAACAGCAATGGTTCCACAAGCAAATCCAGATTGCCATTGAGGATTTCATCCAGTTTATAAACAGTCAGACCAATCCGATGGTCGGTGATTCTGCCTTGGGGAAAATTATATGTGCGGATACGTTCACTGCGGTCGCCGCTGCCCACCTGGCTCTGGCGTTTGGCATTGTATTCCCGGTCATAGGCCTCCTGCTTTTGCTGCAATAGTCGGCTGCGAAGAACTTTGAGGGCTTGCTCTTTGTTTTCCCGCTGACTGCGTTGGTCCTGACATTCCACTACCATACCGGTAGGCAGGTGGGTCACACGGATGGCACTGGAAGTTTTGTTGATATGCTGCCCGCCTGCGCCGGAGGAGCGAAACGTATCAATGCGAAGCTCTTTCGGGTCCAGTTCAAGCTCCATTTCCTCCGCTTCCGGCATAACAGCCACAGTGGCGGCCGAAGTCTGGATGCGTCCCTGGGTTTCGGTCTGCGGTACCCGCTGTACCCGGTGTGCACCGCTTTCAAATTTCAGCCGACTGTATACACCGCTGCCCTCGATGGAAAAAACAATTTCCTTGATGCCGCCCAGGTCAGCTTCGCTGCACTGTACGGTTTCACAGGTCCAGCCGCGTTTGGCCGCATACATTGTATACATACGCCACAAATCCCGCGCAAACAGGGCTGCCTCTTCCCCTCCGGTTCCTGCACGGATTTCCATGATGATGCTTTTATCGTCGTCCGCATCTTTGGGCAATAATAGAAGCCGGAGTTTTTCATCCAGGGCCGACAGGCTTAGCCTGTTTTTGCGCAGTTCTTGCTGTACCATATCGGTGAAGAGAGGGTCAGCGGCTTCCTCCTGAAGCATCGCCTGCTCTTCTTCTATCTCCTGCTGAAGCGCGCACCGGGAGCGCCAGCTCTCAATCAAGGGGGTCAGTTCTTTGTAATCTTTTACCAGAGCGGCATAGGCATTCGGATCGGACATTCCTTCCGGAGAACTCAGGCGAAAGGAAAGTTCTTCATAACGCCGCTCAATTTCATGCATCTGTTCAAACATAAAACAAGGATTCCTTTACATCTACTTCAAAAAACGGATAAATAAAGAATCCTTGCTAGAGCTCTTCCCCGCTGCGGAAAATTTTTTTAATGTTTTTTTCAATTTTTACGCGGGGCAGCATGATCTCATGTCCGCATTTTTGGCAGCGGATCTTGAAATCCATGCCGACACGCAACACATCGAATCGATTCGCACCGCACGGGTGCGGCTTTTTTGTCTGGATCACATCTCCGACCCGTACATCCATATGCTCACCGTCCATTCAAAATCTTTGCTCTTATTATATACCATACGGGCACTTTTGCAAATATCCGCCCATTATGCCGCATACATTGGATTGACCGCACACACAGATCACACAACACAGAGAGGACAAACAAATGCTTGAATATCGTGCCGAAGGCCTTTGCCGTAATGCCAACCATCTCACTCAGGACGAACTGGAGCACTGCCGCCAGACAGGTGAAGTGCTGCAAAGCACCGCCCTTGCCTTTGATACCGCCCGACGGCTGCGTTTTGAAATCTGCGGGCGGCGGGCTGTTATGCCTTTTGAGGAATGTGTGGATGTGCAGCCTGGAGAGCCCATCAAGGACATTGCTGTCCTGACGCGGGTTGGAAGGCCCACCTGCTTTGTGATTACCGGGCAGACGCAGGAGGAGGGCGAGTGGGCCTATCTTCTCTCCCGGGCAGCGGCTCAGCGCGCCTGCCACAAAAATTATCTGGATCTGTTGGAAAATGGCAGCGTCATCCCCTGCACGGTTACGCATATTGAGAATTTCGGCGCTTTTTGTGATGTGGGCTGTGGAATTTCGGCCTTGCTGCCAATCGACTGCTTGTCGGTATCCCGCATTTCCAGTCCGGCAGACCGTGTACAGGTAGGTCAACAACTGTTGTGCGCTGTAAAAAGCCGGGATGCACAGGGCCGCATTGTGCTGACGCTCCGGGAATTGCTGGGAACGTGGAGCGAGAACGCCGCATGCTTTGCGGCAGGAGAAACCGTGGTCGGTATTGTGCGCAGCGTAGAAGAGTACGGCGTATTTATTGAAATTGCGCCCAACTTGGCAGGGCTGGCCGAACCGGACAAAACGCTTCGGGCCGGACAGGCGGTCAGCGTATACATCAAAAGTATCCTGCCCGACAAAATGAAGATCAAGCTGGTGGTGGTAAACAAGAATCTGACCCAAAACATGCGCTTTGAACCACATTACTTTGTTACAAGAGGAAGAATTCGCCGCTGGACCTACTCTACGCCCCAAAGCCGCAAACAGATTGAGACCGTTTTTTAAGACTGCAAATCCGGCGACGTGCTTGTCACGCCCGTATCCATGCGTTATAATAAATGACAGGAATACATGAACAGGAAGTGATTTACCGATGGCGGAAGCATTTACCGCAGGTGTGAAGCCGGGCGGCCTTACAGACAGCACCGAGATCCGGATTCTGCTGTGCTATCTTATCAAAACCGCCGGTCCTGTCACGAGGGAAACGCTGGAAGGTGCCCTTTTGCAGGAAGAGCTGGTCAATTACTTTGAGTTTGCCGGCGCTTTGGGAGAACTGGAACATCAGCAGCTGGTAACCATAAAGGACAGAGGCTACAAAATTACCGACAAAGGCGCGAAAGTAGCGGATACCCTTGCGGAAGATCTCCCGCGCAGCGTGCGGGAAAGTGCGATCCTGGCCGTGATCCGCCTGCAAAGCTGGGCACACCGGGCGGCACAAAATCACGCTGCGGTAGAACATGACGCCAATGGGTACAAAGTGGTCTGCATCATCCGGGATGAAGGGCAGCCGGAAAGTTTTCGTCTGGAACTGGCCATGCCGGATGCCCTGACGGCTGAGGAGGTCAAGAACCGCTTCATTGCCAGGGGAAGTCAGATTTACATGTCCTTTCTGGAGAAGCTCACACAGCCGCTTTCGGACAATGACCGACCGCCGGCTGCGGCCCGCTGACACTAGATTTGTATAAAAAAGCGCCTCCCGTTGCGGTCATATACGCGGCGGGAGGCGCTTTTTTTTATTGATGTGGACGATTATTGAGCGCCCAGATAGGCCTTGCGAACCTCAATGTTGTTGGCCAGCTCGGTGGCTTCCCCTTCCATTTTGATGGTACCCGTTTCCAGTACGTAAGCACGATTGGCAATTTCCAGCGCCATCTTGGCATTTTGCTCCACCAGAAGAACCGTTACGCCGTTTCGATTAACGTCCCGGATGATCTTGAAAATCTCCTTCACCAGCAGAGGAGACAAGCCCATGGAAGGCTCGTCCAGAAGCAGCATCTTGGGGCGGCACATCAGTGCACGGCCAATAGCCAGCATCTGCTGCTCACCACCGGAAAGGGTGCCTGCGGGCTGTGTACGCCGTTCCTTCAGACGAGGCAGCAAGTCATACACCATGTCGAAGTCGGACTGGATGGCATCCTTACCGTCGCGGCGGGTATAGGCGCCCATTTGCAGATTCTGCTGAACCGTCAGTCCGCTGAAGACCCGGCGTCCTTCCGGAACCTGAGCCAGACCCAAGCGGATGATTTTGTGTGCTTCCATTCTACTGATGGTCTGGCCGCAATAGACAATCTCGCCACTTTTGGGCTTGAGAAGACCGGAAATGGCGTGCATCGTGGTGGTTTTGCCAGCACCGTTGGCACCAATCAGAGTGACGATCTCCCCTTCGTCCACGTGGAAAGAGACATCACGGATGGCGTGAATGGAGCCATAGAAAACGTTGATGTTTTTAACAGCGAGCATTTCCCCCATCGTTAGTCACCTCCCAGATACGCCGCAATGACCTTAGGGTTGTTGCGGATGGATTTGCCGTCGCCGTGGGCAATCACGCGACCGTAGTCCAGCACGGTGATTTCTTCGCAGATGCCCATGACGAAGTTCATATCATGCTCGATCAGCAAAATGGCGATGCCAAACTGATCGCGTACGCTGCGGACGGTATTCATCAGCTCTGCCGTCTCGTTGGGGTTCATACCGGCAGCAGGCTCATCCAGCAGCAGCAGTTTGGGGTTGGTCGCCAAAGCGCGGGCGATTTCCAGCTTGCGCTGTTTGCCGTAAGGCAACTGAGAGGCCTTGAGAGACGCTTCCTTGTCCAGATCAAAAATCTTGAGCAGACGCAGAGCCTCTCGGTCCATCTCGTGTTCTTTCTCACGATAAGCAGGCAGACGCAGAATGCCGGTCCACATGCTGTACCGGATCTGATTATGAAGGGCAACTTTTACGTTATCCAGTACTGACATGTCATTGAACAGACGGATGTTCTGGAAGGTCCGGGCCACACCAGCCTTACTGATCAAGTCCGGACTTTTGCCGGTGATGTCTTTGCCATCCAGCACGATATTGCCTTCCGTGGGGGTATACACACCGGTGAGCATGTTGAATACGGTGGTTTTGCCGGCACCGTTGGGCCCGATCAGCCCATACAGGTGTCCTTTTTCGATTTTCAGGTCAAGCTGTGCAACCGCTTGCAGGCCGCCGAAGGCAATGCCCAGGTTGCTTACTTCCAGCAATGCCATCATTGCACCTCCTTAGCCTTGGGGCCGGGTTTCATACGGCTGCGGATGCCATCCAAGATGCGCTTGCGCCAAGCCACAACCTGCGGGCTCTGGCTGAAGATCATGACAACAATCAGGACGATGGCGTAGATCAGCATACGATAGTCGTTGACAGCACGCAGCAGTTCAGGCAGCACAGTCAGCAGAGCAGCGGCGATGACAGACCCACGGATATTCCCGATGCCGCCCAGAACCACAAACACAAGAATCAGGATGGAGGTATTGTAGTCGAACTTTTTGGCAACCAGAGAAGAATAGTTCAGAGAATAAAGGACCCCGGCGATACCAGCGAAAACAGCCGAAGTAATAAAGGCCATCAGTTTATATTTGGTGATGTTGATGCCCACGCTGCGAGCGGCAATCTCGTTGTCGCGAATGGATTCAATGGCGCGGCCGGCACGGGAATTGATCAGATTGAGGATTACCAGCAGAGTCAGGATTACCAATACAATCCCGATGGTAAAGGTAGAGGCTTTCTTGATGCCGGTAATACCCATGGCACCATTGATGATCATGGTACCGGTAGGATCCATATTCATGGAAGCCGCATCTTTGAAGGACAGATGGAGGCCGGTGGAATCATAACCAAGATAGCAGGCATTCATGACATTCTTGATGATTTCGCCGAAAGCCAAGGTCACGATTGCCAGATAGTCGCCGGACAGACGCAGAACAGGAACACCGACGATAAATCCGAACAGGCCGGCAACCACGCCGCCAACCACGAAGGAAAGCAGCAGACCGAGCCAATTTGGAACCTGACCATACAGTGTGGTCCAGACGATTGTTCCGGAGAAGGCGCCGACACTCATAAAGCCGGCATGTCCCAGACTCAGCTCACCCAGAATACCGACCGTGAGATTCAAAGAAACAGCCAGAATAACATAGGAACAAATGGGAACGAGCTGACCGGACAAAGAGCTGGTCAGCAATCCCAAGGCCGAAAGAATCTGAATAACAATATAAAACCCGATCACGATACCGAAGGTGACGAGGTTGCTTTTGGTTGATTTGCGCATATTCTTCAAGCGAAACATCCTCACCCCTCCTTACACCTTCACATTGACCTTTTTCCCCAGCAGGCCGGTAGGCTTGACGAGCAAAACCACGATCAGCACAAGGAACACAATGGCATCGGACAGCTGTGTAGAAATGTACGCCTTGCTCAGGTTTTCAATCACGCCCAGCAGAACACCGCCCAAGAAGGCACCAGGAATAGAACCGATACCGCCGAAAACAGCCGCCACAAAGGCTTTGATACCAGGCATGGCACCGGTAGTGGGCTGCAGTGTGGGATAAGACGAGCAGAGCAGCGCACCGGCAACGGCAGCCAGAGCCGAGCCGATAGCGAAGGTCAAAGAGATAGTGGCGTTTACGTTCACCCCCATCAGCTGGGCAGCTCCGCGGTCTTCACTCACGGCTTGCATGGCATGGCCGGCCGGTGTGTGATTGATGAAATAAAGCAGCGCAACCATGATAACGATACAGGCAAGAATGGTGACGATAGTTTCTGCCGAAATGGTCAGCTGACCATTAAAGAGCTGCAGCGGCTTAAAGATGGAGGAATTCGCCACGACGGACGGGAAACTTTTGGGGTTGGAAGTCCACAACAACTGTGCCACCTGCTGCAGCAAGTAACTGACGCCAATGGCCGTAATCAGAACGGCCAAAGACGGTGCTTCACGCAGAGGCCGGTATGCCACCCGTTCTACCAGAACGCCCAGCACGGTGCAGACAATCATCGAAAGGATGATGGCTACAGCCGGATTCCAGCCGAAGGAACCAAAGGTAAAGAAAACAACATAGCTGCCGATCATGATGACATCACCATGGGCAAAGTTCAGCATCTTAGCGATGCCGTACACCATTGTGTAGCCCAGTGCGATCAGAGCATACACACTGCCCAGGCTGATGCCGTTGATCAGGTAGGACAAAAATTGCATCCTGTAATACACCTCAAATCTTAAAACGATAGCCACCGCACCGCTATAGTGGGGGCACGACATCATTCTATCATAGACGTCGCTTGCAGACAATATTTTGTCCACATGAGCCTCTGGGCACGAAAACGAGCCCAAAAGACAAAGAGGGCTGCCGAATTTGAATTCGGACAGCCCCCTTTGGCAAAACATTCTCAGTTCTTCAAACCCAAGAACCGTAAATTCAATTATTCAGCGGTCTGGTAGGCGCCGTCGGTAACAACGTACACACGCGGAGGCTTGTTGACAGTGCCGTCAGCGGACCAGGTCTGACCCTCGCCAGTGGTGCCATTAAAGGTCATGGTGGTGAACTGGGCCTTCAGGGCATCACACATATCGCTGGCGCTCATATCACCGTTGATGCTGCCGTTCTGCACGCACTCATAGATAGCGTAAACGCAGTCATAGGCATCGGCCGCAAACTGGATGGGAGTTTCGTTGTAAGCAGCCTCGTAAGCGGAGACGAACTTCTGGGTGGTCTCATCGGTAGCAGTGGCGGAGAAGGGGCACAGGAGCATCAGGCCTTCAGCCAAAGAAGTGTCGAAGCCTTCAATGGTCAGGATGCCGTCCATGCCGTCGCAACCGAAGAAAGTGGGCTTGTAGCCAACCTTATCAGCGGCGATCAGGATCTGAGAAGCTTCATTGTAGTAGATGGGCAGGAAGACCAGATCGGCACCGGCTTCCTGGCACTTGGCAACCTGAGTGGACAGATCGCTCTTGTTGTCGCTGGTGAAGCTGACAGCAGTGACAACTTCCAGACCCTTGGCGGTAGCCTCTTCGGCAAAAGCATTATAGATGCCCATGGAATAAGCATCAGAAGAATCGTAGATCACGCCGATCTTGGTGCCCAAGCCCTTTTCGGCGATATAGTCAGCAGACACAATACCCTGGTTAGGGTCGGTGAAGCACATCTGGAAGACGTTGTCACCTGTCTCTACTACGTCCACGGCGGAAGCGGAAGGCGTCAGCATGAACATGTTGTCGTTCACGGTCTCGCCAGCCACAGAAAGGCTAGGAGTAGAGGTGACGGGTCCCAGCAGGGCCTGCATTCCCCAGTCTTTCAGGGTGTTGTAAGCGTTCATGGACTTCTCTGCATCGTGCTCGTCGTCCTCAAACTTGAATTCAAAAACGGTATGACCGGCAGCTGCATTGATCTCGTCAACAGCCAGCTGCTCGCCCTGCATAACGGCAATGCCGTAGCTGGCCGCAGAACCAGTGGTAGGTCCGATGCCACCCAGCTTGATAGGGGTAGTGCCATCGGTGGCGGAAGCCTCGGCGGTAGCGGCGGAATCACCGGTGGTAGCAGCAGAAGTACTTTCGCTGCTGCCGGTAGAGCCGCAGGCTGCCAGACTCAGCACCATAGCAGAAGCCAATGCTGCACTGATAAGCTTTTTCATAATTTTTCCCTCCTATATTCACAACGCCCACTGCAATCGCTTGCAGATTGGGCCGCACATGCCCGACGTTGTTATATAAAGGTATTATAGTCTCCCCTAATAGAATCTTCAATGTGTTAAATCGACATAGTTTGTTTACATATTTTTCATTTTCTTAGTCGCTTTTCACAAAGAAAAATTACAAAAGTTTAACATTTCGTCGACTTGCTAATGTGTTCCTCCTTTTTTCGTGTAAAAGGATTGCAAAATGTCCCGAGATTCGGCATAATAGTAGCAATAGAATGAAAGGGGTATAGAAAGTTCGATGAAATTATTGGAAGAGCGTATTATGAAAGATGGGCAGGTACGTCCCGGTAATGTGCTCAAGGTGGATTGCTTTCTGAATCATCAGCTGGATGTGGAGCTGCTGGACGAGATCGGTGCTGAATTCAAGCGCATTTTCGGTAATGACGGCGTCAATAAAATTCTGACCATCGAGGCTTCCGGCATTGCCATCGCTTGCATGACTGCGCGTCACTTTGATGTACCGGTGGTTTTTGCCAAAAAGGCCAAGAGCAAGAATATCGATGGCGATGTATTTACTTCCAGGGTGCAATCGTATACTTACGGAAAAGAATATGAAATCACCTTGGCCAAAAAATTCCTGAGCCCTGAGGATCGGGTTTTGATTCTGGACGACTTTCTGGCCAACGGCAAAGCCATGCGGGGCCTTTTGGATGTTTGCAAGCAGGCTGGTGCTACGGTTGCCGGCATTGGTGTGTGCATCGAAAAAGGATTTCAGAATGGTGGACAGGAACTGCGCAACGAGGGGTACAAGCTGGCCAGTCTGGCCATTGTGGACAAGATGACCGATGATGGCGGCATCGTTTTCCGGGCGCAGGACTAATTAGGAGATCAGCAAAAGCAGTGTTTGCCGTTATGGCAGACACTGCTTTTTTGTCAGTATTCTGAAAATAGAGAAGATTTCCCTATTCCGCCATGCTTTTCACTGAAAACAGAGAATAAGAGAAAGACAGATTTATATAGCTTTCTTGGCATGTAAATTTCTAAATGTTTATGATGTATTTCCCGCACACATCCTGCAAGATTCTGCAGGCGAGGTATCGGAGCATTTGAAGATATTTGAAGAACTTTGGTCCCCTCCCCTTTCTGACAAACAAAAAAAGAGTAGTGTGAGGAAAAACCTCTACACTACTCTTCTATATGCGTCTTATGACAAATTATTTTTGCTTCTGTGACAATTTAATTTGCCCCTGGACAAGCATTGTCAGGGGGCAAAATAATTTGTCAATCGAGCAAAAATAACTTGTCAATGGAACCTGAGAACAGGATTAGAGAAATTACTCGGGGTACCCATCCACTTTTTCGCGTTTTGCAATCGTAATAGGATGAAGGTAAAGAGTTTGAAGAGGTACCCGGCAGTCATTGACGCGCAAAATATTTTGCGATAATTCGCGGAAAATCGCCTGCATTTCTGATAATTTTCCTCGTTTTTCATCCAATTTGGAGGGGTTATGAGGAGAATCATCAGGAGAGCACTTGGAGGTCATCCGCTGCAAAAAGGGTAAAAAAATAACGGAGTAATGAGAGCAAAAACTCCACATTACTCCGTTATATTTCACTTCATTGACAAATTAAATTGCCTTTTTGGACAAGATAATTTGCCCCCGAACAGCATTAGCCCTTGATGGCGGCAGCAACTTCGGCAGCGAAGTCCTCGTTGCGCTTCTCCAGACCTTCGCCCTTGACGAAATGGGTGTACTCGACGATCTTGATATCGCCGCCCAGTTCCTTGGCGGTGGCAGCAACATACTTGTTGACGTCCATGTTGCCGTCCTTGATGAAAGCCTGATCAACCAGACAGTTCTCCTTGTAGAACTTGCCCAGCTTGCCGATGGCCATCTTTTCCTTGATAGCATCGGGCTTGTTGGCGGTCTTGGGATCGTTGGCCATCTGGGCCAGAATGATCTCCTTTTCCTTGTCGATGACAGAAGCCGGCACAGCAGCCTCATTCAGGTAGCTGGGGTTGGCAGCCGCGACCTGCATGGCAATGTCCTTGCCGAAAGCCGCAAAGCCTTCCTTGGCAGCAACTTCATCAGAGGTGTCGAACTTCACAATGACACCGTGCGTGCCACCGCCATGGACATAAGCGGCGCAATGACCCTCATAGCGGGCAAAGCGGCGAACCTTGATGTTCTCCTTGATGACCAGAATCAGAGCCTTCAGAGCATCATCAACAGTGCCTTCGCCCATCTTGCAGCCCATCAGAGCATCCACGTCAGCCGGGTTGAACTCGGCGATGACATTGGCCAGATTCTTGGTGAACTCGACAAACTTTTCGTTCTTGGCGACGAAGTCGGTCTCGGCATTCACTTCGACGACAACGGCGCAGTTGGGATAAGAAACGGCATAAACCATGCCCTCGGCGGCAATGCGGCCGGCCTTCTTGGTGGCAGTGGCCAGACCCTGCTCACGCAGGATCTCGATAGCCTTGGCGAAGTCGCCATCAGCCTGGGTCAAAGCCTTCTTGCACTCCATCATGCCGCAGTCGGTCTGCTTGCGCAGTTCCATAACGTCCTTAGCAGAAATAGCCATAACGTATCGTCCTTTCTTTGAAAAAAGTCAGCGTTGAATCGGATCCACTGCTTCAGATCAAGCCTCGGCAGCTTCAGCAGCGGCAGGAGCATCCTGCACGCCCTGCTTGCCTTCCAGAGCGGCGTCGGCCATGGCGGCAGAGATCAGCTTGACAGCGCGGATAGCGTCGTCGTTGCCGGGAATGACGTAATCGATCTCATCAGGATCGCAGTTGGTATCGACAATGGCCACGATGGGGATGTGCAGTTTGCGGGCCTCGGCAACAGCAATGCGCTCCTTGTGGGGGTCAACGATGAACAGGGCCTTCGGCAGGCTCTTCATGTCCTTGACACCGCCCAGGTACTTGTCCAGCTTTTCCATCTCCAGTTCCAGCTTGACAACTTCCTTCTTGGGCAGCAGATCAAAAGTGCCATCTTCCTGCATGGCCTTCAGCTGCTCCATGCGATCGATGCGCTTGCGGATGGTGCGGAAGTTGGTCAGCATGCCGCCCAGCCAACGAGCGTTGACAAAGTGCATGCCGCAGCGGGTGGCCTCATCACGGATGGACTCCTGGGCCTGCTTCTTGGTGCCGACAAACAGGATCTCGCCGCCGTTAGCCGCGGTGTCGCGCACGAAGTTGTAAGCCTCGTCCAGCTTCTTCACGGTCTTCTGCAGGTCGATGATGTAGATGCCGTTGCGCTCGGTGAAGATGTACTTCGCCATCTTGGGGTTCCAGCGACGGGTCTGGTGACCGAAGTGGACACCGGCTTCGAGAAGCTGCTTCATAGAAACGACTGCCATAGTAATTTTCCTCCAAAAATTTAGTTTTACCCTCCGCATCGCGTGATTGTTTCCTAACCTTTCCAGTTCCAGTATGGACCGTTCAGGCACAAAAAAACAACGCAATGCGTGTGTATTGCCGAAACATAATACCACAATGTCAAGTGAATTGCAAGAGATTTTTAGAAAAAAGTGCCCTGATTCAAAGAAAGGTTCCCGCTGCATAGGACACTTTTATAATAATTATAGGTGCGGTGGCTTATATTCTTTTTCCGCACATAAAAGCACGAAGCCGAACAGGTGCCGGCTTCGTGCATAAGAATTTGCTGAAAATCAAATGGAGATGGAGTTTGCAACTTCAATCTCGCTGGGGTCGATGGTCTTGTGCATGGAAAGAGCCACGTTGACATCGTAATCCACAATTTTGCCTCCGGATACGGCAACTACACGGTTATAAATGCCCTTATCCAGCAGATCGATTGCGTGGTAGCCCATCAGGGAAGCGTTCACACGATCACGGACCGTAGGCGAACCGCCGCGCTGAATATGGCCCAGAACCGTAGCACGGGAATCGACACCCGTCGCTGCCTGGATCTGGTTGGCCAGTTCCTGAGCACCGATGACACCCTCAGACACGATAATGATGAAGTGCTTCTTGCCAGTAAACTGTGTCTGACGCATACGCTGCAGAATGTCGCGCTCAAAATCAAAAGGACGTTCCGGCAGCAGGACGGCCAAGGCACCGGTGGCGATGCCCACGTTCAAAGCAATGTAACCGGCATGATGGCCCATAACCTCGACCACACTGCAGCGGTCATGACTTTGGGTGGTGTCGCGCAGCTTATCGATAGCTTCCACGGCCGTATTCATAGCTGTGTCATAGCCGATGGTATATTCGCTGCAGGCAATATCATTATCGATAGTGCCAGGAATGCCGACACAGGGAATTCCCTGGTTGGCCAGTGCGCGGGCACCCATGAAAGAGCCGTCGCCGCCGATGACGACAAGCGCGTCGATGCCCAGTTCCTTGCAGCGGGCCAGACCTTTGGCCTGACCTTCCTTGGTCTTGAACTCAAGGCAACGGGCTGTGTACAGGATGGTGCCGCCGCGATGAATGATCTCGGACACGCTGCGGACGTTCATCTCATAGCACTCGCCGTTGATCAGTCCATTGTAGCCGCGCTGAATGCCCATCATGCGGTAACCCCGAGTGATGCCGGTGCGAACAATGGCACGCACAGCAGCGTTCATCCCGGGGGCATCGCCGCCGCTGGTCAAGACACCGATGGTTTTAATCTCCTTAGCCATAGATTTCCCTCCCGTTAAATCAAAGGCTTGGCGTTTTTACTCCGTTTGCGGATATTCCGCCAATTGGGGCACGGCCCTTCCCGACCGTGTGTTAAAGGTGTAACAATCCCCATAAAGTATTATACCATATGTATGCCCCGCCAATTATGGATAAATCTTGCAAAAGATATGGATTTATTTTGCTCTTTGCTCTTTGACATGCTCCGGACCCAGAATTCGTTCCAGCTCTTTGCGAAGAATCGGCAAATCATTGGCCCACAGACTTTGCGGAGCCCGCATGCGTTGGCCGGAATCCTCAAACTTGAAATAAACCGGCGTGGGACCGTCGAATATGTTCCGCAAAAGATTTTCTATCTTGGCCATTTCCGGGCTTTGTCTGGACGGAACCAGAAGCCACAGACCAATCACTCGGTTGGATGCACCGCCGGAGGTGGCAGTATGGGCTTCAGGCCGTCCCGCGGGAGTTGCGAATCCCCTGGCAGGGTCATAGTCATCCACCGGAGCAATCTGCTCGGCTACCAGACGGGTCCCCTCATCTTCCTTATAGGAAACACGGCCGGATACTACAATAACCGCGTTTTCCTGCAGATATGCCCGGTAGGAAGAGAAAACCCTCGGAAACACCAGAAGCTCCATAGTGCCAGTCAGGTCTTCCACAGTGGTAAAGGCCATCAGCGTATTGGATTTTGTAGTCATCACCTTGTTCCTGACTACCGTGCAGAGCAGGGTCACCGCTTTGTTGTCAAAATCTTTGGCGTCTTCCCCGCTCAGCTGCGAGATCATACAGGTAGATACTTTTTGTATCTTCTCCCGGTAAGCGTCCAGCGGATGACCGGACAGATACAGACCGGATACTTCCTTTTCCATTTTCAGCAACTCGGAAGTAGGATACTCAGGCAGATTGGGAACTTTGTAATCTTCTGCGGCAGCATCAGCACCGTTTCCTGCCAGAGCACTGAACAAATCCAGCTGTCCTTCCAGATTCTGACGGGCATCAGTCTCGACGCTTTTCAGAATACCTTCCACACTCTGCATCATTCCGTGGCGGCTGGGTTCCAGCGCATCGAAAGCACCAGCACGGATCAGATTTTCCAAAGCGCGGCGGTTCAGTTCCGCGCCGCGCATCCGCTTGCAGAAATCGTACAGACTGCGAAATGGCCGGTCACGGCGTTCCCGGATAACCCCTTCAATCAGATTCCGCCCCACACTCTTGACGGCGTTGAGCCCAAACCGGATACTGTTGCCGTCAGCGGTAAAGCCGCCGCGGGAAACATTGATATCAGGCGGCAGCACCTTGATCCCCAGACGCTGACATTCGGTGGAGTATTCGATCACTTTGGAGGTATTGTCCAGTACGCTGGTCAGAAGTGCAGCCATGAATTCCTGGGGATAGTGACATTTCAGATAGGCCGTCTGGAATGCAACGTATGCGTAGCAGGCAGCGTGAGATTTGTTGAACGCATAGGAAGCAAAACTGCTCATGTCATCATAGATGGCATTGGCCGCATCTTCCGAAATTCCATTATGGATACAACCGGGACATTCTTTGCCGGGATCCGTACACCCGTACACAAAGTGTGCGCGTTCCGCCTCCATGACCTTGTGCTTTTTCTTACTCATGGCGCGGCGGACGTTATCGGCCTGACCGAAGCTGAAACCAGCCAGTTCACGGCAGATCTGCATAACCTGTTCCTGGTACACAATGCAGCCGTTGGTAACATCCAGAATATGGGCCAGCTGTGGTGTGCGGTAGCTGATTTTGTCCGGTTCCCGGCGATTGCGCAGATAGGTTGGAATGGAGTCCATGGGGCCGGGGCGGTACAGGGAGATCAAGGCGATGATGTCTTCCAAATCTTTCGGCTTCAAGCCCGTCAGCACCTGTTTCATGCCGGTGGATTCCAACTGGAACACGCCTTCTGTTTCGCCATTGGTCAGCATTGAGTAAGTGGCCTGATCATCATAGTCTATGGACTCATGGGTAAAGGAAGGATCACGGCGCTGTACGGCAACTTCGGTATCGTGAATGACCGTCAGAGTACGCAAGCCCAGAAAGTCCATCTTCAGAAGACCAAGACGCTCGATTTCGGTCATGTTGAACTGGGTGACAGGCAGACCGTCATTGGTGGAAAGCGGCACGTATTCGGTGGCTGCTTCCCGGGTGATGACTACGCCAGCCGCATGGGTAGAGGCATGACGGGGCATTCCTTCGACTTTCAGGGAAGTGTCAATGAGCTCGTGCACCTGCGGATCGGCCTCGTACAGATTTTTCAGGTCCGGTGAGACTTCCAGCGCATGCTGCAGGGTCATTTTGAGTTCCATGGGAATCAATTTGGCCACCCGGTCCACATCCTGGTAGGACATGCCCATAACGCGGCCGACATCCCGTACGGCGGCCCGAGCGGCCATGGTACCGAAAGTTACGATCTGTGCTACATGATCCCGTCCATATTTTTCATTGACATAATCGATGACTTCCTGTCGCCGTTCGTAGCAGAAGTCCACGTCAAAGTCCGGCATGGAAACGCGCTCCGGATTCAGGAACCGTTCGAAAATCAGATTATACCGAATAGGATCAATGTCGGTGATTCCAACGCAGTAAGCGGCCAGACTGCCGGCACCGGACCCGCGTCCCGGACCGACCGGTATACCACGGTTTTTGGCGTAGTTGATAAAATCAAAAACGATCAGATAATAGTTGGTATACCCCATCTTGGAGATTACGCCAATCTCATATTGCAGGCGATCCCGCAATTCCTGGGTCACGCGGCCGGGGTAACGGCGTTCCAGACCATCCCAGCACAGCTTTTCAAAATAGGCCTGGTTTTCCATTCCATCAGGTGCCTTGAAATACGGCAGCTTTGTCTCACCGTAATGAAAATCAAAATGGCACTGCTCTGCGATACGGTTGGTGTTTTCGCAGGCTTCCGGCACCATGGAAAACAAGTCATACATTTCGTCGGTGCTCTTGACATAGAATTCATCCGTCTGGAATTCCATGCGGTCAGCATCGGCGATGGTCTTGCCGGTCTGGATGCACAGCAGGATGCTCTGCATCTTGGAATCTTCCCGGGTCAGATAATGGGCATCATTGGTGGCAACCAGAGGAATGCCGGTTTCCCGGGACAAGCGGATCAGCTGAGGGAGTACAACATTATCCTCCTCCAACCCGTGGTCCTGCAGTTCAATGTAGTAGTTGCCTTCACCAAACAGATTCTGATAATACAAAGCTACCTGCTTGGCACGTTCATAGTCTCCGGCCAGAATTGCCTGAGGAACTTCACCGGCCAGACAGGCTGAAAGGCAGATCAGACCTTCATGATGCTGTTCAAGCAGCTCCTTATCCACGCGGGGCTTGGAGTAAAATCCTTCCAGGAATCCGGCACTGACCATCTTGATCAGGTTTTTATATCCGGTCTCATCCTTGCACAGCAGCACCAGATGATTATTGCCATCAATGCGGTTTACCTTGTCAAAACGGGTGCGGGTGGCCACGTACACTTCGCAGCCGATAATCGGGCGGATCCCCGCCGCTACAGCTGCATCATAAAACTGGACGCAGCCATACATAACGCCGTGGTCGGTTATGGCCACGGCGGTCTGGCCCAGCTCCTTGATGCGGTCGAAAAGTTTGTCAATTCGGCACGCGCCATCCAGCAGGCTGTATTCTGTATGCAGGTGCAGGTGCGTGAACTGTCGTTTTGCTTGATCAGGCATGTTGGTCCTTTCCCTTGGTTTCAGAAGAAGCGCTCAGACGTTGTGCTGCCTGTTGAATCCGCTTGAATCGGTGAGACAGTCCGGCCTTGCTGACGGGAGGATTGAACTTTTCAGCCAGTCTTGCCAGAGGCAGGTCCGGATATTGCATTCTCATTTTGGCGGTAGTCAAAAGCGGCTCCGGTAAAGTTTCCAGCGCGCCGGCCGCTTCCAGAGCACGGATGGCCATCTGTACCTGAACCGCGGCCTGTACGCTTTTGCCCAGATTGGCAGTTTCGCAATTGGAAAGCCGATTGGTTTTATTGCGCATTTCATTGTACATGCGCTGTTCCATGATCCGCATGGCGGCATTGCCGGCCCCCATAAAGGTCAGCAGATCTTCGATGTGATCTCCGGCCTTGATATAAACAGTGTTTGCTCCTTTGCGCAGCGCGCGGTGCGGATGAAATTCGTGCTCGGCCAGAATCGCTTCCAGCTGCTGAGAGAGTTGGTAACGTGTGGAGAGAAACTCGATATTATAGCCTTTTTCCGGATCGGTAGCCGTACCGCAACACAAAAAAGCCGCTGCCACAAAATGGGATACACATTGCTGACACTTGAAGCAGCCGGGTTTGATCCGCAAAGCCGTTTCTCGTCCTGTGTGGCCAAAAAGTTCCAGCATTTTTCGGATTTCTTCCGAATCTTTAACACTGAACTCATAAACAACCGAACCAGCCGCACGCTCTTTGCGCAGAATCTGGCCGGTGATGCCGCAGCGCGCATACATTTTCTGCGCAAAAGCGGCGACCCCTTCTGTTTCGGTTTGCAGGACAATACCGCGGTCATCAAAATATTTGCCAAAGCAGGCAATCGCATAAGCCGCAGCAGTACAGCAGCACGGCCGGCTGACCTTGCGGCGCAGAATTTCTGCTTTGACATCCTGAGAAAAGCTCATTGCGCAGATGCCTCTTTCTGATTTTTACATAGTGCGTTTTGCATCTCGGTGCAAAACCGTGGGCGTATATCCCAGCTTGCCACAGAATTCTGCCAGTTTGCGCGCAAAAGTAATGGAACGATGCTTGCCGCCGGTGCAGCCAACAGCCACCACCAGCTGACTCTTTCCTTCCTTGACATACAGCGGCAAAGAATACTCCAGCATGCTTTCATACCGGCGCAGCAGTTCCTGAGATTCGGGGGCGGCCATGACATAGTCCACTACGGGCTGATCGAGACCGGTCAGTTCTTTCAGTTCCGGGACGTAAAACGGATTGGGCAGACACCGTACATCCAGTACGATATCCGCTTCCTGCGGCAGACCGTATTTGAAGCCAAAAGACATGATGTTCAGAGACATGGCGCACTGGCCCCGATCCAGGAACAAACCGCAGATTCGTTCCTTGGTCTGGGCGGTCGAGAGCTGTGTGGTATCGATAACATACCGGGCACGCTCCCGCAGGGGCTGCAAAATGGAGCGTTCCCGCCGTATAGCTTCGTCGATAGGCAAGCTTCCGTTCAGGGTCATGGGATGTACCCGGCGCGTTTCTTTGTAACGGCGCCGAATGACCGAATCTGCCGCGTCCAGAAACAGAATATCATACTCCATCTGTTTGTCATCCAAAGCGGCCAAAGCCGTTTTGACTTCTTCCACAGAACGCAGACCGCGGATATCCATCACGACTGCCACGCGATTCAGTTGATTTTCGCCTTGCAGAGCGAAATCCACAATACGAGGCAGCAAACCGGCCGGAATGTTATCGATGCAAAAAAAGCCGATATCCTCCAGCGCATTGGCGGCCATAGACTTGCCTGCGCCGGAAAGTCCTGTCACGACCAAAAAATTCATGCTGCTCCTCACTTCCCTGCTCTACTGATGATTTTCAGCGAACGACTCTGATTTCCCGTTCCAATACGTGGCCCGTTTTTTCCTGTACAATGGCACGGACTCTGTCTGTCAGTTCCACCACATCGGCACAAGTAGCGCCCCCCAGATTGACAACAAAGCCGCAATGTTTCTGGCTGACTGCGGCTCCGCCCACCGAAAAACCGCGCAGACCGCATTGTTCAATCAATTGTCCGGCAAAGCATCCGGCAGGACGCTTGAAGGTACTGCCGGCCGAAGGTAAATCCAATGGCTGCTTTTCCCTACGCCGGGACATATAATCCTGCATCTTTGCGTTTATTTCCTCGTGTATACCGGGCTGAAGGACCAATTCCGCCTCGAGGATGCACCAGGGCTGCTTTTCAAAGATACTGGTGCGGTAACCAAGGGCCAGCTGGTTTGCTGGCAGTGTCCTCAATTTCAGATTTTCATCCAGAAACGTAACGCGGTCGAGCACGTCCTTCATTTCCCCGCCATACGCGCCTGCGTTCATATAAACGGCGCCGCCTACCGTACCGGGGATCCCGAACGCAAATTCCAGGCCGGTCAGGTCCAGATCCAGAGCACGGTTGCAGACTGAAACCAGCAGTGAACCGGCACTGGCGGTCAG
>CALXHN010000025.1 GCA_944388105.1 uncultured Gemmiger sp. | reverse complement strand
ATATTACCGCCCCGGTCACTCATCCCGAAAACGATGGAATCATCCGGGCCCTGGTAATAGGTTCCAAAAGTCCACGAGCCATCCGTCGGCAGTGGTCCGCTGAGCATCTTTCCGCACCAGTCCGCCGAGAAGATGTTCCCCAGGTACTGTTCCAGATCGGTATAGCGGGTGTACAGGGCACCATCGCTGGAAATATAGTACCCTTCCTCTTCCTGGTATTCGCTGGGGTCAATGCCGATGTGCATCCCATAGTGTTCATACAGGAAATCGTACGCGGCAGCCAGAGCGGCGGCTGCCTGCTCATCCAGGGCAGCGGGTACCGTATAGGTATCTACCGTCTCGGTACGGGTAAAAGCCACCCAGGGCGTTTCGATGGTCACATCCTGCATCTCGATTTCAGGCAGGACATAGGCCTCATCCAGACAAAGAAGATAGTACCCACCACTAAAATCACTTTTTTCCGGGTCCGGGTTCATCGCCTGGAAGGTCTCCCACGGAACATTGTAGGTTTGGGCGGCTTCCTCCAGAGTACCGGGCCAGTAAAAAATCTTCAGTTGCACCGTTTCCGGCCAGTTCACATCCTCATCCACATTCAGTTTCCCCGGCGCGTAGGAAAAGTCGGGGGTGTTTTCCGGCATATAGGCCAGCCAAGAATCCAATGACACCGGCTCATAGGACGGAGCGGGGGGCGGCTCCGGGGAGGGTGTGAGGCTGGGTACGGGCGTGGCGGTGGGCGGCGCCGGGGTGGATTCCGGCTGGGAGGATCCGGTGCAGGCCGACAGCAGCAGTCCAGCGGCAAGGGTCAGGGACAGGCAGACAAGGCGGGTACGCATGGGGCATTCCTCTTTTCCCGGCTGCCTTGCCAGGGACCGCAGGACAGCCTTGGTTTCTTACCTTCAGTATAGCATAAAGCGCGCCCCTTTCCCATTAAAACCGGGAAAAGAACGCGCTTTTTTACAGTTGTATCTCAGATGTATCGCAGCCGGTCACTTTTGCCGCAGCTGTTCTTCCAGACCGGGGCGCGGGGTGACATACACGGTGGTATACACCTCATACAAAACCATGCCCGGTTTGGCGCCGTTGGCTTTCCAGATGTTTTTCACCTCGGTGGTATCCACCGGAACCTTGGCCCCGCCGTTCTGGCTGGAATGGAGCACTGCCAGTTCCGCCGCTTCCTGTCTGGTGGTATCGGGGATGTCCTCTCCGTGGCTCATGACAACCGCGTGGCTGCCGGGGGCTTTCTGCACATGGAACCACAGGTCCTTGCCCCGGGCGGTGTGCAGGGTGAGTTTGTCGTTCTGGGTGTTGCTGCGGCCCACCAGGATCTCAAAGCCGTCGCTGGAACGGTAGCGAAGGAAATCGGCAGGCTTCTGGCGCTTGTCCCGCTGTTTGAAGTATTTCAGGTATCCCTGGCTCTTCAGCTCGGCACGGATCTCGTTGAGTGCCTGTTCCCCGGGGGCAGATTCCACTTCATACAGGACGGTGGCCAGATATTCGATCTCGGTCTCCCCTTCCGCCAGTAGCTTTTTCAGCATGGCACCGGCGGTCTGTTTCTTCTTGTAGTCCTTGAAGTATTTCTGGGCGTTCTCATTGGGACCCAGACGGGGATCCAGCCGGATGGTCACAGGCTCGCCGGTGTAATAGTTTTCCACCGTGGCCTCCCGGTCCCCCTTGTGGATGGCCCACAGGTTGGCCTGCAGCAGCTCGCCGTACAGGCGCAGGGTATCGGCCTTCTGGCTCTGGGCCTGCTCCTCCCGGCGGGCCGCCTGCTTGCGCACGGCACGCTCGTACATGTTGTGAACAGCCTTGTACAGTTCCCGGCTCTTCTGGCGCAGGCGTTCAGCCCGGTCCTTGGTGGCGTAGTAGTCTTCCAGCATGACGCTGTAAGAAGGATACTCGGTCAGTCTGGCATTGGCACCATACTGCCGGGGCGCAAAAAAGCTGAATTCCACCGGCTTGAGAGAGCCGTCCGCCTGGGGCAGACGCACGGCTGTGGGGTGTCCCCCGGCAGCGTGTTCGGCTTTGAGGGATTCCAGCGCGGCGCACAAAGCCTGCCGCTGTTCTTCGTTCAGGTCACAGGCTGCCAGGGCGGTCTCGCCATCGAAGGCACGCCAGACCGCTTCCCGCAAGACCACCGGACCTACGCCGCCCACCGCTTTGCCCATAGCCTGGGCCACGGGCAGGTCAGTCCGGCAGGCCGTCTCCACGACAGCCGCCCCACTCACCGCCAGGAAATCCGGCTTGTTGGGTTTGGGAGGCAGGGTGTAGGGCAGACCGGGAAGGAGCTGACGGATCTCGCTGTCTTCAAAGTCCACACGCTTGAGGGCATCCACGATCTTGCCGTCCCGGAACAGTACCAGGTTGGAGTACCGGCCCATGAGCTCGGCGGCCAGGGTGTTCACCACCAGGTCTCCCATCTCGTTGGTGCAGCGGAAATCAAAGAACACGATCCGGTCCCCCGGTTCCCGGCGCAGCTCGATGAGACGGCCGCCGGTGAGGTGCTTGCGCAGCAGCATGCAGAACCCCGGCGGGGTGAGCGGATTTTCAAAAGTTTCCTGGGTCAGGCAGACCCGGGCGGACCCGCTGCGGGCCGACAACAGCAGGCGGTGCGTCTCGGTTCGGGTACGCAGGGTGATGAGCACCTCATCCCGGGTGGGCTCAAAAATCTTGTCGATCTTGGCGTCCAGCAGTTTTTCCCGCAGTTCGGCGGCCACCAGGTCCAGGGTGGCGGCATCCAGTGCCATAGGTTCTCCCCTCTTTCGGATTGACCTTCCCGGCAGACCGGGGCGGATCAATTACAGGTAGGTAAACGGATCGGTATCGGACAAGGCCAGCGTAATGCGCACCTCATCCGGCAGGGCGGCGGCCAGACGTTCAGCCAGCACCCGGGTGACCGGATGCTCGGTGGCCCAGTGTCCGGCCACCACCAGCCCCACCCCCATCTGGTGGGCCAGCAGAGCGATATGGTGGGCGGCTTCCCCGGTGACGAAGCAGTCGGCCCCCAAATCAATGGCCTCCTGCAGGTAGCTGCCGCCGCCACCGCTGACTTCCGCCAGACGGGTAACGGGCCGGTCAGCCTCCACAAACTGGGGATGCGCCCCCAGGCGGTCAGCACACAGCTTGGCCAGGTCCGCGGCGGTGGTGGGTTTCACATTGCCGATGCGGCCGCAGCCTTCGGCGAAGATTTCGGTGTCGGTCATGCCCAGGATGTCGGCCAGGGTATCATTGACACCGCCCGCTGCCGCATCCAGATTGGTGTGCATGCAGATGGCAGAGATACCGTTTTTGACCAGCAGGGCCGGCACATCCTTCGGGCCAAGATGCTTCAGGGGATTGAAGATGACCGGATGATGGGATACGATCAGGTCACAACCGCTTTCGGCGGCTTCCTGCACCACATCGGCGGTGATATCCAACGCCACCGCCACGGCCCCCACCGGGCGGCCGGTGTCCACCAGCAGGCCCACATTGTCCCAGCTGCAGGCCAGTTCCGGGGGTGCGAATTCCTTGAGGATCTGCAAAACTTGCTGTACGGTCACGGCCATTTTCCTGCCTCCACTTCTGCGATCAGGGAATCCACCGCGTCGGCTTCCGGGCCGTCGGTAAGTCCCCTGCGGTATTTTTTCAGCTTGCCGCACTGTTGGGCGCGGTATTCTTCGGCACCGGACTGTCCCTGTACCAGGCCGCACAGGCACCACAGTCCTTCCGGTTCATGGGGGTCGGCGGTGTAGCGGGCATTCATCACGGCGTACCAACGCCCCGCCGCATGGGCCAGGGTCTCCCCCTGCAGAGTGAACCCCCGCTGCGCCAGCCAGCGGCGCAGCAGGCTGTGCTTGGTGGCGGGTACCAGCACCAGATTATAGGCCGGATCAAACACCCAGGGGGCCGCGTCCAGGATCTCCATGATGGTCTGGGCCCCCATGCCGGCGATGATAATATCGGTGACCTCCCCAGGGCGGAGCACCTCCAGCCCGGGACCCAGACGGAACTGTACCTTGTCCCCATAGGGGGCGCAGGCGCGGCGGGCCTTGGCCAGGGGGTCCGGGCGCAGATCACATGCAAAAACCAGCGGGCAGCGTCCGCTGCCCGCCAGCCATGCACTCAGTTTGCCGTGGTCACACCCGATATCCGCCGCAATGCTGCCGGGGCGGACAAAGTCCGCCGCCGCTGCCAGACGGGCATCCAGGTGCGGTACTGCCTTACTGCTTGGCAAAGTATTCATTGAGCTGGTCGATGAGCGCATCGGGGTTCAGGCCATGGACGGCGCAGGCCTGTTCCACAGTCTCGCCGTGGGCAGCCATGCAGCCCAGGCAGTGCATGCCCGCGTTCTGGAAAATGGGCACGCAGCCCTGGGCGGGGTCATTCTTCAGGATGTCGATGATAATGGTATCTCTCTGAACAGTCATGGTAAAGTCCTTTCCTGCAGCCGGACATACCGGCTGAATCTGTGATTTTGATTTATTCAGAACCGGCACCGCCGAAGCGGTTGCCGGGTTCCTGCTTGGTAAAGAATCATGTCATCTGCCACTGGGCATACAGTCCGGCGCCCTGCAAAAGCACCAGAGAGGTCAGGCAGACCGTGGCCATAACCACAGGACGGGCAATGCTGCGGCGCACGGCAAAAGTGCGGGTGCTGCCCAGCAGGATCAGCGCCAGCGGCAGCACGGGCAGCCAGTACCGCCCCTGCACCCCGAAGATGGTGGTGTAGTTGATGGGGGTCCAGCTGAGGGCCGCAAAGAAGGTCAGGCCAACCACCAGGGCCACGATGACCCACCCGCCGGCGCGCACACGCCCCGGCAAAGCGGGTTCCTCCGTCCGGGGCAGAGCCGACGCCAGCAGCACCAGCACAAGCCCTACGCCCAGCAGCCAGCTGGCCTGGATGGGGTAAACAATGGGTTCTCCCAGTGCCGTGCCCAGCAGGCCCTGCAGCCAGTCCGCGCCCTCGGCGCTCACCGAACGCAGCAGCAGCTTGATGGTGGCAGACAGGTTACGGCAGATATACCCGGCGGAGTAGGTGTAGATGGAATCTCCGTTGGGCTGAATACCTTCCACCAGCTGTTCGGGGGTCAGGCCGCCCCACATATGGGTCAGCCGCCAGAACATCACCGGTACCGCCACACACACCACGGCCACCATACTTCCGAAGAAGATTTTTTGCAGGCGGGGGCTCCTGTGTATTTTCCAGTATACAAAGCCCAGCAGAGCCGCGGCAATGACCACGGCAACGGCAGCACGGGCCAGCCCCTCGCTGTCCACATCCCGGGTGGCATAGGTCAATGCTCCCAGATTCAGGTTCATCCAGCCCAGAACCGCCAGCACCAAGGCCAGAACCTTGACCAGGATACCGGGACGCATCTGCCATTTTGCCAGAGGCATAGTGGCGGACGCCGGATGACGGCGTGGGTCCAGGTTCGCCGCCGGCACCATCAGCACCAGCGCGGGCACCGGCAGATAGATGGCCTTGGCCGGACCGATGAGGAAGGCCAGAATTGCCAGCAGCACCAGTTCGGCACGGCGGGCGGGGCGCTGCCGCAAGGCAAAGCACAGCGCGGTAAAGCAGAATACCAGCCCTAGCACGGTGGCATCAGCCGAGAAGCTGGCCGCCAGCTGGAGAGTCTGGGGCAGCAGAGCCACACAGGTCAGAAGGCCCTTCCAGCGGTCGGGCATGAGCGCTGCGGCCAGCGCTGCCAGCACCAGGTAGACGATCAGGTTGCCCAGGCGTCCGGCCAGCAGCATGGCGTGGAAGCCGCGGCCCAAGGCGCGGGCCAGGGCCACCCCCAGGGTCTGCCCAAGATAAAGCGTCCGGTTGAAGCTGCCGCCCACGGTGAACTCGCTGGGGGTATCAGTCAGGCTGGAATCCGTGGTCTTTCCCAGATGGGACAGATACTCCTTGTAGGCAAAAATACCGATATCACCGCTGTGGGCTGTGAAGTACGGGGCATCACAGGAACGAACCAACAGACGCCAGCCGTCCTCTTCCCCGTTGGTAAGAGGCTGGCCCAGCAGTTCGCTGGCGGCCTGATAGCTGTTGGCCATGTGGGTGTATTCATCGGGTCCTACCAGCGGCGGTGTCACGATACTGAACGCACCGCCCAGCAGCGCACCGCAGACCAGGATCACGGCCCAGAAGGCCTTCCGGCCCGCCAGCAGCACAAGGGCCAGTACCACCGCCGCAAAAAGCAGCATCCCCAGGATCATGGACAGGGTCCGGGACCATTGACCGGAGTAATCCACCACATACTGCAACGCCACCGTGGCATCCAGCTCCTTGCCGGTGGTGTACTCCGTCAGGGGCATGGTGCC
This sequence comes from uncultured Gemmiger sp., assembly GCA_944388105.1. Lineage (GTDB taxonomy): Bacteria > Bacillota > Clostridia > Oscillospirales > Ruminococcaceae > Gemmiger. The sequence continues at coordinate 17,855 of CALXHN010000025.1, read as the reverse complement.
GGTCAGGCCGGAATCCTCCGCCGGAGCCACAACCCCTTCACTGACCCAAATTCCCATGGGCTGCTCGGCATCCTTGTCCGCCGTGCCCACGTAATAAAGATGAAGACGTATGGTTTCATCCTGGGTGGCTGTATACGGGTAGGGGAAAATGATGGTAGAGAAGGAATTGTCCCGAACCTCAAGGCAGCCAATATGCCCCTGAACGATCAATTCACCGTTCTCATCGATAATTTCGGCTACCACCTGCCCTGTGGCAAAGGCATAATTGTAATTGGTCAGATCAATGCGCACGCCATACAGTGTTTGGCCCGCCCGCAGCGGGGCAGCCTGAACAAAGCCGCCGTCTGCTGGAATTTCCAGCGTCTGGCTGTAGGTATCGTTGATGATCTGATAGACCGGCTCACCGTCCACCCGCTGGGACAGATCATATCCGGCCCAGGCAAGAACCAGGGCGGTGACGGCCGCCAGAAGCACCCCTGCCAGAAGCAGGCGCCGGCGCACCAGAAAAGCTTTGAGTTTTTGCAACGGTCTTTTGTCCTTTCCTGTCATGGGTTTCTGCCCGCACAAGGGCACGAAAGGGTGGTCACATACAGATTTTATTATATCCCAAAAACGGGCAATGCGCAACCGTGCCCCGACACAAAAAGCCGCGCCTCACCGGGAAAAGCCCCGGCAGGGCGCGGCTTGGCGCGTGGAGGTTACTTGTTGAAACGATCGCGCAGGTTCTTGAAGAAGCCCTTGCGCTTCTCGTAGTTGTCATCCTTGAGGGATTCGTCAAACGCCTTCAGGGCGTCGCGCTGGGCACGGGTCAGCTTCTTGGGGATCTCCACTTCCACGATGACATACTGGTCACCGCGGCCGCGGCCGTTCAGATACTGGATGCCCTGACCGCGCAGACGGAACCGGGTACCGCTCTGGGTGCCTTCGGGGATCTTTTGGGAGACCCGGCCGTCCACGGTAGGTACTTCGATCTCATCGCCCAGAACCGCCTGACTGAAGGTGATGGGCACGCGTACGGTCACGTCGTAGCCGTCCCGCAGGAAGATGGGGTCGGGCTTGACGGTCACATGCACGATCACGTCACCGGCCGGGCCACCGTTGGAACCGGCATCGCCCTGGCCGCGCAGCGCGATGTTCTGATCATCGTCGATACCGGCGGGGATGTTGACTTCCAGCGTCTTGCGCTTGCTCACCTTACCGGTACCGCGGCAGGTCTTGCAGGGGTCCTTGATGACGGTGCCGCGCCCGCCGCAGTGGGGGCAGGGCTGCTGGCTCTGCATCACACCGAAGGGGGTGCGCTGCTGGGTCACCACATACCCGCGGCCGTTGCACTGGGGACAGGTTTCGGGGCTGGAGCCCTTGGCGGCACCGGTGCCCCGGCAATCGGGGCAGGATTCCTGCCGGTTGATGGTGACTTTCTTGGCGCAGCCGTGGGCCGCTTCCTCAAAGGTCAGGATCACGCTGGCCTGGATGTCATGCCCCTTGCGGGGAGCGTTGGCGCGGGTACGCCCGCTGCCGCCGCCAAAACCGCCGAAGCCGCCGAAACCGCCGCCGAAGATATCGCCGAAGATATCCCCCAGGTCCACGCCGCCAAAGCCGCCCGCGCCGCCGAATCCGGCGCCGCCGTTGGCTGCGGCATAGTTGGGATCGACCCCGGCAAAGCCGAACTGGTCGTAACGCTTGCGCTTTTCCGGGTCGGAAAGGACGTCGTTGGCTTCATTGACCTCTTTGAACTTTTCCTCGGCGGTCTTGTCGCCGGGGTTCAGGTCGGGGTGGTACTTTTTGGCAAGCTTGCGGTAGGCGCTTTTGATCTCTGCCTCGCTGGCATTTTTGCCGACGCCAAGCACCTCGTAATAATCTCTTTTGTCTGCCATAGAATCACACCTTTATTTCTGTACAAGCCCCACAATGGCCGCCGCCGGATGTGCCGGCGGCGGCCCGATGGGAACTTACTGGATTTTGGACAGATCAGACTTCATGGAAGTCGGCGTCAACGGCGCCGTCATCCGCCTGGCCGTTGCCAGTGGCCTGCTGGCCGGGGGTCGGCTGGCCCTGGGCGCCCTGCTGCTGGGCAGCCTGCTGATAGACCTTTTCGCTGATGGCGTAGAAAGCCTTCTGCAGGTCGTCCTGCTTGGCCTTGATGTCGTCGATGGTGCCGGACTTCAGGGCTTCCTTCAGAGCGGACAGCTTAGTCTCGACTTCGCTCTTTTCAGAGGCGGAGACCTTGTCACCCAGCTCGTTCAGAGCCTTCTCGGTCTGGAAGACCATCTGGTCGGCGTTGTTGCGGGTGTCGACCTCTTCGCGGCGCTTCTTGTCCTCGGCGGCATACTGTTCGGCGTCCTTGACGGCCTTGTCGATGTCGTCCTTGCTCATGTTGGTGGAAGCGGTGATGGTGATGCTCTGTTCCTTGCCGGTGCCCAGGTCCTTGGCGCTTACGTGCACAATGCCGTTGGCATCGATATCAAAGGTAACTTCGATCTGAGGCACGCCGCGGGGAGCCGGAGCGATGCCGTCCAGATGGAAGGTACCCAGGCTCTTGTTGTCGCGGGCAAACTCACGCTCGCCCTGCAGAACGTTGACTTCCACGCTGGGCTGGTTGTCGGCGGCAGTGGAGAAGATCTGGCTCTTCTTGGTGGGGATGGTGGTGTTGCGGTCGATGATCTTGGTGCAGACGCCGCCCAGGGTCTCAATGCCCAGGCTCAGCGGGGTGACATCCAGCAGCAGCAGGCCCTTCACATCGCCCTGCAGAACACCGCCCTGGATGGCAGCGCCCACAGCGACACATTCATCGGGGTTGATGCCCTTGAAGGGTTCGCAGCCCAGTTCCTTCTTCACGGCGTCATAGACAGCCGGGATACGGGTGGAACCGCCGACCATCAGGACCTTCTTCAGGTCGCTGGCCTTCAGGCCGGCATCGGCCAGAGCCTTGCGGACGGGGGTCATGGTGCGGTCGACCAGATCGGAGGTCAGCTCGTTGAACTTGGCCCGGGTCAGGGTCATATCCAGGTGCTTGGGGCCGTTGGCATCCGCGGTGATGAAGGGCAGGTTGATGTTGGTGGAAGTGGCGCTGGACAGCTCGATCTTGGCCTTTTCGGCAGCTTCCTTCAGGCGCTGGGCAGCCATCTTGTCCTGACGCAGGTCGATGTTGTTCTCGCGCTTGAAGTCCTCGGCCATCCAGTCGATGATGCGCTGGTCGAAGTCATCGCCGCCCAGGTGGGTATCACCGTTGGTGGCCAGAACCTCGGTCACGCCGTCGCCCATCTCGATGATGGAGACATCGAAGGTACCGCCGCCCAGGTCGTAGACCATGATCTTCTGGTCGGCTTCCTTATCGATGCCGTAAGCCAGAGAAGCAGCCGTGGGCTCGTTGATGATACGGCGCACGTTCAGGCCGGCGATGGTGCCGGCGTTCTTGGTGGCCTGACGCTGGCTGTCGTTGAAGTAGGCAGGCACGGTGATGACGGCCTCCGTGACGGGCTCGCCCAGGTAAGCTTCGGCGTCAGCCTTCAGCTTGCTCAGGATCATGGCGCTGATCTCTTCGGGGGTGTAGTCCTTGCCGCCGGCATGGACCTTTTCGGCAGTGCCCATCTTACGCTTGATGGAAGAAATGGTGTTTTCGGGGTTGGTGATGGCCTGACGCTTGGCGACCTGGCCGACCAGACGCTCGCCGGTCTTGGTGAAACCGACGACGGAAGGCGTGGTGCGGGCGCCCTCAGAGTTGGCGATGACGACGGGCTCGCCGCCTTCCATAACGGCGACGCAGCTGTTGGTAGTACCAAGGTCAATACCGATGATCTTACTCATAATGAAAAACTCCCTTCGTTTTCCTTTCCCTGCCCCTCTTTCGGGGCGGTCGGGTTGTTGTTGTTTTTATGGTTCGATGATGAAATTGGAAATATCTTTGTATCTGAAACGGGCATGGGGCCCGGTTCATGCTTTATTCGGCCACGACCACGGTGGCGTGGCGGATGATCTTGTCGCCGATCTTGTAGCCTTTCTGGAAGACCCGGACGACGGTACCGCTCTCCTGCCCTTCTTCGGGCGGGACCTGCTGCACAGCGTTCATGAACTGGGGGTCAAAAGGCTTGCCCAGGGCTTCGATCTCCACAATGTGCAGAGTATCCAGGGCCTTGGCGGCCTTGTCCAGGGTCATCACGACGCCCTTCTTGTAGTTCTCGTCGGCGCAGTCGGCGTTGGCGGCCATATCCAGGGTGTCCAGGATGGTGAGGATCTGGGTCACGGCGTGGCTGACACCGTCATTGAACTTCATATCCGCTTCCCGGGCGGTACGCTTGCGGTAGTTGTCGTACTCGGCGGCGGTGCGCAGCAGCTGATCTTTCAGCTCCTTGTTCTTGGCTTCCGCTGCTTCCAGCTTGGCCTGGGCCGCTTCCAGTTCCCGGTTCTTCTTGCCGAACCAGTCCTTCTTTTCCTTTTCGAACTTGGGTTCGGCTTTGGTCTCGGTCTTGTCTGCCTGAGGCGCAGCGGTCTCGGCAGCTTGCTCAGCCTTGGGTGCGGTGTCGGCCGGCGCGCTCTGCGCTTCTGCCGTGGGTTCTGCCGCTCCGTTGGGCTTCTTGGTTTCGTTTGTAGAGCTCATGTCTGCTCCTCCTGCTTTTTTCCGGACATTTGCTGCCCGAGTTTGGTTGCAAAATATTCAAGGATGGGAATCAACTGTTGGAAGTGCATCCGGTTGGAGCCGATCAGCGCCACCGTGCCGGTGAGGCCGCCGCCCGCCAGATACCGTTTGCTGACGACGCAGACACCCGGCATTTCCGGCCGGACATCCTCGCCCAGGGTGGCGGTAAGTTTGTTGCCGTGGGGCTCGATGAGGGTGCGGGCCGCTTCGCTGTCGGAGAAGATCTCCAGCAGCAGGCCCAGGTTCTTGCGCACATCGGTCATCTGGGCCAGATGCTGCGCGCCTTCAAAGTAGACCCGCGGGGTGGTGCGCACCAGCGCTTCGGCGGCGCGAACCACCGGAGCCAGACGCTCGCCGGCCGCCAGCAGCAGTTCGGCGCTCAAGGTCTCGGTCACATCCTCCGGCACCACAAAGGTCAGGTTGCAGTTGAGCAGGGTGGCCAGGGTCTGGGCATCGGCGCGGGAGAATCCATCCGCCACGCGGGCCACGCGGGTCCGCACCCCGCCGGCGCTGGTCACGGCCAGCACGGCTGCGGTGTAGCGCCCTACCTGCACCACCTCGAAATGGGCGATGCAAAGATCGTCCGACTGGGGTGTGCTGACCGCCGCTGCCAGCCCGGTGATCTCGGCCAGGGCGCGGGCTGCGCTCTGGGCCAGCTTTTCCGGCTCGGCATCCATGGCGGCAAAAAGTTCATCAATGTGTTCCCGGTCTTCCTTCGGGAGCTCGGTGATGCCCGGTGCTCCCAACAGATGATCCAGATAGTAGCGGTAACCCTGTGCGCTGGGCACCCGGCCCGCACTGGTGTGGGGCTGTTCCAGCAGCCCCAGCTTGGTCAGGGCAGCCATCTCGTTGCGCAATGTGGCGCTGGAGAGGGCCATGTCGAAATAATTGGCCAGCAGGCCGGAACCGACCGGTTCCCCGTCGGCCCCGTACAGGGCGACGACGGCTTCCAGAATGCGCTGCTTGCGCCGGTCCATTGCCATGCCGCCCACTTCCTTTCGCTTCTTGTTTAGCACTCTCTGTTCCCGAGTGCTAAGTCTATTATATCCCTCCTTCCCCGGCTGTCAAGAGTTTTTGCAGAAAAGTTTGAAAGTTTAACAGTTTTGACACAAAGAAGCCCGCAGACCGCCTGCCCGGGCTGAGGCAGACGGTCCGCGGGTCCTTTCATCATTCTTCCATCCACTTTGCCAGGAAGGCGGCCGCAATGGCAAGGCTTGCGACGGTGTGCTCATCCGGCGGCGGGTCTTTGGCAGTTCCCAGTGTCAGCACCCCGCCCTCCACATCTCCGTGGGCTACGATGGGCGACGCACACAGGATCTGGCGGTCACTGCGTTCCAGTGCGCGCAGGCGGCGTTCCGGGTCAGCTGGCGCGGTATAGGTCGTCCGCATGGCCAGCAGCTTCTGCATGGCGTCGGACACCGGACGGCCTTTCAGGTCTGCCTTGTTGGGGCCGGTGGCCGCCACGATGGTGTCCCGGTCGCAGACCAGTACCGGACAGTGCAGGTTTTTGGCCAGCACATCGGCATACACGCCCGAAAGCTGTCCCAGTTCCACCAGGGGGGAATACTTTTTGAACACCACTTCCCCGCCGGCGTCGGTAAAAATTTCCAGTGCGTCGCCCTGGCGGATGCGCTGGGTACGGCGGATCTCCTTGGGAATGACCACCCGGCCCAGCTCATCAATGCGGCGCACGATCCCTGTTGCTTTCATACACATACTCCTTGAACGTCTGCTTTTGGTATTTGCTTCCTTGGCTGTTGGTATTGTCTGCATCTGTATCCAAATTATGCAAAGGCAGGATTTGACCCGCAGCCGGACAGCGTGGTAAGATGAAGGAAATTCATCCGCAGGAGGCATACCATGGAATTGTTGCAGACCACCCTGTGCTATCTGGAACGGGATGGGCAGTACCTGATGCTGCATCGGGTAAAGAAAAAGCAGGACGTAAACAAAGACAAATGGATCGGCGTCGGGGGCAAGTTCGAGCCCGGAGAAGACGCGGTGGCCTGCGCTTTGCGGGAGGTGCAGGAGGAGACCGGTCTGACCATGCACACACCTCTGTACCGGGGTATCGTGGACTTTTTCTGTCCACCATGGCCCGCCGAGCGGATGCACCTGTTTACCTGCACCGATTTTTCCGGAGAGATGCGCGTATGCGACGAGGGCGACCTGGAATGGGTGGACAAGGAAAAGGTGTCCGCCCTGCCCATTTGGGAAGGCGACAAGATCTTTTTTGCCCTGTTGGCCGGGAACGAGCCCTTCTTTCACCTGGAACTGCAGTACGAAAAAGACGTTCTGGTGCGCGCCTGCCTGAACGGTCAGGAACTGCCCCGCTGACCACATCCCGTCCACTTCCTATATTAAAGAAGAAAGCAGCCCCATGCGGAAGAAGGCTTCCGTACGGGGCTGCTGTTTTTTTATGGAGTCGGATCAGTCTGAGGTGGCCGTGGATGTGGCCGGTTCGTCGGTGGTCGAATCGGAGGTATCTCCGGTATCCCCTTCGCCGCTGCCGTCCGTGTTTTCCTCCCCCGTGCCGTCTTCAGCGGGGGTGGTCTCGTCGGTGGTTCCGTCCTCGGTGGGCGTATCGCCCTCCGTGGTCTCCTCCTCCGGTGTCAGTTCAGAGGAAGACGCATCCCCGGCACCGGCGGCGTCGGTCATGGTGGAATCCAGCTGATTCTGCACCAAAGCCTGGGGATCATCAACAGAACTGGTGGGCGCCGGTGTGGCCGAAGCCTGGGTCTCCACCTGCATCTCGCTTTCCTGCAGGGCGGTCAGATACCACTGGCGGTTCTCGCCCCGGCTGAACACGAAGTCCATGTACTTGGTGGGCTCGGTGGGAGCGGTCAGGGACAGTTCCCCGCTGGCACTGTTGCTGATGGTGGGAATATACCCCACGGTGACATAGGTCTTGCCGGACTGGGTCCAGATTTTCTCCACTTCCGGCGTATAAAGGCCCACCGCACCGGTGACGGGGACCAGATACCCCTGACGGTCGGAGTCATAATTGTAAATGAACTCTTCGGTCTCGAAGCTGCCTTCTTCCAGGGGATAATCAGGTCCCAGAAGGTTGGTCAGGTAGGTGTCGATCTCCAGCTGCGGCAGAATCAGGGAGCCGGTCTCTGTGTCACGTTCATAGTCATCCAGCGTGCCGTCTTTCTGCGCCTGATACACGGTCCCCCAGATGGCTGCCTGCCGGAAGACGGTGGAATCCACCTGAGAGACATCATCAAAGGGCAGCACATCGAACATGACCAGACCGTACACCCGGTCGGCAAAACGTTCGCGGCGGTCGGAGTCATCCAGAGCGGCGCGCAGAGCGCCCACACACCAGTTCAGCACGGTGAACAAACCGATCACAACCAGAACCAGGGCCACGGCGCCCAGAATCTGTCGGGCCAGACGGCGGCTGTTGCGCAGTTGTTCCTCACGAGAATTTGCCATGAAAGGGTCTCCTTATAGATTTGATAAGCCAAAGGGTAAAGCCGGACGGCAGGCCGCCGGCAGCATGTCATACCATGCAGTATACCACAAACGCCGCCGCTTTGCAAAGAGCCGCGGCGGCGTTTTTCTCTCATTTGAAAATTTTACTTGTTCTTGTACATCTGCTCATAGTACTTCTGGTAATCACCGCTGGTGACATGTTCCATCCACTCGGGGTTGGCCAGATACCAGTCAATGGTCAGCACAATGCCCTTCTCGAAGGGAGTCTCGGGATACCAGCCCAGATCATTCTTGATCTTGGTGGGGTCAATGCCGTAACGGCGGTCATGACCCAGGCGGTCGGCCACATGGGTGATCAGATCCTCACTGATGCCCTCATCCTTCAGGCGGTCATGCAGCTGGGCAATGACGGTCTTGACGATGAAGATGTTGGGGCGCTCGTTGTGGCCGCCCACATTGTACACCTCGCCCACCTTGCCGTCGGACGCCACCATGTCGATGGCCTTGCAGTGGTCCATGACATACAGCCAGTCACGAACCTGCATGCCGTCGCCGTAGACGGGCAGGGTCTTGTGATGCTTGGCGTTGTTGATCAGCAGGGGGATCAGCTTTTCGGGGAACTGATAGGGGCCGTAGTTGTTGGAGCAGCGGGTGATGTTCACCGGCATGCCGTAGGTGTCGTGGAAGGCCATGACAAACATGTCGGCGCTGGCCTTGGAGCTGGAATAGGGGCTGTGGGGGCACAGCGGGGTGGTCTCGGTGAAATAGCCTTCAGGGCCCAGCGCGCCGTAGACTTCGTCGGTGGAGACCTGCAGGTACTTCTTGCCTTCCTTCCAGGTGCGGGCGTCGGCGTCATACCAGGCGTTCTTGCAGCACTGCAGCAGATTCACGGTGCCCAGGACGTTGCTCTCCACAAAGATCTCGGGGTTCTTGATGCTGCGGTCCACATGGCTCTCGGCCGCGAAGTTGATGACGTAATCGGGATCGTACTCCTCCATCAGGCGGGTGACCAGTTCCCGGTCGCAGATATCCCCCTGCACAAAGATGTGGCGGGGGTCGCCCTCAATATCCTTGAGGTTTTCCAGGTTGCCGGCGTAGGTCAGCTTGTCCAGGTTGATCAGGCGGATATCCTGGTGCTTCTCCAGCATATAGTGCACAAAGTTGGAACCGATAAAACCGGCGCAGCCGGTGGCAAGATACGTTTTCATAAATTATTCTCCATCCCAGTTTTTGAAAAAGTCATTGATGGCGTCTTTCCAGTCCCGCATTTCATCCCCCACAGTGCAGCGCAGGGCGCAGTTGTCCAGTGCGCTCCAGGCGGGGCGGTTGGCACTCTCGGGGTGTGCGGCCGCATATTCGGCGCTGGTGCAGGGCTTGACGTTGCAGGGAAGGCCCGCCAGACGCATGATCTCGGAAGCGAACTCATACCAGCTGCAGACCCCGTTGCAGGTGCAGTGGTAGGTGCCGTAATCATGGCTGACAGCCAGCTTCAGCAGGTGATAAGCCAGGTCCACCGCGTTGGTGGGGTTGCCCAGCTGGTCATTGACCACCGTCACTTCGCTGTGGGTCTTGCCCAGGTTGACCATGGTCTTGACAAAGTTCTTGCCATGATACCCGTACAGCCAAGCGGTGCGCACGATGAAATGGCGGCGGCAGAAGCGCTGCACATACTGTTCGCCCAGAAGTTTGGTCTGGCCATAGGCCGAGACCGGTGCGGGCACACAGCACTCATCCAGCGGGGTGTGGCCATCCGGACCGTTGGGGGTGCCGGCGAACACATAGTCGGTGGACACATGAATCAGGCGGGCGTTGATCTTATCGCAGGCAATGGCCAGGTTCCGCGGTCCCAGGGCGTTGACCTTGAAAGCCGCGTCCCGGTTGGTCTCACATCCATTGACGTTGGTAAAGGCCGCACAGTTGATGACGGTATCCGGCTGGTGCCGGCGGATATAGGCCACGGTGGCTTCCCGGTCGGTGATGTCCAGGTCGTCAATGTCCACAGGGATGACCGTTGCCTTGCGCAGACGTTCGGGCAGCGGCCCCAGCACACAACCTTCGGCGCTGAGCTGCCGCTGCAGCTCGGTGCCAAGCTGCCCGCGGCAGCCGGTGATCAGAATCTTCATCCAGTGAATTCTCCCCTGCTCTCAGTATTTGAGCTTGTCCTCAGCCACGTTGCGCAGGTGGGCACCGTACGGGCTCTTGCCGTAGCGTTCGGCGCTTTCCAGCAGTTTGGCGCGGCTGATCCAGCCATATTTATATGCAATTTCTTCCGGTGCCGAAATCTTGATGCCCTGGCGCTGTTCGATCATGCGGACAAAATCGGCAGCCTCCACCAGGCTGTCCATGGTGCCGGTGTCCAGCCAGGCGTACCCGCGGCCCAGCAGCTGCACATCCAGCTGGCCATCCTGCAGGTACATGTCATTCAGCGTGGTGATCTCCAGTTCCCCGCGGGCACTGGGCTTGACCTTCTTGGCGCGCTCCACCACATCCTTGCTGTAGAAATACAGACCGGTCACGGCATAGTTGCTCTTGGGATGCGCCGGCTTTTCCTCAATGGAGGTGGCACGGCCTTCTTCGTCGAAGGCAACGACGCCGAAGCGTTCCGGGTCATTGACAAAATAACCGAACACGGTGGCGCGGCCGGCCTCGGCGTTGGCAGCGGCGGCCTTCAACCGCTTGGAGAAACCGGCCCCGTAGAAGATGTTGTCTCCCAGCACCATGGCGCAGGCATCATCACCGATGAACTCCTCCCCCAAAATGAAAGCCTGGGCCAGACCGTCCGGGGAAGGCTGGACCTTGTACTGCAGGTGCAGGCCATACTGGGAACCATCCCCCAGCAGCTGTTCGAAGCGAGGGGTATCGGTGGGAGTGGAAATGATGAGAATGTCCTGAATGCCTGCCAGCATCAGGGTGGACAGCGGATAGTAGATCATGGGCTTGTCATAGACAGGCAGCAGCTGCTTGGAAGTGACCATGGTCAGAGGGTACAAGCGTGTACCGGCGCCGCCGGCAAGGACGATACCTTTCATAGTGTTAGCTCCTGTTTCGCAGTGCGCCCGCCCATCCCAAAGGGGCAGAAAACGGCACAGTATTATTTCTTACGATTATAACGTACTTTTGTGCTGATGACAAGAGGGCCTTACAAAAAACGAAATGCCGAACTGGTAAACATGAATAAAATTCTCCGCATCAAATGTATATGGGTTTGCATATTTCGTACATTTTTGGTAAAATATAGGATATAAAAGATCAATCCTTTTACAAAGGCCAGGGTCTGCCACGGTGAAAAGATCCCGCTTTGTAAAATATTTTCTTACACTTTGCCAACGCAATGGCACAACCAGAGGTTTTTCTTACAAAGGGACTTTCTGTTTTTGTGAATATTCTGCTGTGCGGTACCCGCAGAAGCAGCCCAGCCGCGGCTGCCGCGCACGGGAAGGAAGTGATTGGGAAAATGTTGACCTTCAACATGGACGTGGAACCGTGCAGCCGGTGGCTTCGGACCACGCCCGGTGCCGCGGCGCTTGCCCAGCCATATTTCTGCACCGAAGCCGGTCTGTTCTATGGCCGGGAACGGTTTGCCACCGCCCGCACCGACAAGGAAGCGTATCTGCTGCTGTACACGCTGGAGGGCACCGGCCTGATCGAGCAGAACGAAACCCAGGTAACCCTGGGGCCGGGGTGCGCGCTGCTTCTGGACTGCCGCGCTCCCCAGAACTACGGCACGGCCCAGGGTCAAAGCCGCTGGCACCATTACTGGGCCCTGATTGAGGGCACCGGTGTACAGGCGCTGGCATCGGTCCTGTGCCCGGACAAACGCCCCTGCACGGTGGAGCTGCCGGAAGCACCGCCTCTGTTTGATGAGCTTCTGGACCGCCTTGAGACCGAGACAGCCGAAAGCGCCGTGACCAATGCGCTGGTGCTCCATCGTCTTCTGGCTGCCATGGCACAGCATCATCTGGCCGGCGATTCGGCTGCCGCCAACCGCAAAATGATCGAGGATGCCGTGGTCCACATCCGCACCCACTACGCCGAGGCCCTCTGCCTGGATGAGCTGCTGTCCAGCGCCCACATCAGCAAGAGTTATTTTCTGCGGCTGTTCCGCCAGTACATGGGGACCACCCCCTATAACTTCCTGCTGTGTTACCGGATCACCAAGGCAAAGGAATTGCTGGCACAGACCGATCTGCCTGTGGGCGCGGTGGCGCATCAGGTGGGGTTCGGCGATGAGAGCAATTTTTCCACCCGGTTCACTGCCATGGTGGGGCAAAGCCCCCTGCGGTATCGCAAAGGCGCCCTGCGCGCCAGATAGGACAACTGCTATGCATACAGCAAAATACCCCGCAGAGGTCGTGGAGCTTCCACGGACTCTGCGGGGAGTTCTTTTTTACTTCAGACCACGTCGAACTGAACCGGGGTCAGGAACAGACGGGAGACCTCTTCCCTGTCGCCGGACTGTCCCAGGGCCCACATCAGCTTGACGGCGGCGGCTTCAGGGGTCATGTCCCGGGCTTCCAGCACACCGGGAAGCGCCTTGGCGGCACGGCCCACTTCATACACACCCAGGTCGCTGCCTTCATGCGGGACCTGGGTGGTAAACACCACCAGCCGCCCTGCGGCGCACCAGTCCTGCACGGCGGCGAACAGTTCGCCGTCATCCCCGCCGGGCAGGCCGCCCACGCCGAAACTTTCCAGGATCAGCGCCTTGCAGTGGCCGGCCAGCAGCGGAATGATATCCGCCCGCATCCCGGGGATCAGGCGCAGCACAAACACCGCCGGGTCCAGCTTCTCATAAAAGCGGACAGGGCCGTAATTCTGGGGACGGGGCAAAAACGGGATCAGACGCAGGTCACGGAATTCCGCCGTGTTGGGGTAATCGATGCTGGAAAAAGCGTTGAAGCTCTTGGTGCGGGTCTTGCGCGCCCGGGTCCCCAGGATGACCTTGCCGTCAAATACCAGCTGTACCCCCCAGGCCGCATCATCACAGGCATACAGCACCGCCCGATGCAGATTGTTGCGGGCATCGGTATCCCGGTTATAGATAGACTTCTGGCTGCCGGTGAGCACCACGGGTTTGGGGCTCTGCTGGATCATGTAGGAAAGCGCCGCCGCGGTATAGGCCATGGTGTCGGTGCCATGGGTGATGACAAAACCGTCGTACTCATCATACCGGCGGCGGACTTCGGCGGCGATCTGCGCCCACTGCTCCGGGCCCACACTGGTGGAATCCAGGTTGAACAGCTGTACCGCATCCATGTGGCACACCCCCGCCAGTTCCGGCACACAGGCCAGCAGCTCATCGGAGGTGATCATGGGGGCCAGTCCCCCCGCCGCGGTAGGCCGGCTGGCAATGGTGCCGCCGGTGGCAAGAAGCAGTATATGTTTCATGGTTTTGTCTCCTTTTGTTGACTCTTGTCCGATTATAGCACAGGCAGACCCCCCTGCACAGCGATTTTTTGGGATTTCTGCAAAGTTCCGGGGTTGACAGGATTCCCCGGCCCGTGCTACAGTGTAAGCAAGCGGAAGTCTATTTGAATAGACCAGCAAAAACGAACCGTCCTTCGCCGGAAAGGCCAAGGCCAAGCCGGTTCATTATCAGGAAACGAGGTCAACTTTGATGGAAAAGATGCTGCGCCTTGCCGAGGGCGAATACCGTTTTGCCTCCCTTGTGTGGGAAAATGAGCCGCTGTCCAGCGGACAGCTGGTCAGGCTGGCGGCCGACGCCCTGGGCTGGAAGAAGAGCACCACCTATACCGTGCTGAAAAAACTTTGCGAGCGCGGCATTCTGTGCAATGAGGACGGCACGGTGACCGCCCTGGTCAAGCAGAGTGCCGTACAGCAGCAGGAGAGCACCGCGGTGGTGGACCGCACCTTTGGCGGAAGTCTGCCCCGGTTTGTGGCCGCCTTCCTCAACGAAAAGCCCATCACCAAAGCGGAGGCCGCCGAGATCCGGGCGATTCTGGACGCGGCCCGCACCGAACAGGAGGACGGACAATGACCGGATTCTTTTGGGCTTTGCTCACAGCCGGGGCAAGCGGCGCCGTCGCGGTGCTTCTGGCTCTGGGGGTGTGCGCCCTGCTGCGTCATGCACGGGCCCCCGGCTGGCTGCTGTGCCTGGTCTGGCTGGCAGTCGGGCTGCGCTTTGCCGTGCCGGACGGGCTGGTTCCCATCACTCTGCCGCGGCCCGAAAGCGAAGGGCTGCAGCAGCTGGCCGCCGCAGCCGAGACGGTGCGGGACGCCACCCCCGCCGAGGCCGCGGCCCAGGCGGTGCAGGTACTGGACGCCGCCGGTCTGGCCGTGGACATGCAGCCGGAACAGGTTCCGGCTGTGGACTGGATGCTGCTGGCAGGCGGCTGCTGGGCGGCGGGCACCGTTTTCCTGCTGGGGCGGGCCGTCCTTTCCGGCATAAAGCTGCGCCGTCGTGTGGCGCTGGCCTGCAAAACCCCGGACGGCTGTTACACCTGCGCCCAGGTGACCGCGCCCTTCACCCTGGGCCTGCTGCGGCCCAGAATTTATCTGCCGGATGATCTGCAGGGGGACGTGCGCCGCGCTGTGCGCCTGCACGAACAGACCCACATCCGCCGGGGAGATTGCCTGACAAAGCCGCTGTACTATCTGGTGGTCTGCCTGCATTGGTGGAACCCGCTGGTCTGGCTGGCCTTCTCCCAGTTTGAGCACGCCATGGAGACAGCCTGCGACGAAGCCGCTGTACGCGGCTGTACCGCAGCCCAGCGCAGCCAGTACTGTGAAAGCCTGCTGCATTACGCCACCCTGCGGACACCGGGCGGCGCCCTGGCTTTCGGCGCCCCCAAGGCGGGGCAGCGCATCCTGCACGCCCTGCGGTACCGGACCCCCGGCAAGGCGGTTCTGGCCCTGTGCATGGCGGTCGCCATGCTGGCCGCCCTGGTGGTGCTGGCGCGGCCGACTCTGGCAGTGGAAGCCGCCCCCACCGATCCGGCGCCGGCCACCGCCGGACAGCAAGAGACACCGGACACCGCCCCGCAAACGGATGAGAGCACTGCCGCAGAAGGCGAACCTCTGACCGATTCTCTCACCCCATCGGAGGATACCGTGGAGGAGAGCGTCTTTGATCCGGCCGGCGGCTTCATTCTGCCTCTGTCCGATTACCGGTACTTCTCCCGCGGGATGGGTCCCTACCACAAAGGCGACGACATTGCCGCCGAGGCAGGCACCCCCGTCCTGGCTGCGGCGGGCGGCACCGTGACCAACGCGCAATTTCATTACAGCTATGGCAATGTTATCGTCATCGACCACGGAGCAGACCGGCAGGGGCGGCACTGGTACACCTTGTACGCCCATTTGCGGGACCTGCTGGTGGAGGCAGGCCAGACCGTGCAGCAGGGAGAAGAGATCGGCACGGTAGGCTCCACCGGAAACGCCACCGGCATGGCCCTGCACGTTGAAGTGCGCTGCGAAGACACCCTGCTGGCGCCCACAATGTATCTGCCCTACACCGAGACCATCCCCGCCCAAGCAGCAAAACAGGGCGTGCTGTTGGAAGCCATGACCGAGGACCCCGCCATTGCCAACGCCATTGCCCAGCGGGCCACCGGCAGTCAGGCACCGGCCACCCTATCCTATCCCCTGCCGGAAACCGGCAAGGTCACCTCTGCATACGAAGCGGGCATCCACGAAGGACTGGACCTGAAACAGCCGGAGGGCACCGATGTACTGGCTATGGGCGATGGTATTGTGCTCTTTGCCGGCCGGGATGACCGCTACGGCTGGACCGTGATCATCGGACACGGCAACAACGGCGATGGGCAGCCTCTGATGACCCTGTACGCCCATTTGCAGGATGAGCCTTCCGTCCTGATGGGGCAGCTGGTGACCGAAGGGCAGGTTATCGGGCAGGTGGGCACCACCGGATTTTCCACCGGTCCTCATCTTCACGTTGCCGTTCTGCTGGATGGCACCTTTGTTGATCCGCAGTCCTGGATCCGTTGAGGAAAGCATCTTATGAAACACAATGACCGCAGCGGCACCGCCCCCTTGGCGGCGGTGCTGGTTTTTTGCATCCTTTTTTCCCTGTTCGGGGGTCTTTTTGCCCCTCTGGCTGCCACCAAAGAAGAATTGCAGCAACAGTTGAACGATGCCAAAGACGCTTACGATGAAGCCGCCAAGAAACAGGAAGAGATGGAGAACCAGGCCCAGCAGACACAGGAGCAGATCGGTGAACTGAATGACCGGTCGGAAGAGATCTCTGCCCAGCTGAGTCAGGTATACAGCGCCCTGACCGAAGCCCAGACCCGGTTGGATGAAGCGCAGGGAGAGGCGGAGGCAGCCCAGGCAGCCCTGGAACAAAAACAGGCCGAATACGACACCCGCTGGGAGGAATCCAAAGAGCAGCTGGCCGCCATGCAGAAGCTGCACTACAACGGCAGTCTTTCGATTCTGAGTCAGGCCACCAACCTGTTCCAGCTCCTGAACTTTTCCCAGGCGCTGGCGGATATCACCGACAAGAACACCGAGGTCCTCACCCGGCTGGACACCGAGGCCGCCGAGCTGGAGAAAGCACGGGAACAGGCCCAGGCCGCCGCCGACAATGCCAAGGCCGCCCAGGACGAATTGCTGATCCAGGAACAGGCTTTGCAGGATACCGCCAATCAGCTGGCCGATGCCCTGATGGCTGCCAACGCCGACCTGGATGAACAGCAGGCCCAGGCGGAAGCCCAGGCCCAGATCACCGAGGAGGCGAAAAAAGCCTACCAGCAGGCCACCGCCGAGCTGGATGCCTACGCCAAGAGCCAGAACAGCAAGTACACCACCGCCACACTGTACTGCAGCCTGGACTTCGGCTGTGCCCTGACCCCCGGCATGCGTATCAGCTGCAACTACGGGGACCCGGACGGCATTGACGGCTCGCCCCATCACGGCACCGATTTTCCCGCTGCCAAGGGAACGCCCATCTATGCGGTGGCCGACGGGGTGGTGAGCGCCGCCCGGGCCATGCCCAGCTACGGCAACTGTGTGCAGATCAGCCACGGCACCGCCGACGACGGCAACAACTATGCCACTCTGTATGCCCATATGTCTTCCATTGCGGTGAGCGAAGGCCAGACGGTGACCAAGGGACAGGTCATCGGATATGTGGGCAACACCGGGGATGTCAGCGGCAAAAACGGCGGCTACCACCTGCACCTGGAACTGCGCATCAACGGCAGCCGGGTCAACGCCATGAGTTATATCCCTCACTGACAGCCCCGAAAACTTTATGATATTCGGTTCCCGGCTTTACCTTTCGGCAAGACTGTGATACAATACCGAACATAGTTAAGCTACGCCGGGAGGGGTTTGGGAATGGACCATATTGACCGCAAAATCATTGATATTCTGCAAAAGGACGCCCGCGCACCGCTGAAGCAGATCGCCGATCAGGTGTTTTTGTCCTCCCCTGCCGTGTCTGCCCGCATTGCCAGACTGGAAAAAGACGGCTGTCTGACCGGGTACCAGGCCCAGGTGGACGCGGTGAAGATGGGGTATCTGGTCAAGGCCTTCATCAACCTGGATATGGACCCCCAGCGCAAGCCGGAGTTTTATCCCTACATCCAGGCCTGCCCCCAGGTGGTGGAATGCTGCTGCGTCACCGGGGATTACAGCATGCTCATTGAGGTGCTGTTTGCCACCACCCAGGAGCTGGATACCTTCATCAACCAGCTGCAGCAATACGGACGCACCCGCACCCAGATTGTCTTCTCCACCCCGGTGGAACACCGTGGGGTGCCGGTCAGCCGTGAGGAAGATGAAAAAGCGTAACACA
>CALXHN010000024.1 GCA_944388105.1 uncultured Gemmiger sp. | reverse complement strand
ACAAAGGAAAAAGCCCTCTGCCGGTCAATGGCAGAGGGCCTTTTGTTTTGTCAGGGCAGGGCGTCCACTTCCGCGGCGGTCAGCGGGCCCAGGTTGATGTCATTTTCGTATTTTTCCCCGCCGGAATATACCAGATCCACCTGATAGTAGGCAATGTCCAGGCCGGCAGCTTCAAAGGCAGCTTTGGCATTTTTGAGCAAGGCGTTGGCGTCCGCTTCAGTGGGCAGGCGGTCGGTGTAGACCAGGTAGAAACTGGCAGTGAGGGGCGGCAGGTTACCGGGATCGTAGGGCATATCCAGCGTAAGGCCCCAGTCTTCCGGGGTGCCCTCCCAGCTTTTCCCGGGCTGCACATCCAGCCCGTCCGGGTTCATTCCTGCGTTGTTCAGCGCTGTGGTCATGTCCTGCTGGGCGGCTGCGATGATGCGCACCCGGGTGTTGTTCAGGCCCGTCACATCCTCCTCATAGGTAGTGCTGCGCACCACACCCCAGGAAAGGTACACGTCGAAGCTGGTGTCCTGACTGGTCATGGACTGTACCCGCACCCGGTAGCGGTACCCCATCTCGTTATAGGCATAGACGGCGGTAAAGTTGTTGCCGGGCCAGTGTTCGTCGGCGTAGTCCATGGCGTGATGTCGGGCCCAGGCCAGACTGACGGGGTCCCCCAGCACATAACCGGCCGCAAACAGAAGCAGCAGTACGATGAGGATACCGCCCGCCAGAGCAGCGGCACGGCGTCCTTTGGTGCGGGGCCGTTCAGGGGTCCCGGCGGATGTCTTCTTCCAATGCATCACGGGATTCCTCCTTTCTCAGTGCATAGCGGAACAGAGCGGCGGCCAAGGTGCCCAGGGCACACAGGGCGCCAAGCAACAGGCCGTACAGAACGCTCAGGCCCAGGATGGCAAAAAAGTTGTACCAATCGCCCTCTGCAAGGCAGCCCAACAGATAGTGGGCATTGGGGCACAGAGTCACAGCCGTGATCAGCCCCCAGACCAGCAGCGGCAGCCAGCGCGCCCGCCGGGGCGAAAGCCACTGCACCGCAGCCCCCAGGACCGGAAGCAGCAGGATGTTGTAGCCCGCCCGCCCGGTGTTGGCCAGAACCATGCCCAGGATCAGTCCGGCGGCGGTCATGGCCCCCTGCCAGGCGTACAGACGGCGGCGGATACGCCCCAGCACCTGTTCCCGGTGCAGGGGCGGCGGCAGGGCTTCCTCGCCCCAGAGTTGGCGGCAGGCCTCACAGTGGGCTACATGGTCCTCCACCGCCCGACGGGATGCCTCGCTGGCCACACCGTCCCGCACCAAAGGCAGCAGATCACGGCAGATGTCGCAAGGCAGATCGTATTCGTGGGTCACAGCAACCCCTCCTTTCGCAATATTTCCTTGAGCCAGTGGCGGGCCCGACAGTCGATGACCCGGGCCGATCCCGGGCTGATACCCAGTTCGGCGGCAATGCGGTCGTAGGGAATTCCCTGCACCCGCAGCGCCACCACCCGCCGGGTACGCTCATCCTTCCGGGCCAGCAGTTCCCGGATCCGCCCCAGCAGTTCCCGCTGCACGGCGGTGTCCGGCAGGGTGTCTTCCACATACAGTCCCAGAAGGTCATCATAACAGACGGTGGGACGCTGCCGGCGCAGGTCCTGCAGCCACAGATGGCGGGCAATTCCGAAGAGCCAGGTCTTTTCCCCCGAGCGGGCCTCGAACCGGTCAATACTCTGTATTGCCTGCAGGAATGTTTCGCTGAGCAGGTCCTCCGCCCGGGCAGGGTCGTGGGTCAGGCTGACCAGGTAGCGGTAGACATCGTCGCGGTAGGCGGTGTACAGTTCTTCCATCATCTTCACGGCGGTATCCTGCCTCCTTCCCTGCTCTTTGCCTATATGTCCCTTTCCGCGGCCGGGTGTTACAGGTTCCGGCAAAAAAATACCGGACCCGCCCCGAAAGGCAGGTCCGGTGAACCATAGAAACAATCACTCGCCGCGCAGGATCTGACGCAGAAGAGACAGAAAAGCGGCCGCCACCGCCGGACCGAACAGCAGCAGGATCCACTGCCCGCCGCTCGGCACAAAACGAAGATACCACGCCGTGGGACGGTTGAGTTCCACCCCTGTCAGGCGGGTGGGAACGCCGCCCACACTGTCCGGGTCGATGCGCAGCCCGCTCACCGTGATACCGCCCAGCTCAAACACATAGCTGCCGTCCGTATCCTGCCAAGCAAAGACCTTCTGGGTTTCCCGGTAGTCGGTCTGGCCCGGTTTCAGGTAATACAGCGTCACACTGCCGGGTGGCAGCAGCTGTTCCACCTGCAGGCGCACCGTTTCCACATAGGCCTGCTCCCCTTCCCACAGGATGTGAGGATCATTGTCGGTGGACAGATACCAGTTGTCCCGGTCATCGGGGGCCGTGCTCCAGGGGTCATCGTCGTAGTTGCGGAAGCTTTCATAGGTCAGTTCATCCGGGGTCAGGGTCTGGTGGCGCATGGTACCGTTCATCTTGTGGTTCAGCATGAGGGCACTGCCCACAAGGGCGTACACCACCCACAGCATCACGCCCAGGGCATAGCACAGCCCCAGCAGCCGGCGGGGCTGAAACACCAGCGACCAACGATCCGAAACAGGTTTCCGTTTCATTGTGTCACCCCGCTTTCCGCCACGGCCACCGGCACAAAAGCGTACACGGCATCCCGGCCCATGAATCTGTACAGGGTGGCGGGCTGTCCGGCGGTGATGCCGCCTTCAAACCGATCGCTGAAATCCCGTTCCAGGTATTCGTCAGCCCGGTCCAGCACCAGATAATCGCAGTTTTTTTCTTCCATATAGGCTGCCAGAGAGTTGACCGAGCAGACGGCCTCGTGTTCATACAGATCCCAGTTCAGGCTTTCCACCAGATTCATGAAATCCGAATCCCACCGGTTGGAGTAATCATCGTCTCCCCACCAGACGCCGCCGTAACCGTTGACCACCTTGGCGGTGAGTTCATACTTGTAATAGTACCATCGGGTGGCGTCGTCGCCCTGGCTGATGACCAGGACCCGGTCCCCCCAGTTCAGCACCTCATTCATGACGGAGGCACGGTTTTTCACATCTTGCCGGGTGGAGTAGATGCTGTCTGCCCGGGTCCAGAATCCCGCCGTGGGCACACCGCGCCAGACGAAGATCCCCAGAACGCCGGCGGCGGCCAGCGCCAGGAGCAGGTTGCCCGTACGGCGGCGCCATATCCGCACCGGCGCAGCGCTGACCGCCTGCCCCAGCAGACAGAACATCGCCAGCACCCAGCCCTGCAGGTAGGGAGTCAGATACCGCTCGTAATCCTTGAGCGCACTGCCTTCCGCTTCGGAGAAATTGTAGAAGTACAGGATCAGGTGGAAACAGTACAGGGCCGTAAAGCAGAAATCCATGGCCAGATAAGAAGCAATGATCCGGCGGCGCACCGGGCCTTTCGGTGCAGTGACTGCCGCTGCCGCCGCCAGCAGCAGGGCCAGCACGGCCACCATGAAGGGGGCGCCGATCAGACTGACGCGGCGGGTGAAGTATGCCTGCTCCATAGCCTGCATGATCTGGGCAAAGCGTTCCTCCCGCCCCATGCCCAGCAGCTGCCGGATCCCCCCTGCCAGAACGGCACCATAGCCCATCTGGCCGCTGCCCACGGTGGCCGCGCCGGAATCAGGCGACATGGCGGCGGTATAGCGGCTCCAGCTCAGAAATGCCGCCAGCACCGGCACGGCCAGCAGGGCCGTGCGAAGGAACCGTCCGCCCACATGCCGTGCCAGGGCGGTATTTTCCCGGCGGGGCGTGCCGAACAGCTGATCGATGCCGATGATGAACACCGCCATAAGGCCATAGGCCATGCCGATATCCTTGGTCAAGGCCAGCATGGCCAGGGGCAGGGCCGTGGCATAAAAGCCGCCCCGCCGTCCGCCGCCCGCGTAATACAGGCACAGGCTGCCGCCAAACAGGGCGGCCAGGGGCAGGTCTGCCATGGCGTTCTGATACACCGTGCTGGCCGTGCCGATGGCTGCTGTGCTGAAGAAGAAGGGCAGAACCGCCCCCACGGCAAAGATCAGCCCCCCCTGTGCCCAGCGGGACCGGGGCAGGACCGTCGCCGGGGCCAGTGCGGCCAGGGCCAGAATGTCAATGGCGGCCAGACACTGCCACTCGGAGAATTGTCCCGGCGTACGCTGGAACAGATAGGACAGCAGACTGGTGCCCGGATAGGTAAAGGAAGCTGTCAGATTGACCGGGTCGGCCACATACAAGGCAGAACGCTCGGCCACCATCTTGGGAGCCAGACCCCAGGCAGTAAATTCATCCCACTGGGTGAACATGGGCTGCAGGATGCCGAACAGCACCCACAGAAAGGCCGCACCGCCCAGGAACAGCCAGAAGCCGGCGCTGCCCATGGCATCCCGGACGGCGCGGATGCCGGCACGCACACCGCAGTAAACACCGCCCGCCAGCAGGATGGCAATAACGGCAAACAGGCCCACGTGCAGCATACCGGGCAGGGCCGACACATACAGCACCAGCACCGCTCCGCACAGAGTCGGCAGCGGCAGCAGGGCGGCATCATACCGGGTACAGGCGGAAAAACAGACGCAGAACGCCCCCAGAAACGCCAGCGCGATCAGGCCGGTCAGAATGGGTATCAACGGCATAGGGCAGATCCTTTCTCAGACCAGGCGGAAACCCGACCGGGTGTTCCGCCTTACAAGTGGATGGTATAAATGGGACCGACAAAATAGTGCTGGAACAGAAGAACCGCACCGAACAGCGCATGCAGTCCGAACAGCGGCACAGCCAGCTGTTCCCCACGGGCAGCCGGGACGGACGGTGCCAGAACGCGGCGCAGAAGCGGCGCCGTCAGCAGGACCAGAATCAGAAACACCGGCAGGAAGTACCGCGTCTGCAACCCGACCACGCGCACCATGGCCACCGGCGTGTATGTGATGTACATGGCGGCAATGGCACCCAGCGCATAGATTACGGCAAATCCCCCGAGACCGGCGCTGCGGCGGCGGTCCAGCGCCGGCGGCTGCGGTGCGCACAGAAGAGCGGCTGCCAGCAATGCCACCGGTCCCAGCAGGTTCAGCGCCTGGATGGGCATATCCTTCCAGCCAAACAGTCCCAGCTGGCCCACAAAGAACTGGTTTTCACACAGGGTCCCCCAGAAGGTGGCCACACTGCGCAGAGGGTTGGCCAGCACAAAAGCCAGCTGCTGTCCCCCGTTCACGGCCTCGCCGCCCTGGCGGGCAATGACCGGGTAATTGTACCGCAGCACCCGGGCATAGGTCTCGGTGGCCCAGATCACCGCCCAGGCCCCCGCCAGACCGCCCAGGCACCAATGCCACCGGCGGCCCTTTGCCCGCCAGTTTCCGGCCGGCACCAGCAGAAGCAGTACCACCCACAGCAGGTTCAGATAAGGCTTGGCCACATTCACATACAGGCAGGCCGCCAGATACAGTCCCGCTGTTCCGGTGGTCCAGCGCTCCCGCAGAAGCAGGGCGATCATCAGATAATAACCGGCCAGCAGGGTGGCATCGTAACTCAGGGAAGCCCCCATGAACAGCGACATGGGCAGCAGCATGACCCCCAACAGGGCCGGACGGTATTTCTGTGCCTGACGCAGAGCCAGCCAGCAGATGGCGGTGTACGTCAGCAGATTGCCCAGGCGGCCTCCGTACAGGCAGCCCAGGGCCCCAAAACCGAACAGCCGTGCCAGGGCCATGCCGATGGCCCCGGGCAGGAAGGGCAGAATGAGGAAGCTCACCGGCTCGTGCAGCGGTTCTTCGGCCGGGGTGTCCCGGTTGGCAAAATAATCGGCAAAACTGTCAGCCACACTCTCGATGCGGCCATCATCCCCGTATTGCTTGAGGGCATAGCCGGCGGAGTCGTAGGGCTTTTCTTCCCCCGTATCCGGGTCATTGCCCACCCCCACCGACGTGTGGCTGTTGGTCCATGCGCCGGGGAAAGCACTGAGCAGCGCTGCCACATCGTCCGGGTAGGAGCGCTCATAGTCAAAATCCAGATGTCCCGTGGAGATGGCGTAGGTGCGCAGATAATGTTCCGACTCATCGGGGGTCTGCAAGGGCGGGTTGGCAAAGCAGAAGAGCAGACCACACAACAGCAGGCAGGCCGCCCCTTTGGCGGGCAGAGTCCGCAGCCGGCGCAGCAGGGCTGCCGCTGCCACCACCCCCAGGCAGAGCGCCGTGCAGCCCAGGGTGGGCACCAGGGGCGAGACCCGGCTGTCCAGGTAGAAAAACACACGCCAGTAGTATGCCCACAGCACACCGGTCACAACCGCCGCGGCGGCAGCCAGTGCCCAGCGCAGCGGCGGGAAAAGCGGAATGCGGAAAGAGTGATTCGGTTCCTTCATCAGACGGAAGCTCCTACTATATAAAATCGGGCCGGCGGAAGCTGCTGCAGCGGGCCGGCAAACACGCCGTGCCCCAGGCCCCGCCGGCCCCTGTGGGCGGACAGTTACAGAATATACTGTCCGATTTTATACGAATCAAGATGACCGCGCAGGAACTCGATGGTTTCGGCAAGGCCCTGCTCAAAGGTGTACTTGGGCGCCCATCCGGTGAGCTGGCGCAGCTGGGTGGAATCGCCCAGCAGACGGTTGACCTCGCTCTTTTCCGGGCGCAGGCGCTCGGCCTCGCAGACGATCCTGGCACTGGGGTTGATCTGGGCGATGAGCTCATTGGCCAGATCGCCGATGGAGTGCTCCACCCCGGTGGCAATGTTCAGTTCCCGGCCGATGGCGGCGTCACAGTCCGCGATGGCCATGAAGCCGGCTGCGGTATCCTTGACGTAGTTGAAGTCCCGGGTGGGGGTCAGATTGCCCAGACGGATCTCGGTCTGACCGGCCAGAAGCTGGGTGATGATGGTGGGAATGATGGCGCGGCCGGACTGACGCGGGCCGTAGGTGTTGAAGGGCCGCACGATGGACACCGGCAGGTTAAAACTGCGGTAGAAGCTCTCCGCCAGACGGTCGGCGCCGATCTTGGTGGCGGAATAGGGGCTCTGGCCCTGGAACGGGTGTTTTTCATCAATGGGCACATACTGGGCGGTGCCGTAGACCTCGCTGGTGGAAGTGACCATGACGCGGGCGGTGTCCAGTTCCCGGGCGGCATTGAGCACGTTCAGAGTGCCCTTGATGTTGGTGTCCACATAGCTGTCCGGGCTATGGTAGGAGAACGGAATGGCAATGAGCGCAGCCAGATGGAACACCCGCTCCTGCCCGCGCATGGCGGTGCGTACGCCGTTGGGGTCACGGATGTCCCCCATGAAGATATCCATCTCGTTTTTGATTTCCGGCGGCAGGGTGTCGATCCAGCCCAGGCTGCCGAAGGAGTTGTACAGGCAGAAAGCGCGGACCTTTTCCCCGCGTTTGACCAGCTCTTCGGCCAGATGGCTGCCGATGAACCCGTCGGCACCGGTAACAAGAACAGTGTGAGACATAGAACAGTTCTCCTTTGTAAGCTGTAAGCAGGCACGGGCGACAGGCACCCGGCACAGGAATTCCAATATATTACAAAATAGTATACCCGATTGGGCGCTTAATTTCAACCGTGCCCCCGCAAAATGCCTGCGTCTTGACAGCGCATCCGGTTTACGATATAGTTAGTTATTATAATTTGTCTATGCAGAGGCACACAGTGCCCCTCTTGAATCGGAAAGGAATTTCGTTTTCTATGAACGCCGACGGCGACGGTAACCCCCGACGAAAACTGAATCAGAGAGAATAAAAAGGCAAAGCTTGTGCCCCGCTGCGGCACTGGCTCTGTCTTTTTTTGCTGCATAAACCAGACCATAATCCATACTATGAATGAATTGAAGGAGTGTTTTTTCCGTGGAAAATCTTCCCGCCCAAATATTGCTGCAGGTGGTCTTTATCCTGCTGAACGCCTTTTTTGCCGGGTCTGAGATCGCCTTTCTGTCCCTGTCCCCCATCAAGCTGTCCAAACAGGCGGAGGACGGAGACAAGACGGCGGCCGCCTTGCTGAAGGCGGTGGAAAATCCCAACAGTTTCCTGTCCGGCATCCAGGTGGCCATCACCCTGTCCGGGTTCATGTCTGCCGCGTTCGGCACCGAAAACTTTTCCGGATATCTGGACAGCTTCATGCTGCAGACCCTGGCCCTTCCCCTGCCGGCAGGGGTGGTTTCGGTCATTTCCACCGTCCTGGTGACCATCATCATTTCCTTCTTCTCCATCGCTTTCGGGGAGATGGTCCCCAAGCGGGTGGCCATGCAGAAGCCCATGCTCTTTGCGGTGCCGGCCATCAGGGTGCTGCGGGTGGTCAGCGTGTTGTTTGCCCCCATGACCGCCCTGCTGGACCTGTGCACCAACGGGTCCCTGCGGCTGATGGGGATGAAGACCGAGGCCGAGGACGGCGTGGCCAGTGAGGAGGACCTGCGGCTGATGGTGGAATCCAGCGGTGAACAAGGCACCATCGACCAGGACGAACAGGAATGGATCGAGAATGTTTTCGACTTCGGGGACACCACTGCCAGCAACGCCATGACCCCCGAACCGGATGTGACCGCCTTTTCCCTGGAGGACAGCAGCCAGGAAATCATGGAAACCATCCGCCGCACCGGTCTGAGCCGGTATCCGGTGTATGAGGAGGACATCAACGATATCTGCGGTATCCTGAATGCCCGGGACTTCCTGCTGAACCTGCAGGAGGAACAGCCCCGCCCGCTGAAAGACCTGCTGCGTCCGGCTTATTTTGTGCCGGAGAGCGTGCATGCCGATCAGTTGTTCAAGGATATGCAGGCCCAGAAACAGCATCTGGCCGTGGTGGTGGACGAGTACGGCGGCACCGCCGGCATCATCACCATTGAGGATCTGCTGGAAGAGATCGTGGGGGATATTTTTGATGAGTTTGACCCCGCCGAACCCCAGGACCTGACCCAGGTGGGGGACGGTATCTGGCGGGTAGCCGGCTCCATGCGGGTGGAGGATTTTGCCGAAGAGGTGGACTTCGACCTGCCGGAAGACAGGGACTACGACACGGTGGCCGGCATGATCCTGAGCGTACTGCCCAGCATCCCGGTGGACGGCACCACCCCCACTGTGAAGGTGTGCGGGCTGCAGTTTGATGTGCAGACCATCGAGGACAGGAAAATTTTGTGGTCCATCGTGCGCAAGCTGGCTCCCGAACCCGCTCCCGAGGAGGAGGAATCCCGCCGGCGCCACCGCAAGCGGGACCGGGACGAAGAAAAGGAAGACCCCACCGACAACGAGTAAGGCATACGGCAGAACAAAAGGACCGGGAAGAATCACTTCCCGGTCCTTTTTTCATGATGGTTGTGCCGCGCTCTTCACTCGGCATCCTGGGACAGAAGCTCGCCTCCATACCAGGGAGCCATGCTCTCTTCGCAGGTCACCCGCAGGTCCTCCCGCCGGATGTCCCGGCCATTGAGGCAGGCAAAGCCGTAGACCTTTGCCGGACGGATGCTCTGCCCGCCGCAGGGGCGCAGGTCCCAGCTGCCTGCCGGCCATTTGCTGGTCTTGCGCAGGGTCACCCGTATCCGGCGGAAGCTCACATCTTCCAGCATGCCCGGTTTTTCGGCATAGAGGAAAATGCCGTTTTCTCCTTCACAGGTGATATTTTCAAAATGGACGTTGCGGATGCGCCCCACTTCGGTGCCGTCGTGCCGGGGCAGCACTGTGATGGTGACCGGCTCCGCCTTGCCCCACCAATGCTCCCCGAACCGGCGGGTCTGGATATGGATGTCCGAAAAAACGGCATCCTCGATGTTTCCCTTGTCCCGCAGCTGCAGGGAAATGCCCCGGTTGGTACCGGTGATGACACAGTGGCTCACCGAGATACGGCGGAAGTCGGATTCGCTTTCGGTGCCGATCTTCAGGGCCGCGCTGGTGGACATAAGCGTGCAGTTGCTGACGACGATGTTCTCGCAGGGGCCCAGATCGGTATACTTGCCGGTGTTTTTCAGCACGATGCAGTCGTCCGCCGATTCGATATGGCAGTTGGTGATGCGCACATTGCGGCAATGGTCGGGATCAATCCCGTCGCAGTTGACCATGCGGGTATTGTTCAGGATCCGGATGCCGTCGATCTGCACATCGCTGCAGCCCACCATATGCACCGTCCAGAAAGCGCTGCGCATGAGGGTGACACCGGTGATGGTCAGGTGCTGCACTTTATACAGCATGAGCAGCGGCACCCGGGGATAGTAGGTGCCCTCAATGAAATCGTGGGTCTGTTCCCCGTAATAATTCTCTTCCGAACCGTCGATGC
This sequence comes from uncultured Gemmiger sp., assembly GCA_944388105.1. GTDB lineage: Bacteria > Bacillota > Clostridia > Oscillospirales > Ruminococcaceae > Gemmiger. The sequence goes on along the minus strand of CALXHN010000024.1, from coordinate 14,623 downwards.
TGCCGTAACCGGTGATGCGGACATTTTCCGCCTCCTGGGCCACCACAAAGCACCGGGGCGGTTCGCCGTCATAATCACAGTTTTCATAGTAGGGGATCTGCTCGGTCGGAGCCTGCCCGTCCGCCCGACGTGAGCAGAAGGCGTCCGGGTCGGCACAGGCCTTGAGCACGGCACCGGATTCCAGGTGCAGCTCCACATGGCTGCGCAGGAAGATGGTCCCTGCGCTGTACACATGCCCGCCGGGAAGAAGGACCCTGCCTCCGCCCGCTGCCGCGCAGGCATCCAGAGCCCGCTGGATGGCTGGCCCATCGTTGGCGGCGCCGTCTCCCCTGGCGCCGTACTCCAACACATTGTATTCCACCGGAATTCCTCCTTTGATCAAAAAAGTCCCGCACCGCACGCGGGAACCCGTGCCGGGGCGGGACTTTCCGGCGCCGAATGCTCAGCGCTTGATATCGTAGTTCATGTTCATCAGATTGCGGATGCTCTTGACATCATCGGTGATGTTGGCATCGCCGTGGATGGTGTGCTTGATGGCACTGGATGCCACCGCAAAGTTGATCATGTCCATGGGACGGTATTTGTGGATCATGGCGTAGATCAGGCCGCTGGCAAAGGCATCGCCGCCGCCCACGCGGTCCAGGATGGTGAAGGTGAAGAGCTTGCTCTCAAAGGTGTGGCCTTCGTACCACATGAAGGCTTTGAGGCTGTTTTCGGAGCCGGAGTGGGCGTAGCGTACATGACGGGCCAGACACTTGATGTTGGGATACCGCTCGATAAAGTGCTGGAAGACCTCATCCTGCTGCTCATAGCTGGGCTGCAGCGGCACGCCGTCCTTCCAGTCGCCCTGGGAATGGTCGTTTTCGTCCTTCCACAGATGGTAAGGCTCAATGCCGAAGAGCACATCCACATAGGGCAGGCACTTGGTGCAGAAGTCCCGGGCTTCCTCCCAGGTCCAGAGGCTGCTGCGGAAGTTGCCGTCAAAACTGACGGTCAGTCCCTTCTTCTTGGCTGCTTCCAGGCAGCGCAGCACAAAGTAGGCGCAGTTGTCGCACAGGGCCGGGGTGATACCGGACAGATGCAGCCAGTCATAGCCTTCCAGCAGCGCGTCCACATCCACCTTGGTCAGATCATACTCGGTGAAAGCACTGTGCTTGCGGTCATAGGTGACCTTGCTGGGACGGATGCCGTAGCCGGTTTCCAGATAATAAGTACCCAGGCGATGGGTGGGCGTCTCCTCCGGCGTGGAGAGGATCATGGGGGTGCAGTGCACGTCGTTGGAACGCAGCCAGCGCACCGCACTCTTGCCCAAAGAGTTGTTGGGCACTACGCTGAAAAAGGTGCTGTCCACCCCCAGATTGGCCAGAGCCAGCGCGATGTTTGCCTCGCTGCCGCCATAGCTGGCCTCAAAGCTGGTGGCCATGCGGATCTTCTCATAGTTGGGCGGGGTCAGACGAAGCATGACTTCACCGATGGTGATGAACTTGGCCGGACTGTCATTGCCCACCAGCAAGGGGTTGTAATTTTCCATAGCGTTCCCTCGTTTCTGCCGGCTCATGGCGGCCGACTTGTGTTTGTTACCTTCATTGTATTCGATTTTATCGGAGATTTCAACGGAAATTTGCATTCCAAACTGTAAAAAACGTGCAATATGACTTTGCTTCGCCAAATTGCGCGCCGGGTGGTTTTTCCTTTACACAAGGCGAAAAAAAAGGTATAATGTTTTGATAGTATGTCACTAATTCAGTGGGAAAGGAGCCCCACTTCATGGGCTTGCAAACCATCCAGTATCTCTTCTTCCTGGCCGTGTCGGCCGGGGTCTATCTCCACCTGCCCCGCCGCATCCAGCCGGTGTTCCTGCTGGCGGCATCCTGGGTGTTTTACGCCCTGGCGTCCGGCGGCTATTTGGCCGTGACCCTGGGGGTGGGAGCCTTCTCCTACCTGTGCGGCCTGGGCATTGCCTGGAAAGAGGGCGCCCACAAGCAGGCCTTTGTCCGGCTGGGGGTCATCGGCAGCATTGCCATCCTGGCCTTTTTCAAGTATTTCGGATTTCTCAACACGGTCCTGCCGCTGCCTTTTCAGGTGGTCATGCCGCTGGGCATCAGTTTCTATTCCTTTGCGGCCATCTCCTACCTCATCGACGCGGGGCGGGGGGACTGTGAAACGGAACGCAATCCGCTGTACTATTTTCTGTTCCTGACCTTTTTCGGAACCGTGACCCAGGGCCCCATCCCCCGGGCCGGGTCGCTGATCCCCCAGCTGCGGGCGGAGCACCGCTTTGATGCCCAGCGCACCGTGCGGGCCCTGCGGCTGTACGCCCTGGGGCTGTTCAAGATGGTGGCGGTGTCCGACGTGCTGGGCATGGTGGTGGATGAAGTCTTTGGCACCTGGCAGAGCTACGGCGGCGGAATGCTGATCCTGGCGGCGGTCTTTTACACCTTCCAGCTGTACTTCAACTTCAGCGGCTATTCCGAGCTGGCCCGGGCCACTGGCCTGGTGCTGGGCCTGGAACTGGCCGAAAACTTCAAGACGCCCTTCTTTGCCACCAACTTTTCCGGGTTCTGGAGCCGGTGGCACATCAGCTTTTCTTCCTGGCTGCAGGATTACCTCTTCATGCCTCTGGCCTGGGCCGACACCGAGCGTCTGACCGGCGGGAAGCTGCGCCGTCTGCCCCCGGAGGTGTGTGTGTTCATCGTCTTCTTTGTGTCCGGTTTCTGGCACGGCAACACCCTTCCCTTTGTGGTGTGGGGCCTGCTGCAGGCGCTGTACCGGGTGGGCGAAGAACTGCTGCACCGCCGCCTGGGCAAGCCCAAAAAGAAAGCCCCTGCCAAAGTGCTGTGGGCCAAGCGGGCCGGCGTGTTCGTGCTGTGGACCTTCAGCATGGTGTTCTTCCGTATGGGATCCGGCAACGGTTCGGTGGGGGCCTGCTTCGGGTATCTGGCCGGGATGGTGCAGGGGCTCTCCCCCGCCCGCTTTGTCTCCGAAGCTTACACCGCCGCCTACAACGGATTTTACGCCAACAGCATCATGGTGGCGGCCTACTACGCCTTTGTGGCGGTGGGGCTGGCACTGGCCATTTTCCTTGACTATCGCCGCTGCTTCGGCTTCAAGAACAAGGGGTCCGAAGTGATGGTGGCCGCCATCCCCGGCTGGCGGCGGCAGGCGCTGTATCTGGCGCTGGTCACCCTGATCCTTATCGGCTACATCCTGCAGAACGGCGGGTTTGCGGCCGGTCTGGGCATGTACGCGGGGTACTGATGATGACGAACAGAAAGGCGGGTGCCCACGGCATGCTGCATATAATCAAACGCCTTGCCCTGCTGCTGATCCCGGTGTATCTGTGGCTGGCGTTCTTTGTGGCCTTTGAACCCAACAACTATTTCGGGCTCAAGGGCGAGACCGATTCCTCCCAGCCGGTGGCCCGGGTGCGGGCTTACCAGACTGACCCCGGCACCCGGCTGATCATCGGGGACAGCCGTCTGGCCCATTTTGATATGAACCTGGTGAGCGAGGTTTCGGGGCAGGACTGGCAGAACCTGGCTTTCGGCGGGGCCAGCCTGCGGGAGAGCCTGGATCTGGCGGACTTTGTGCTGGATTCCGGCAACCAGGTGGATGCCATCCTGTTTGAGCTTTCCTTTTACACCGTCAACGCCAACTATGACACCGACCGGTTCTCCACCCTGGAAGATACCCTGAACAATCCCCTGGCCTATTGCCTGAATCTGGAATACAACGTCAATGCCCTGACCATGTTCCTGAACAAGGTGAACAACACACCGGACAGCATCGAATCCGGGGACTGGGGGCCGGCGGACTACTATGATGCCGACGGGAACGCCATTCCCGTGCACCGCAAGCTGTATGAGTATCCCGGGCTGATCGACGAAAAATGCCGCAGCTGGTCGGTGAACGAGGAGGAGCTGGTGCGGCTGGGAGACCTGGCCCGCCGCTGCAGCGAGGAAGGCGTGGAGCTCACCATCGTGCTGCCGCCCATGGCCGACCTGGTGCGCACCGAAGTGTGCGAGAAATACCACATTGACCAGCGGATGCAGGCGGATGTGCTTCCCCTGCTGAATGACTGGAGCGACGACTACGGCTGCACCGTGCTGGACTACGAGTGGGGCGGCAGCTGCATCACCGACGACGACACCCAGTTTTTTGACGGATTCCATCTGGACGAAAAATACGGTCTGCCGGACTGGACCCGGCAGCTGTTCACCGAAATGGGCGCCTGATGGCGCCCGGTAAGGAAGCAAACCTATGGCATTGGATTTTCTGATTTTGTACGAGCACACGGTGCGGGAATATGAAAGCGACCTGCTTTTGAAGCTGGAACTGGAACGCCGTGGCTATACCGCCGAGATCCGGCAGCTGCTGGACCCCAAACATCTGCGGCTGTTCGGGCGGGACAAGCCCGAAGTACTGGTGGCCAGCTGCATGTATGACAACGAAGCCATCAACAGCCATGTGTACAACAACATCGGCCGCTGCAACAAGATCGTGAACCTGCACTGGGAACAGATGCTCTCCGACACCCAGGAGGAGGGCGACTGGTTCAACATGAACGGCAACGCCAAACGCTGCGTACAGACCTGCTGGGGCAAGCGCACTGCCGCCCGGTTGCAGGCCCACGGCATGGAAGCCAGGAACACCCCCGTGACCGGCGCCGTGATGATGGATTTTCTGCGCCCGGAATTCAAGGGCTACTTCAAGGACAAGGCTGCCTTGTGCCGGGAGTTCGGTCTGGACGAGCACAAGCACCTGCATCTGTACATTTCCAGCTTCGGCTATGCCAGCATGTCGGATGAGGAGGTGGCCGAGCTCTCCAGAATGGCGGGCACCGATTTCACCGGCTTTGCCCGCACCAACCGCATCTCCATGGCCGAGACCCTGGACTGGTTTGACCGGTATCTGGGGGAGCACCCGGAGGTGGAACTGGTCTACCGCCGCCATCCCAGCGAATGGAACAGCCCCGCCCTGGACGAGCTGGCCAAGAAGCGCCCCAACTTCCATGTGATCTTTGCGGACAGCGTGAAGCAGTGGATCGTGGCGGCAGATTCCATCTCCATCTGGATGAGCACCTCCATCGCGGAGGTCTACATGGCGGGCAAGAGCTGCCACATCCTGCGCCCCACCCCCATCGAGCACGAATACGACCCGGTGATCTACAAGGGCGCCCGGTATGTGACCGACTACGACGGCTTTGTGGCCGCCATGGCGGAGGAGAATCCTCCCTTCCCCATTGCACGGGAGGTCATTGAGGGATACTTTGACCCCAGTGAGCGTCCGGCTTACCTGCGCATGGCCGACCTACTGGAGGAGGTCTACCGCAATCCGCCCCGGGACACCCCCATGGGGGAAGGGTTCAAGCCCCACTTCAACCTGCTGAAATTCGTGGCCCTGTGGGGCGTCCATCTTTTGTACCGCCACGGCTGGGAACCCCGGAAGGTATTTACCTTCTGCCCGCCGCTGGCCAACTTTGCCCAGCGCATTTACGGCTATGTGGACAAGGCCCATGTGACCCCCGAACAGGTGGAAGCCATGACAGCCCGCATCCGCCCTTATGTGACCGCACGCTGACCGGTCTCCACTTTTTGCACCAAAGGAGCACACCATGCCCGAAACACCCAAAAAGCAGGAATCCTTTCTCGGCAGCCTGATGAAATATTCGGTGGCCACCTATCTGGGCTTTCTGATCAGCGGCGCCGCCCTGATCGTGAAGGGCGTTCTGCCCCCCGACCGCTACGCCGTCCCTGCCTCCTTCATGGCCTACACCACCTCCCTGATGAACGTGGGCATGCTGGGACTGGACCAGGGACTCCTGCGTTTCTTCCGGGAACCGGTGGAAGGCGCCACTGGCCGGAGCATGTTCGCCGCCACCACCCGCCTGTCCCTGCTGGTCATGGCGGTGGTGGGGCTGGTGGGGTCCGCTTTCTTTGCGGAACCGCTGTCTGCCGCCTTCGGTCTGGGGCAGAACGGGGCCATTCTGGTGCCCTTCCTCTTCCTCAACGCCGCCCTGTATATGCTGGTGCGGTATCTGAACGTGCTGCTGCGGCTGGAAAACAATGTCCGGGCCTACACCGCCGAGACCCTCTGGATGCAGGCCTGCCTGAACCTACTGTACCTGCTGCCGGGATTTTTCACCAGCAAGACCTGGGTGTTCATTGCGGCGGCGGTGGCCAGTTTCGGCTGCGTGGCCATCGCCTTCTGGTTCAAGGCCAAGGCGCCCATCCGGGCGGGCAAGGTGCCTTACAAGGCCATCTACCGCCAGATGGTGCCCTACAGCATCGCCCTGGCCCCCGCCGCAGTGCTGACTCCCCTGTTCCAGTCGGTGTGTCTGTCCTTTCTGGCCAGCAACACCTTCTCCCAGGGATTGTTCGCCTTTGCCTACCAGCTGTCCATGCTGGTGACCACCGTGCAGGCCGGATTTTCCACCTACTGGGGCCCTTATGTCTTTGCCCATTACCGCACCGAACAGGAACGCATCGGGCGGATCCACGACCTGCTGAACTTCCTGATCTTCGGCTTTTTCTGCCTGCTGGTCATGTTTGAGGATATCATCTTCCTCATCTTCCCCTCCAAGCTGCCCTGCATGCGCTTTTTCCCGCTGATGATGCTGGCGGCGGTGTTCCTGATCCTGATGGAAGGCACCGTCTACGGCAACGCCATCGCCCGCCGTCCCCACCACGATACCATCGGGGTGGCCCTGGGCGTGGGGGTGGAGCTGCTGCTCTGCATCTGGCTGGTGCCGCTGTACTCAGTCACCGGGGCGGCAGCCGCCCTGGTGGCAGGCAATGCGGTGATGTTTGTATACCGCACCCTCACCGGGCAGTACTACTACCGCACCATCCCCAGTTACCCCCGCACCATCTCCGGGTTCCTGCTGGCGCTGGCCGCTGGAGCCGTCGGGGTTGTATTTTACCAGCATTTTGTGGTAAAGTTTGTGCTGGTGGGAGCCATTCTCTTCATCTACTGCACCTTGTACCGTCCCCAGCTGCAGAAACTGTGGCATATGGGCATGACCCTGCTGCGCAAGCTGCTGCACCGGTAAGGAGGAAATACCATGGACCACCTGGGCACCGTTCCCCTGCAGACCCGGCGGCTGATGCTGCGCCGCCTGACCTTTGACGATTGCCGGACTATGTTCGACCACTGGGCCGGAGACCCCCAGGTGACCCGGTATCTGCGCTGGAATGCCCACCGGGACTGGACTGTCACCGCCGAATACCTGTACGAGATGGAAAAGTGTTATGCCGATCCCACCGTGTACAACTGGGGCATCTGCCTCCAGGACGGGACCCTCATCGGGACCATCGGGGTGGTGCGGGCGGAGCGGGCCGCTGCCGAAGGCTGGCAGACGCTGCCCGACGCCTTGCGCGGCACCGAGATCTGGGAGCCCGGGTATGCGCTGGGCCGCCCCTGGTGGGGCCGGGGTTATGCCACCGAGGCCCTGCAGGCGGTACTGGATTTCTGGTTCAACCGGGTAGACGGCCCCTGGCTTTCCATCTGCCATGCTGTGGAGAATCCTGCCAGCGGCAGGGTGATCCAAAAAAATGGCTTTCTCTATGACCACGACGCGGTATACCACAAGTATGACGGCACCCCGGTGCCCTGCCGCGCGTATTATAAAATCAAACCAATCAAGGAGATGTAAATGGACGACTTTACTCTGGATTTCACATCCGACCCTCTGAGTACGCTGGACGATCTGGACCCCTTCCCTTCCGACCAGGAGGAAGAACACAGTGCCATTCCGGTGGTGCTGCTGAGTCTGGATCAGGGAAAATTTGATGCGCAGCGCAGTCTGGACGAACTGGCGGCCCTGGCCGAGGCCAACGGCATGGAGGCGGTGGCCACCGTCTGCCAGAAGCGTTCCACCCCGGAAGCGGCCACCATGCTGGGCGAAGGCAAGGTGGCCGAAGCCCGACTGGTGTGCATGAATACCCGGGCGGAAGCCGCCATCTTTGACGGGGAGCTTTCGGGCAGCCAGATCCGCAACCTTTCCGCCGCTTTGCAGGTGGAGGTGCTGGACCGCACCATGCTGATCCTGGAGATCTTCAAGTCCCGGGCATCCACCAACGAGGGCAAGCTGCAGACCGAACTGGCCATGCTGCGCTACCAGCTGCCCCGCCTGCAGGGGCTGGGCGAAGCGCTGAGCCGCCAGGGCGGCGGCGGTGGCGGCGGCGGCGGTGCCCGCCGCGGTGCCGGCGAGACCAAGCTGGAACTGGACCGGCGACACCTGCACCACCGCATCGAACACCTGGAAGGGCGGCTGAAGGAACTGGAAAAACGCCGCGGGGAAACCCGCCGTGCCCGCCAGAAGAACAACGTGCCGGTGGTGGCCCTGGTGGGCTACACCAACGTGGGCAAATCCAGCCTGATGAACGCCCTGTGCGGGGCAGAGATCTTTGAGGCGGACATGCTGTTTGCCACTCTGGACCCCACCGCCCGACGTCTGACCCTGCCCAGCGGCCTGACCGTGGTGCTGGTAGATACCGTCGGCTTTGTGAGCCGCCTGCCCCACCACCTGGTGGACGCTTTCAAGAGCACGCTGGAGGAAGCCGCCTACGCGGATGTGATCCTGAAGGTGGCGGACGCCAGCGACAGCGAAGCGGCCGCCCAGCTGGCCGTGACCGACGAGGTCCTGGAATCCCTGGGCTGTTCGGACATTCCCCAGATCGTGGTGTACAACAAGTGTGACAAGCCCGGGGCCATCTCCTTTGATCCGGCGGTGCTGCTGACCAGCGCCAAGACCGGCCGGGGGCTGGACGAGCTGCTGAAGCGGCTGGACGAGGCGTTGTCCCACCGGGTCCGCACCATCGAGGTGCTGCTGCCTTATGACAAACTGTCCCTGGCCGATATCCTGCGCAGCCGTGGCAGCGTTATGGAGGAGGAGTATCGCCCCGACGGCGTGTACTACAAAGGCACCGTCAAAATTGATGATCTGCACCGGTTTGAGGACTATATGGTCTGAGTTTTCCATGACAATAAAGCGGCAGGCCCGCCGTACCACTTTGGTACGGCGGGCCTGCCTTTGTATCAGGAGACGGGATCTGCTTATTTGCCGGCAGCGGCGGCACCGCTGGTGTCCCCTGCCACTGCCTTGATGGCGGAGACGGTGGCGGCCATGTCCTGCATGTTGCTGGGCACGATGATCTTGGTAGCCTTGCCGTCCGCCACCCGCTCCATGGCTTCCATGCTGCGCAGAGCCAGCATGTTCTGAGAGGGAGCGGCCTCGTTGATCAGGCGGATGGAGTCGGCCTTGGCCTTCTGCACCAGCAGCAGGGCCTGGGCCTGACCTTCGGCCTCCCGGATCTTCTGTTCCTTGACGGCCTCGGCCCGCAGGATGGCGCTTTCCTTTTCGCCTTCGGCGCGGGTGATGGCGGCCTGCTTCTCGCCTTCAGCCAGCAGGATGCTGGCACGCTTTTCACGGTCGGCCTTCATCTGCTTTTCCATGGCGGTGCGGATTTCCTGCGGGGGTTCGATGTTTTTCAGCTCGATGCGGTTGACCTTGATGCCCCAGCGGTCGGTGGCTTCATCCAGGGTGGCGGTGATCTTGGTGTTGATCAGGTCGCGGCTGGTCAGGGTCTCATCCAGGGACATGGAACCGATGATGTCACGCAGGGTGGTGGCGGACAGGTTCTCGATGGCGGCGATGGGCCGGGTCACGCCGTAGGCGTAAGCCTTGGCGTCGAACACCTGGAAGAACACCACCGTGTCGATCATCATGGTGACGTTGTCCCGGGTGATGACCGGCTGCGGGGGGAAGTCGGCCACTTCCTCCTTGAGGGAAACACGGCGGGCGATGCGCTCAATGAAGGGCACCTTGATGTGCAGGCCGGCGTCCCAGGTTTCCTTGTAGACGCCCAGCGATTCGATGACGTAGGAATTGGACTGCGGAACAATGACGATGCAGCGCACGATCACGAGCAAGGCCACGATCAGCAGAATGGCGATCAGAATAACTCCCCAGGGCATATGGTTTACCTCCTTCAACGTTCGGAATGGTTTATTTTGGTCCTGCCGGTGCTGAACAGGGATGCACCGCACGGGATCTCTTACACCGTTTCTTCCACAGGGGCAGCGCACACTGTCAGCACATTGCCGTCGGCGGCAGTCACCTGGCAGCGGCTGCCCTGGGGCAGGGCCTCATTGGCCTTGGCCTGCCAGTCCAGACCGTCCACCCGGACACGCCCCAGTTCCCCGGGCAGAATGGCCTGCAGTACCACGCCGCGCTTGCCCACGCTGAGTTCCGGCCCGTTGGTGACCGGCGCCTTTTTGTTGCGGCGGCGGGCAGCCAGGGTGGGAACCATGATGGCCAGGGTCACGGCAGATACCAGGGCAAACACCAGGAACTGCAGCGGCAGCGAGGTGGTGAACAGGCTGACGATCAGTGCCACGGCGGCACCCACCGCAAACCAGATGGAGATCAGGGCGGTGGTAGCGGCTTCCGCGGCCACAAAAACGATGACGGCAATCAACCACAAAATGCTATCCATAAGCTGCAAATCCCTCCTTATGTGATTTGATGCAATTTTAACAGGGTGCGTATATAAAGTCAAGATATCCGCCTGTAAAATCCACGGGTTTCCACCCATTTCCTGCAGGCAGGAACGCCCTGTTCTGCCAAGGGTATGCCTTCTCCCCCGCCCGGGATGCAAAAGACCGCTGCCCATTGTGAAGCAGCGGTCTTTTTTCTTAGTAGATCTTGAAATAGCCCACGTTTTTGGGCTTGTTGTCCTCCACCAGGATGGTGAAACCGCCGGGATTGACTTCGGCCGATTTGCCGAACGCCTGGGTACACAGCAGGTGCGGACCCCGGTTCAGGATGATTTCGGCAGTCTGGGTCTTGCCCACACGGCGGAAATGCAGCACATCCCCTTCGGCCTGGACCAGTTCGATAGAACCGCCGTCGAAGGCATCACAGCTGCGGCGCAGGCTGGCCAGGTTGGCCAACGGGCCGCGCAGCCGCTTTTCGGTGCTGTTCCAGTCATAGAAAGCCCGGTTGAAGGGGTCGCGGTAGCCCTGCATGGCGATCTCGTCCCCGTAATAGACGCAGGGCACACCCGGCAGGGTGTACACCAGGGCGTAGGCCAGCAGCAGACGGCGGATGGCGTCCTCCATCCGGGCCGCCGGGATACGCCGGCCGCTCTGCCAGAAGCGGTCCCGCCCGTTGGCGGGTTCATCCGCAATGGCGGTGATGGCCCGCTCGGTGTCGTGGGTGGACAGGAAGTTCATGGCGCAGTCCAGGGCGGGTTTGGGGTAATTCTCACAGATGGAAAGGATACGGTCGGCCACCTCCTCCGTTCTGGCGCCGCAAACATAGTCGATGGCGGCATTGCGGAAGGGATAGTTCATGGTGGTGTCCAGACCATGGCCCCGCAGGTAGGTGCGGCGGCGTCCGAAGCCTTCCTTGGTGGTGGCGTCCTCCCACACTTCCCCGATGAGCAGCTTGTCCTCGCCGTGAGATTTGACGGCAGAACGGATCTTTTCGATGAAATCGTCGGGCAGCTCGTCGGCCACGTCCAGCCGGAAGCCGGAAGCTCCCAGGTTGAGCCAGGTGTCGATGACGCCGCCCTTGCAGCAGACGAACTCGGTGTAGGAGGGGGAATCCTCCTGCACTTCGGGCAGGGTCTCAAACCCCCACCAGCTGCGGTAGCCGCACTTGTAGCCGGAGTCGAAATCATACCAGCTGCGGTACGGCGAATGGCGGTCACGGTAGGCGCCGCCGGGGCCGTAACGGCCTTCCCGGTTGAAGTAGCGGGAATCCGAACCGGTGTGGCTGAACACCCCGTCCAGAATGATGCGGATGCCGTGGCGGCGGGCAGCGGTGCACAGCTCGGCAAAATCCCGGTTGGTGCCCAGCAGCGGGTCCGCCTTGAGGTAGTCGGCGGTGTTGTACCGGTGGTTGGCATGTGCCTCAAAGATGGGATTGAGGTAGATGCAGCTGACACCCAGCCGTTCCAGGTAAGGCAGCTTCTGCTGGATGCCCGCAAAGTCCCCGCCGTAGTAGTCCATGTTCAGGTAGCCTTCGGGCTGTTCGGTGGGCCAGAAATAGGGCTCGCCGGTCTTGTCAGGACGGTAGATGCGGTCGGCAAAAGGCATGGGCTTGTTGGGCACGCCCTCGCAGAAGCGGTCGGGGAAGATCTGGTACATGGTACCGTTCTTGATCCAGTCCGGCGTCTTGAAGTCCGGTTCGTACACCGTCAGCTGCCAGCAGTCCCCTTCCACCCAGGTCAGTTCGCCCTCGGCATTGGCGCCGCGGCAGATCTTGCGGAAGTCGGTATACAGATCAAAGTAATAGAAGTACAGCCCCGAGGTGGTGGGCGTCACGGTGACGGAAAAATGGTTGGAGCCCTGATCCTGCCCGTCAAAATCCATACGGTAGTGTACCGGATCTTCCCGGTCCTTGGTCAGAACCAGGTGGGGGTCCACATATCCGTAGTCCTGGGGCACATCCAGGCGCAGGGTCACAGCGGTCCCCGCCGGCACCGCACCGAAGGGGGTCTTGTAGTGGGCCAGGCGGCTGTTGAAAAAGGTGTGCGACATAGATTGATCGTCCGTCCCTTCAGGGTGATTTTACCCGAAAAGACCGCCGCACAAAAACGGCGGCGGTCAGGTTCCGGAAATTCAGTTCACGGGCGGCTCAGCGAACCGGGGTGGCGCCCCAGATATCGCGGGCATAATCCATCACCGAACGGTCGGCGGAGAAGATGCCGGCGTTGGCGATGTTCATCAGGCTCATGCGGTTCCAGGTTTCGCGGTCACGATACAGCTGCTGCACGGTGGCCTGGGCACGGCGGTAATCCTTGAAGTCGGCCATGACCATGTAGGGGTCGCTGTTGCGCAGGTTGTTGGTGACTTCGCTGAAGTTCTCTCCGTTCCAGCCCTTTTCCAGCAGGTCCAGCACCGCCATGGCGATGTTGTCATCGGAGATATAGGCCTGGGGATGATAGCCCATGCCCTTCAGAGCGTTGACCTCGGGGGTCAGCATGCCGAAGATGATCTCGTTCTCATGACCGGCGGCATCGGCGATCTCCACGTTGGCACCGTCCAGGGTACCCAGGGTGATGGCGCCGTTGAGCATGAACTTCATGTTGCCGGTGCCGGAAGCCTCGGTGCCGGCCAGAGAGATCTGCTCAGACACTTCGGAAGCGGGCATCAGCTGCTCGGACAGGGTGACGCAGTAGTCTTCCAGGTAGACGATGCGCAGCTTGCCCTGCACGGCGGGGTCGGAGTCGATGAGCTGACCCAGTTTGCAGATCATGCGGATCATCTGCTTGGCCATATAGTAGCCGGGAGCCGCCTTGGCGCCGAAGATATAGGTCTTGGGGATGAAGTCGGCGTTGGGGTTGGCCTTCAGGTACAGGTACTCGGCCGCGATGTTCAGCGCATTCAGGTGCTGGCGCTTGTACTCGTGCATGCGCTTGACCTGGCAGTCGAAGATGGAATCGGGGTCGATGAGCTGGCCGGTGGCGCGCTCCAGGTAGTTGGCGAACTGGACCTTGTTCTCCCGCTTGACGCTTTCCAGCTTCTTGAGGAAGGCCTTGTCGGTGGCGAACTTTTCCAGCTTCTTCAGCTGGGAAGCATCGGTCTTGAAGCCGTCGCCGATGCTCTCGCTGAGCAGGTCGGTCAGGCCGGGGTTGGCGCACAGCAGCCAGCGGCGGTAGGCAATGCCGTTGGTGACGTTCTTGAAGGCCTTGGGCTTGTACAGGAAATAATCATGGAAGACGCTGTCCTTGATGATCTCACTGTGCAGCTTGGAAACGCCGTTGATGGAGTGGCAGGTGTAGGCGCAGATGTTGGCCATACGGACCTGGTTGTCGCCCAGGATGGCCATATAGTCGATCTTGCCCTTGTCGCCGGGGAAGACCTTTTCCAGGTCGGCGCGGCAGCGGCGGTCCATCTCGCAGACGATCTGCCAGATGCGGGGCAGGGTGGAACGGAAGATGTCCACATTCCACTTTTCCAGAGCCTCGCTCATGACGGTGTGGTTGGTGTAGGCAAAGACCTTCTGGCAGATGGCAAAGGCATCTTCCCAGCTGTAGGAGCACTCATCCAACAGGATGCGCATCATTTCGGGGATGGCCAGGGTCGGGTGGGTGTCGTTCAGCTGGATGGCCACCTTGTCGGGCAGGTTGTCCAGGGTACCGTACTGGTTCAGGTGGTTGCCCAGGATATCGGCCACAGAGGCGGCGGAGAAGAAATACTGCTGGCGCAGACGCAGGATCTTGCCCTCGGTGTGGTTATCGTTGGGGTACAGGATCTTGGAGATCAGCTCGGCGGAAGCGCTCTGGCTGATGGCGGTGTTGTAGTTGCCGGCGTTGAAGCTGCTCATATCAAAGCTGGGCGCCTTGGCCTGCCACAGACGCAGCTTGGCCACACCGGACGTGCCGTAACCGGCCACATACATATCGTTGGGCACGGCGATGACGCTGTTGTAGTTTTCGTACTTCACATGGTGGAAGCCGCCGTCCCAGGTCTCGATGGCCTGACCGTCAAAGCGGATCTCCTGGGCCTGGTCGGGATGGCTCTTGATCCAGACCTGGCCGCCGGGCAGCCAGTTGTCGGCGGTCTCCTGCTGCCAGCCGTCCACGATCTTCTGCTTGAAGATGCCGTACTC
>CALXHN010000023.1 GCA_944388105.1 uncultured Gemmiger sp. | reverse complement strand
CCTTTTTACAGTAACCAGTATACCAGCAGAAAAGTCCGTTAACCGGGACTTGCGTCCGATAAGCGTGCAGGCGCAGCCCGATAACAGGGACCATCACATATACATTCCGGCAGCCCGCCGGAACGCCGGAAACGGCCGGACGACGGGCTTTCTTTTTTATACCTTTTCTGGCATCGGAGGGCCCTTATCATGGATCTTGCACAAAAGCTGGAAATTCTGGCGGACAGTGCCAAGTATGATGTGGCCTGCACCTCCAGCGGCGTGGACCGGCCCGGGCGCCACGGGGCCCTGGGCAGCTGCTGCGCAGCCGGTATCTGCCACGCCTTCACGCCGGATGGCCGGTGCGTATCCCTTCTGAAGGTGCTGTACTCCAACGCCTGCAGTTATGATTGCAGCTACTGCGTCAACCGCCGTACCAATGATATCCCCCGGGCCACGTTCACCCCCCGGGAACTGGCAGACCTGACCATCGGCTTTTACCGCCGCAATTATATCGAGGGGCTTTTTCTTTCCAGTGCGGTCCTGGGCAGCCCGGATGTGACCATGGAAAAAATGATCGAAGCCCTGCGGATCCTGCGGCAGGAATATCACTTCAACGGATACATCCATGCCAAGGCCATCCCCGGCGCCGACCCGCTCCTGGTCGAGCGTCTGGGGCTTCTGGCGGACCGGCTTTCGGTGAACATCGAACTTCCCAGCGAAGCAAGCCTGGGCCTGCTGGCCCCGGATAAACACAAGGCGGGGATCCTGCGGCCCATGGGGCAGATTGCCCAGCGCACGGCACAGAACCGGCGGGAGATGGCCGTCTACCGCCATACCCCCGCCTTTGCACCGGCGGGACAAAGTACCCAGATGATCATCGGCGCCACGCCGGAAAACGATCTGCACATCCTGCGCCTGACCGAAGGATTGTACAAAAAGTACGCGCTGAAACGTGTGTTTTTCTCCGCCTATCTTCCGGTGGTGCCTGACCCGCGTCTGCCCGCCACCACCACCCGCCCGCCGCTTCTGCGGGAACATCGTCTGTATCAGGCGGACTGGCTGCTGCGCTATTATCAGTTTTCGGCGGCGGAGATCCTCAACGAGGACGAACCCAACTTCGACCCCTACCTGGACCCCAAATGCAACTGGGCCCTGCGCCATCCGGAATTTTTTCCGGTGGAGGTGAACACGGCCACCAAAGCGCAGCTGCTGCGTGTGCCGGGAATCGGCCCCAAAAGCGTTCAGCGCATTCTGGCGGCAAGGCGTCAGCAGCATCTGGGCCTGGAGGAGCTCAAGCGCATCGGCGTGGTCCTCAAACGGGCGCGGTATTTCATCACCTGCAACGGAAAAGCGCCCGTACACGGTACCCGTGCCGAGGTGGCGGCTGCACTGCTGGACCCCAACGCCTTCGGGGTGGGGATGCGGCAGCTTTCTTTGGATGATTTTGTGCCTGCGGCGCTGCCGGGAGCCGCGCCTTTGGTGCACCAGTTGACAGATGCGGGTATGGATGCCCGGGAGGCCGCCAGATTGACCAGACAGGAGGCGCTGACATGTCTTACCAAGCGGCTGTAAGTGACGTTTCCTATTGTTATGACGGCAGCTTCCAGGGCTTCCTGTGCTGCATTTTCGAGAGCTTTTCCAAAAAGGAGATTCCCGCCGCGGTGCTGCCGCCCAGCGAGGGGCAGACCTCCCTGTTTGCCCAGCGGGAGATCGAGACCCGTCCCGAACTGGCACGCCGGGTGGCCGCGGGGCTGAACCGGCTGGGAACAGTGGTGCGGGAACGGATCACCACCGGATTCCTGGCGGATGAACCGGGCAAGGAACTGATATTGCTTCGGTTTGCCCGCCTGTGCTTTGAGCGGGGGCCTTCCGCCGCCCGCATGCTGGGAGACGCCGATGTGTCGGCTGCTTTTGAGCTGGAACGGGCGGTCAGCAACGAAAGCTGCAAATACATCGAATTTCTCCGCTTTGAACAGCGCGGAAACATGCTGGGTTCCATCATTCACCCCCGGCACAATATCCTGCCTCTTCTGCGTGGGCACTTCTGCAGCCGTCTGCCGGATGAAGATTTCATGATCTTTGATGCCACCCATGGGATGGCGCTGCTGCGCCGCGGCGGGCGGGTATGCTATATGCAGATGAAGCAGTACACTCCGGCCCCGGACCCGGCAGAAGAAGACTGGCAGGCGTTGTGGAAACGCTTTTTCCGCGCCCTGACCATCCAGGAGAGACGCAACCCCATTTGCCAGCGCACCCACGCCCCCAAGCGATACTGGCGGGATATGTGTGAGATGCAGCCGGAAACTTTTGCAGACCCATAAACCACCCTGCTGGCGGAAAAGGACTTCCGCCCCGTATCGGAATATGATATAATAATAAGAAATCGCTGCCGCGTCCGGTGCAACGGATCAGCGGCATCCGGCTTGTGGGCTGCTTCCGGACGGAATCCGGCGGAAGGCGGCCGCATAAGATTCTTGCAAAAGGGGAGCTGCACTATGGAAGAATTGCTGCATATTCTGGAAAAGAACGCCCGCCTGTCGGTGGAGGATATCGCCGCCATGATGGATAAGACCCCGGTGGAAGTGGCCGCCATGATGGATGAAGCCGCCGAAAAGGGATACATCCGCGGTTATGAGGCCCTGATCGATTGGGAGCGTGCCGGGGTCAATCTGGTGGAAGCCTCCATCGAGCTGCACGTCTCTCCCCGCAAGAGTCGCGGCTTTGACGAGATCGCTTCGGTCATTGCCAGCTTTGATGAGGTGGACAGCGTCCTGCTCATGAGCGGCGGCTACGACCTGCAGGTCACCATAAAGGGGCACAGTTTCCAGGAGATCGCCCTCTTTGTTGCCAAGCGCCTGTCTCCGCTGGACGATGTTCTGTCCACGGCGACCAGCTTTGTGCTGCGCACCTACAAGCGCGGCGGCCGGCTGTACCAGAACGAAGAAGCTGACGACAGGGAGTGTACGGTGCTGTGATGAATTACGACCAACTGCTTGCACCGGCGGCCAAGGAGATGCGGCCGTCCGGCATCCGCAAGTTTTTTGATCTGGCGGCGGATATGCCGCACTGCATCTCATTGGGCGTAGGGGAACCCGATTTCAAAACGCCATGGAGCATCCGGGACGCGGGAATCCGCAGCCTGGAACAGGGCAAGACCAAGTACACCGCCAACGCCGGCATCAAGGAACTGCGGGCGGAGATCTGCCGGTACCTGTCCCGCCGCATGGATCTGGAATACAAGCCGGAGAACGTTCTTGTCACGGTGGGCGGCAGTGAAGCCATCGACATGACCATCCGTGCCCTGGTGGCACCGGGGGACGAGGTCATCATCCCCGAGCCCTGCTTTGTCTGCTATGAACCCATCACCCAGCTGACCGGCGGCGTGCCGGTGCATATTGCCACCAAGGCAGAGGATGAGTTCCGCCTGACACCGGAAGCGCTGCGCGCGGCCATCACGCCCCGCACCAAGCTGCTGATCCTGCCTTTCCCCAACAATCCCACCGGCGCCGTCATGGACCGCCAGACCCTGGAAGGCATTGCGGAGGTGCTGCGCGGCACCGACATCATGGTTCTGTCGGACGAGATCTACGCCGAATTGACCTACGGTCTGGACCGCCATGTCAGCATTGCCAGTCTGCCTGAGATGAAGGAGCGCACCGTTGTGGTCAACGGCTTCAGCAAGGCATACGCCATGACCGGCTGGCGCCTGGGATATGCGGTGGGTCCTCAGCCGGTGATCTCGGTCATGACCAAGATTCACCAGAGCTGCATCATGTCCGCCCCCACCACCAGCCAGTATGCAGCCATTGTGGCTCTGCGCTCCTGCGATGATGAGATCGAGATCATGCGGGATGAGTACAACCGCCGCCGCCGCTATGTGGTCAAGGCGCTCAATGACATGGGACTGGCCTGCTTTGAGCCGAGAGGCGCCTTTTACGTATTTCCCAGCATCCGGGTCAGCGGCCTGACCAGCGAGGAATTCTGTGAACGGCTTCTGCGGGAGCAGGAGGTGGCCATTGTCCCCGGCGACGCTTTCGGTGCCTCGGGAGAAGGATTTGCCCGCATCAGCTATGCCTACAGTGTGGATCACCTGCAGACGGCCATGCGCCGCATCCGCCGTTTCCTGGAAGAGCATGATTGGCTGAACGAGAATAAATAAGGCTAGGAAAGGGGAATCCCCCTGTGCATACCAAAAAAAATGTTACCGTGCTGGCCCCCGCCAAGCTGAATCTGTCTCTGGATGTGGTGGGGACCCTGCCCAACGGATACCATGACCTGGATATGGTCATGCAGACCATTGATCTATATGAACGTCTGGAACTGCGCCGCAGTCCTTATCTGAACCTGCGGATGCCCGGCAGCTTTGTTCCGGTGAACAACAAAAACACGGCGGTCAAAGCGGCACTGGCCTTCTTTGACTATACCGGCCTGCTGGCCGGGGTGGACATCACCATCCACAAACAGGTGCCGGTACGGGCCGGCATGGCCGGCGGCAGTGCCGATGCCGCCGGTGTGCTGGTGGGGCTGAACGAACTGTACGGTGCCCGTCTTTCCATGAGCGAACTCTGCGCCATCGGCGCGGGAATCGGGGCAGACGTGCCCTTTGCGCTTATGGGCGGCACCTGCCGGGTGCGGGGTGTGGGCGACCTGCTCAAGCCGCTGCCGCCCTGCCCGGAATGCTGGTTTGTGGTGGTCATGCCCAGCGTGGGCATTTCCACACCGGAGGCTTTCCAGCGGTATGACCAGCTGGGCAGCCCGGTGCACCCTGACTGCGAAAAGCAGGAAGCCGCCGTGCGGGCCGGAGACCTGCGCGGCGTGTGTGCCGCGGCCGGCAACGCCCTGGAACATTGCTCCGGTGCCACCGAGACACCGTCCATCTGTGCCCTGCTCAATGAAAACGGCGCCCTGACCAGTCTGATGACCGGGTCCGGCGCGGCGGTCTTCGGCATCTTTGAGGAGGAAGAACGGGCCCGTGCCGCTGCCGATGCCCTGCGCGGTCAGTACAGCCAGGTATACGTGGCACGTCCCACCCGCGGCGGCGCAGCCGTGCGCCCCGAACCCCGGCGCCGGTCCCGGCCTGCCGGCGTGTGAATTGTGTGAAACTCCGCACACAGCCGCATCCTATCCGCCCCTTTCGCCCATACTCATGGCGAAAGGGGTGTTCTGTTCATGAAATATTTTCCGTATGCTCTGTACATCTCCCGGCGCGTTTCGGCGCGGCGGGTCCTGGAAATCGGATTTGCCCTGGCATTTGTATTGACGGTCCTTCTGACGGCCGCGGCGGTACGCTACCGGGCGGTCTGCCGGGAAATCTGCGGGGATACCCTGCGCCTGCACATCCTGGCCAACAGCGATTCGCCGGAAGACCAGCTGCTGAAACTGCAGGTCCGGGACGCAGTGCTGGACACGGTGGCCGAACTGACCGTTGATGCGCAGACCAAGCAGCAGGCAGTGGAGGCGGTACGGACCGCACTGCCTGAACTGAAGGCCATTGCCCGGAACGTGGTGCAGGGGCGCCAGAATGTGGAAGTCCGGCTGGAACAAAGGGAATTCGAGGCCAAGGATTACGGCACCTTCCGTCTTCCGGCCGGCGAATATACGGCACTGCGCATTGAGCTGGGCAGTGCCAGGGGACACAACTGGTTCTGCGTTCTCTATCCCGCCCTGTGCGTGGGCAGCAGCGAGGCCCGCTATGACCGCGCCGAGGAAAATGCCCTGGTCTTCGGGCAGTACGAAGTCCGTTTTGCGCTTCTGGATGCCGTCCGCGGCCTGACCGGAGCCTGAATCCTTCCATTCTTCATCCATCATTCTGTCAGAAAGGCGGTTTATCATGCTCACTTTACTTCTTGGGCCTTCGGGCAGCGGCAAGTCCACCCGCCTGCGGGCCGAACTCAAGTCCCGGGCGGAGGCGGGGCAGCGCAGCATCCTGATCGTGCCGGAACAGTTCACCTCCTCCACCGAGGCGGCCCTGTACCGCACATTGGGGGATACCCTGTCCGGTTATGTGGAGAGCTACTCCTTCACCTCTCTGGCGGAAACCCTGCTGCGCCGGTATGGCGGAGCTGCGGTGCAGACCCTGACCGAGGCGGGCCGTGCGGTACTGGTGCGGCGGGCCCTGAATTCCTTGCTGGACCAGGTGGTGTATTACAGCCGCCAGCGGCACAGCGCAGCCTTCTGCGAGAAGGTGGCCCAGACCATCGATGAGCTGAAAAGCGCCGGCATCCGCCCTGGAAAGCTGGCCGAATATGCCCGTGCCCCCGGCGCCGACAGGGACAAGCTTTCGGAACTGGCGCTGATTTACGAGACCTACGAAGGGCTTCTGGCCGGCACCGCCATGGACCCCGGCGACCGCCAGGAACTGGCGGCACGGCGCCTGCAGGAAGCGGACGGCGGCCGGGATTTCTTTGCCGGCCGGACGGTGTATATTGATGAGTTCGATACCTTCAACGCCCCCAAGCGGGCGCTGCTGGCGGCCATCCTGCCTGCCGCGGACCTGTCTGTCAGCCTTTGCTGCGACCATCTGCAGGAGACCGACGGCGGAGTGGGATTGTTCAGCGGAGCCCGACAGGTAGCCGCCACCCTGCAGCGGATGGCACGGCAGGCGGGGGTCCCGGTGCATACCATGACCCTCACCGGTGATTACCGCCACGAGAACGCCCCTGCGCTGGCCGAACTGTCTCTTCTTCTGGCTGACTCCGGGTATACGCCCGACGGCCCTGTTCCGGTCAAAGCGGGGGAGCAGCCGGCCATCTGCTGCTGTCAGGCGGACAGCCGGCAGGCGGAGGCCAAAGCCGCCGCGGCGGCCGTCAAGGCATTGGCGCGGACCGGCGTGCCCTACGGGCGGATGGCGGTGATCTGCCGGGATTCCGGGCTGTATCTGCCGGCGGTCCGGTACGAATTCCGCCTGCAGAACATTCCGTTGTTCTGTGACGAGGCCACCACCCCCGAAAACACCGCCCCGGCCAGGGCGGTACAGGCGGCACTGGAACTGCTGCGCGGCGGACTTGGCGGCACGGCCCTGCTGCGCCTGCTCAAGACCGGGCTGGTACATATACCGGAAGAGCAGGCCTGTGCCCTGGAAAACTATGCCTACACATGGCCCCTCCACGCCGATGACTGGCGGGCGCCGTTCACCCGCAATCCCTCCGGGTACGTGGATACCTGGTCGGAACAGGACCGCACCGATCTGGCCAATGCCGAGGCTGCCCGCCTTTTTCTGGTGGAACGGGCCCAGACCTTCCTGGACAAGGCCCGGGGCGCATGGGTGGGGGAACTTACCCGCCGGATCTACCTCTTCCTGCAGTCGCTGGGGGCGGAGAGCTCCCTGCAGCAGCTGGCGGAAGAACTGCGTGCCAAGGGGATGCTGCCGGCGGCGGACGAGGCCCTGCGGGAATGGAACGTGGTCATCGGCCTGCTCAACGATCTGGTCCGCCTGTTGGGCGAAAAAGAAATGCTGACCCCTGCGGAGTATGCCGACCTGTTCTCCCTGCTGCTGCGCACCACCGATATGGGGCACATCCCCCAAAGTCTGGACAGCGTTATTTTTACCACGGCCGGCCGCATGCGGCTGCCGGAAACCGACGCCTGTTTCGTGCTGGGTCTGGCGGAAGGGGAGTTCCCCCAGACCCCCGGCGACCAGGGATTGCTGACCCATGCCGACCGTGATTCCATGATCGCCCAGGGGGCGGAACTGCCCGACTGTTTTGAAAACCGGGCCATCCGGGAACAGGTCTGCTTTTACAAGGCATTGACCGCCCCGGCCCGCTGGCTGTGGATGTCCTGGCCGGGAGGCGCGGCAGGGCTGCCGGTCACGGCTGCCCTGGCACCCGCGCTGGACCTGATGTCCATCCCCCGCGTGGAGCCGGAACCGGCGGATCTGGGGGCCACCCCCGCGGCGGCCCTGGATCTGCTGGGCAGCGTCTGGCAGCAGAATACACCCCAGCGGGCTGCCGTTCTGGAGGCGCTGCAGGCGGTGCAGGGCAGTCCCTCTGCTGCTCCGGGCTTTGCTGCGGTGCAGCGGGCTGCCCGCCGTGATCCTGCCCGGGTCACCGACACGGCAGCGCTGGAAAAGCTGCTGGGACAGCGCCTGCATATCAGTCCCACCCGCTTTGAGCGGTATGCGGTGTGTCCCTTCGGGTACTTCATGCAGTATGTGCTGAAGGCCAAACCGCGCCAGAAGGCCGAACTGGCCCCCAACATCAGCGGCACGCTGACCCACTGGGTGCTGGAACAGGCGCTGCGCCGGCAGGGAGAAAGCTTCCGCACCCTGAAGCCGGAGGAAATCGAGAGCCTGGTACAGGATCTGGTCAAAGAATACGCCGACGCCAATCTGCCCGGTGCCGGCGTGCGGATGCAGTATCTGCTGGAACGCATTGCCCGCAACCTGGTGGGCCTGCTGGGCTTTATCCAGCGGGATATGAACCAGTCGGGATTCAAGCCGGTGGCGTTTGAGCTGCGTATCGATGACCGTCCCGACCCGGACGATCCCGGCGCCCCGCGGGTGACGCCGGTGGAACTGGACGACGGCGCCGGACACACAGTGCGGGTGGTAGGGACCATCGACCGGGTGGATGCCATGCCGCTGAACGGCAGGACCTGGCTGCGGGTGGTGGACTATAAGACCGGCAGCAAAAAGTTCGACCTGAAAGAGGTATATCACGGGCTGGACTGCCAGATGCTGCTGTATCTGTTTACCCTGGAGCGCAACGGCGAAGCCCTTTTCCCCGGCGCGACCGCGGCCGGTGTGGAATATCTTCTGGCGGACCCGTCCCCCGTCACCAGTGCGCGTCCGGAATCCGGACAGAACGGAACGCCGGCGCCGCCCACCTACCCGCTGGACGGTCTGCTGCTGGACGATTCCGGCATCTGCCGTGCCATGGACACCCGTGGGACCGGAGAGTTTGTCCCGCTGAGCTTCAACAAGAACGGGGATGTCAGCGCGGCTTCCCGCAAACATCTGGCCTCTCCCGAAAAAATGACCCGGATCCGGGATCATCTGGACGAGCTTCTCACCCGGATGGCCCAGGACCTGTATGGCGGCCGCATTGCCGCCGAACCTTTTGTACCCGGCGGCCGCAGTCCATGCCAGTACTGTGACTACCGCTCGGTCTGCCGCCACGCCGACGGCGAGAACGAACGCATTCCCGACACGGAAAGCGACCCTTTCGAATTGTGACCTTCTGAACTGAATTGCAGGTGTTTGCCATGGCCAATCCAACCATTCGTTTTACCCCGGCACAATCCGCCGCTATCCAGGCCCGGGGCGACAGTCTGCTGGTCAGCGCTGCCGCCGGCTCGGGCAAGACCCGCGTCCTGGTGGAACGGGCCGTGGGTCTTATCACCGACCCGGTGCATCCGGTGGAGGCGGACAGCCTTCTGATCATGACGTTCACCAACGCGGCTGCGGCCAAACTGCGGGCCGATATCACCGCGCGGCTGCAGGCGGAGGTACGCCTCCACCCTGGCGACAGCCGCCTGCGCCGCCAGCAGCTGCGTCTGCAGCGGGCATCCATCGGCACGGTGGATGCCTTCTGCCTGCACTTTGTGCAGCAGCATTTTGCGGCCCTGGATATCCCGCCGGACTTTGAGACCGCCGACGATGCCACTTTGGGGCGTCTGCGCCAGGAGACCCTAGCTGCCGTGCTGGAATCTGCCTATACGGACCCGGATTTCCGCGCCTTTGCGGACCTGTATGACCGGGGCCGCACTGATGATACCGCCGGTTCGGTGGTGCTGGAACTGTACGATTTCACCCGCACCCTGCCGCATCCCGACCAGGTCCTGGATGACTTTGCCGCCATGTGGGCCGGCACCGAGCCGCCGCAGAACACCGCGTGGGGGAAGGCGCTTCTCTCTGCCGCCGCCGCCCGGACGGACGGGGCGCTGCGCCTCATTGATGCGGCCATCGCTTCCGCCACCCGGAGCGAGGAAGCCGACCGTGCCTACACGGCGGTGCTGCTGGATGACCAGAGCAAACTGCAGCTGCTGGCAAACTGCCTGCGCGGCGGTGACTGGGACAAGGCGGTGCAGGCGCTGGAACCCTTCGGGCAGTGGAAGCGCCCCGGTCGGATCAAGGGCGGCAAGGATCAGAACCCAGCCGCCCAGGCGGCCAGCGAACTGCGGGACCGGGCCAAAAAGCAGGTGGAAAAGCTCAAGACGGACTTTCTGCTGTGTACGGCCTCCGAATTTGAGGAGGACCGCCGCCGCGCCGAACCTCTGGTGGCAGCCCTGGTGCGTGTGGTCCGGCAATTTTCCCAGGCATACTTTGCGGCAAAGCTGGAAGAAAAGGTGCTGGATTATGCCGACTATGAGCATCTGACCCTGGATCTGCTTCAGACCCCGGCGGGGGAGCGCACGGCCCTGTGCCGCACAGTCAGTGCCCGCTATGCGGCGGTGCTGGTGGACGAATACCAGGACACCAACGCACTGCAGGATGCCATTTATTTTTCTCTGGCTTCCCCCGAAGGGGACAACCTCTTTTTCGTGGGAGATATCAAGCAGAGCATCTACCGTTTCCGTCAGGCCGACCCCACGGTGTTCACCGAAAAACAGAAAGCCTGGGCGCCGTACGCGGTGCCTGCGGGCGGGACCATGACCCGACCAGCCACCATCGCGCTGGATGCCAACTTCCGCAGCGCGCCTGCGGTGATCGAGGGCGTCAACTTCCTGTTTGACCAGGTATTTTCCGCCAACCTGGGCGGCATCGCCTACGGTCCGGGACAGCGCCTGGTGGTGGGCAAACCCGGCAGCTACGACGGCCGGTGCGAACTGCTGGTCCTGAACGGCTGCACCGACCCTGCCGCCGACGATGCCCGGGCCATCGCAGCCCGGATCCTGGACATGGAGAAGGATGGGTTCCAGGTACGGGAAGGGGACCAGGTCCGTCCCTGCCGCAGCGAGGACTTCTGCATCCTGCTGCGCAGCCGGGGCGATTTCCCGGTATACGAGTCGGCCCTGCGCGCGGCGGGCATCCCCGTCTTCGCGGATGCAGCCGCCGATCTGCTGGACACCCCCCATGTGCGGCCCTTTGCCGCGCTGCTTCGCATCATCGATAACCCTGCCCAGGATGTGGAGCTGTCGGCGGTGCTGCTCAGTCCGCTGTATGACTGCCGTCCCGATGATCTGGTCCGTCTGCGGGCCAAAGTGCCGGGAGGTAGCCTGTATGCCGCTGTGCGCCAGGGACCCCGGGACCGGTTCGGTCCCTTCCTGGACGATCTGCAGACCTTCCGCCATCTGGCCCGCACGCTGCCGGTTCCGGCGCTGATCGAAGAGCTCTTTGCCCGCACCGGCTATCTGGCTGCGGCGGGGGCCATGCCCGACGGTGCCCGCTGCCGGGAAGATCTGCTTGCGTTTGCGTCCTGGGCCTCCGGGGCGGGCGCCCGGGGACTTCCGTCCCTGATCCGCGCCATGAATGCCGCCCAGCAAAACGGCGGTGTCACCCCCGGCGGCGGGGGACAGAGCCGTCCCGGCTGTGTTTCCATCATGACGGTGCACCGCTCCAAGGGCCTGGAATTCCCGGTGGTCTTTGTGGCGGGCACCACCCATAAATTCAACCAGAGTGATGTGGTCCGTCCGGTGCTTTGCCACCGCAACCTGGGGGTGGGGCTCACCCTGCGGGACGGCACCCGGGCCAGCCGGTACAAGACCCTGCCCTACGCAGCCCTGGCCCAGAGCATCCGTGCCGAGACCCTCAGCGAGGAAATGCGGATCCTGTACGTGGCCCTGACCCGTGCGCAGGATGCCCTTATCATCACGGTGCCCTGCAAGGACCTGGAACGGGAACTGGCCGTGCCGGCGCTGTGCGCGGCGGCAGGGGCAACCGGGGCCGAAACGCTGCAGGGATTCCAGAACTGGGGCGGCTGGCTGCTTACTGCCGCGCTGCGCCATCCCATGGGGCAGAAGCTTTGGGGATACACCGAATTCCTGCCCACCTATGTGTCCAGTCAGGCCCCGCTGCAGGTGCAGGTGGAAACCCCGCCTCCGCCCGCTGCCGCGGCGGTTCCCCAGCCGGAGGCGCAGCCGGATGCAGCCCTGCAGCAGGCGCTGCTGCAGAACTTCCAATGGCAGGACCCGGCGGAACTGCTGCATGATATCCCGGTCAAGGTCAGCGTCTCTGCCGTGACCCACGCGGCCCGGGACGTGGCGCTGGAACGTCCGGCCTTCCTGCAGAAAGACGGAATGACCGGGGCGGAACGGGGCACCGCACTGCATGCTTTTCTGCAAAGCATGCCTTTTGAGGAGGCGGAACCCGACCTGGATGCCGAGGTGCAGCGCCAGCTGGACCTGCGTCTGCTGGATCCGGCGCTGGCCAAGGTACTGGACCTGGAAGCGGTGCGCCCCTTCCTGCAGGGGCCGCTGTGGCGGCGCATCCGGCAGGCAAAGCGCATCCTGCGGGAAGAACCCTTCATCACCTCTCTGCCCGCCTCGGAGGTCATCGGCGATGCGCCGGCCCGGGCCGCCGTTCTTGTACAGGGCATTGCCGACCTGGTGCTGGTCTTTGATGACCACGCCGAGATCGTGGACTACAAGACCGACCGTTCCCGGGACCCGGATTACTATATAAAGGAATACGGGGCACAGCTGCGGCTGTATCGTCGGGCCTTTGCGCTGCGCCTGGGGGTGCCGGTGAACCGTCTGACCATCTATTCCTTCTCCCTGCAGCAGGAGGTCGATGTGCCTCTGCAATGAGGAGAAACCGGCCGGTTGAACGGCAGAGTGTAATTTTATTTGCCTGTGCCCCTTGACTTGTAAGGGTATATTGTGCTATTATGATAGCACCTCTTTTGCGGGTTTTATTTTTTGTGCCCATTTTCAGGGCCGCCCGCAAGCCGAGGGAGGCTTGGACCGCCGAAATTCGACCGCGCGGTCCGCTACAAACCGTTATAATGGAGGTGCCGAACAATGACTGTCAAAATCACCCTCGCCTGCACGGAATGCAAGCAGCGCAACTACAACAAGCAGAAGAACAAGAAGAACAATCCCGATCGTCTCGAGATGAAGAAGTACTGCCGCTTCTGCAAAAAGCACACGGTCCATCGCGAAACCAAGTAAGTGAAGGAGCTCTGAACAATGGCTGATAAGAACGCGGTCAATGACACCGCTGCCAAGGCTTCGGAACAGAAGAAGGACAAGAAAGCCGCCACCGGCAAGAAAAAGTCCTCTTTCATGGACAAGGTCAAGGGCTTCTTCGCAGGCATCGCCAAGTTCTTCAAGGACACCAAGAGCGAACTGAAAAAGGTCGTGTGGCCCAGCCGTAAGGACGTCAGGACCAATACCATCACCGTCATCGTGGTCGTGCTCATCGCGGCCGTGGTGCTGGTGCTGCTGGATATGGCGTTCGGCGGCCTGATCCACCTGCTCATCGGTGCATAAAAGCGGAGGCGAACCCATGGCTGAACAAGCGTATTGGTATGTGGTGCATACCTATTCCGGCTATGAAAACAAGGTCGCGCAGGACCTGATGACGATGGTGGAAAACCGCCGTCTGCAGGACATGATCTGCGACGTGAAGGTCCCCACGGAGACCGCCGTTGAAGACGTGTTCGACAAGCAGGGCAACAAGATCGGGGAAAAGGAAGTCCAGCACAAGGTCTACCCCGGTTATGTGTTCGTCAAAATGGTCATGACCGACAGAACCTGGTACATTGTACGCAACACCCGCGGCTGCACCGGCTTCGTGGGTCCGGCTTCCAAGCCGGAACCCCTGTCCGAAGAAGAAGTGGCCAAGCTGGGTGTGGAAATGGTCGCCGAACCGTCCATCGATTATGCGGTGGGCGATACGGTGGAGATCACCGCCGGTCCGATGGAAGGCTCCGTCGCCACCGTGGAGGAGATCGACAAATCCGCGCGCAAGGTCAAGGTCAAGATCACCATGTTTGGCCGCGAGATTCCGGCCGAGCTGGAACTGTATCAGGTCAAGCTGCTGTAAAGCAAAAGCGGCAGATGTGTCGCAGCCCGCAATTTTCGGTAAAAACCGCAGGTCGGTTTTTATAGGGCGCGTTCCTGCGCCCGTGGGAGGCCCCCAAGGGGCCGTAACTCACCACAAATTATGGAGGTGCAAATATCATGGCACAGAAAATCACTGGCTATATCAAGCTGCAAATCCCCGCCGGCAAGGCGACTCCGGCACCGCCCGTTGGTCCTGCTCTGGGCCAGAAGGGCGTCAACATCATGTCCTTCACCAAGGAATTCAACGAGCGTACCAAGAACCAGATGGGCATGATCATCCCCGTCGTCATCACTGTGTACGCTGACCGTTCCTTCAGCTTCATCACCAAGACCCCGCCGGCTCCGGTCCTCATCAAGAAGGCCGCCGGCATCGAGACCGCTTCCGGCGTGCCCAACAAGAACAAGGTCGGCTCCATCACCCTGGCTCAGGCCGAGGAGATCGCCAAGACCAAGATGCCTGACCTGAACGCTGCTTCTCTGGAAGCCGCCGTCAGCATGATCAAGGGCACCTGCCGCAGCATGGGCGTCACCGTCGAGGGCTGAGGCCGCCGCAAACGTGGGAGGAAGATTCCGATACACCACATTATGGAGGAATGAGTAATGAAACACGGTAAGCATTACGTCGAGAGCGCCAAGCTCATCGACCGTACCAAAGTATACGATCCGCAGGAAGCCCTGGAGCTGTGCTGCAAGACTGCCCGCGCCAAGTTCGACGAGACCGTCGAGCTGCATGTCCGCCTGGGCGTTGACAGCCGTCACGCTGACCAGCAGGTCCGCGGCGCCGTCGTGCTGCCCAACGGCACCGGCAAGAACGTTCGCGTCATCGCCATCTGCAAGGGCGACGCCGCCAAGGCTGCCGAGGCTGCCGGTGCGCAGGAAGTCGGTGATGATGATCTGATCGCCAAGATCCAGGGCGGTTACCTGGACTTCGACGTTCTGGTCACCACCCCGGACATGATGGGCCGTGTTGGCCGTCTGGGTAAGATCCTGGGCCCCCGTGGCCTGATGCCCAACCCCAAGGCCGGCACCGTGACCCCCGACGTGGGCCGCGCTGTCACCGAAGCCAAGGCCGGTAAGATCGAGTACCGTCTGGACAAGCAGAACATCATCCATGTTCCTGTGGGCAAGGCTTCTTTCGGCGCCGAAAAGCTGATGGTCAACCTGGACACCGTCCTGGAAGCCATCGCCAAGGCCAAACCGGCCGCTGCCAAGGGCCAGTACTTCAAGAGCGCCACCATCGCCACCACCATGGGCCCCGGCGTTCGCGTCAACACCCTGAAGTACGGTGTCTGATTGACACAAAAGTATTGACAAACGCACGTTTCGGTGCTATAATAGCTACGCTGTTTTTAAGACAGCAGGTGCTGATGCAAAAGTCAGCCTAACGGGCGCAAGCCCGCCTGCCGAGAAACGTGCGCTTGATTGCTTTTTCAAGCCCCTTTTCCCGGCAACGGGGAAGGGGCTTTTTTCATGGGATTTTCCCGAAAAAGCCGCTTGCCTGTTCAACTGAAATCTGCAAGCGGAACGAGGTGAAAAAGAAATGCCCAGTGCAAAGATTCTGGAATCCAAGAAGGCGTTTGTTGCCGAACTGAACACCAAGATCACCGGCTCTCTGGCCGGCGTTGTGGTGGCTTACAACGGCATCAGCGTTGAGAACGACACCAAGCTGCGTAAGGAACTGCGTGAAGCCGGCGTTGAGTATATGGTCGTGAAGAACACCATGCTGCGCCGCGCTGTCGCCGGCACCGCTTACGAGGGCCTGACCGAGTACTTCAAGGGCGACACCGCCATCGCGCTGTCTGCTGAGGACCCGGCCGCCGCTGCTCGCATCCTGTGCAAGTACGCCGACAACGACAAGTCCAAGCGCTTCACCGTCAAGGGCGGCTTCTGCGATGGTCAGCTGCTGGATGCAGCCGGCGTCAAGAGCCTGTCCACCATGCCCAACCGCGAGGGGCTGCTCTCCATGGTTGCCGGCTCCCTCAACTCCATCATTGGTGGTCTGGCTGTTGCCATCCAGGGAATCGTCGACAAGCAGGAAGAACCCGCTGCCTGATCCTTCGGGCTGCATGAGGGCCGCGGCATGAATGGGCCCCTCGAAAAATAAGCCTGCCGCACAAAACAATTCAAAATTAAATGGAGGTATCCTACCATGGCTTCTGAAAAGATCACTGCCATTGTCGAGTCTGTCAAGACTATGACTGTTCTGGAGCTGAAAGAGCTCGTTGACACCATCTGCGAAGAGTTCGGCGTTTCCGCCGTTGCCGCTGCCGCTGCTCCCGCTGCCGGCGCTGCTGCTGCTCCCGCTGAGGAAGAGAAGACCGAATTCGACGTCATCCTGAAGGACGTCGGCGCCAACAAGATGCAGGTCATCAAGGCCGTCAAGGAACTGACCGGCGCTTCCCTGATGGAAGCCAAGAAGCTGGTTGAGACCGCTGACGCCAAGCTGAAGGAGCAGGCTCCGAAGGCTGAGGCCGAAGAGATGCAGAAGAAGCTGGAAGAAGTCGGCGCCAAGGTCGAACTGAAGTAAGCTTTTTCCCTCATACAGTTAAGAAGGCCGCTGCCCCGCAAAGGGCAGCGGCCTTTGTTTTGTATTCTGTCAGGAAAAGGGCAGGGGAGAGGGCAAGCCGTCGGGTACCGGTCAGCTTTCCGCCTTCTCAAAGATCTCGGCAGCCTGGACCAGCAGCTTCCGGATGGGCAGATGCTGGGGGCACACATGCTCGCACTGGCCGCACTTGATGCAGTCGGACGCCTTGCCGTGCCCGTTGGTGTTCACCTCATAATAGAACTCGCTGTTCCAGTCCTTGTACTGCTTTTTGGCGTTCAGGCAGGCGAACAGGTCGGGAATCAGGATTTCTTTGGGGCAGCCTGCCACGCAGTAGCGGCAGTTGGTGCAGGCGATGGTATCCTGCTGGTGCAGCAGGGTGCACACCCGGGAGACCGCCGCCCGCTCGGCACCGGTCAGCGGAAGGAAGGCCTGCATGTAGCTCAGGTTGTCCCGCATCTGTTCCAGGGTGCTCATGCCGCTGAGGACCATGCCGGTGTCTTCGTAGCTGGCCGCGAACCGCACCGCATAACTGGCAGCGCTGCCGCCGTGCAGATCAGCAAAGACCTGGGCAGCCTCCGGGATCAGGTTGGCCAGACGTCCGCCCTTCACCGGCTCCATGACGATGACCGGCTTGCCGAACTCCTGGCAGACCTCGTAGTTGGCGCGGCTCTGCACGCCGGGATCTTCGTAGTCGGCGTAGTTGAACTGCAGCTGCACCACCTCGATCTCCGGGTGGTCGGTCAGGATGCGCCGCAGCAGCTCCGGTTTGTCATGGAAGGAAAAACCGATATGCCGCACCAGACCCTCGGCCTTCAGCTGCTGTACCGCCTCAAAGGCATGGCAGTTGAGGTAGTGGTCATAGTTGTCGGCGGTGATGGAATGGAGCAGATAAAAGTCAAAGTAATCCACCCCGCAGGCCTTGAGCTGGCTTTCAAACAAAGGCCGGATATCAGCTTCGGTCTTGAAGAAGGAGGAGGTCAGTTTGTCCGTCAGGATGTACCGGTCCCGGGGATACCGGCTGGTCAGGCAGTGGCGCACAGCCAGTTCACTTTTGCCGTCCAGATACCCGTGGGCGGTGTCAAAGTAGCAGAAGCCCCGGTCCAGGAACTCATCCACCATCTGGCAGACCTGATCGGTGTCCACCACCTCGACGTCCTCTTCCAGCTTGCGCATGGGCAGGCGCATCATGCCGAATCCCAGCTTTTTGGCCCCGAAAAGGGATGCATATTTGTTTTCCATGGTAATCCTCCGTTGTTTGTTCAATATCCGCAAAAAAGGGCGTGCCGATGTGGGCACGCCCCGTATCCGGGTCGGGTTTCAGGCCCGCTGTGCAGCCGCACGACGGGTTTTGGGCGGGGGCATTTTGCCGCTGTTTTCCGCGGTGAGCTCATACTGCTCGGTGAAGTGGCGCAGGATCACGGTGCGGCGTACCATGCCGATGAAGACATTGCGGTCATCCACCACCGGCACAAAATTCTGGTCGATGGCAGCGTGCAGCAGCGCGCGCATGTCGGTGGTGACGGGCACGGCCTTGTAATCCCGCCGGCGGGGAAAACTGGAGATGGGTACGT
This sequence comes from uncultured Gemmiger sp., assembly GCA_944388105.1. GTDB lineage: Bacteria > Bacillota > Clostridia > Oscillospirales > Ruminococcaceae > Gemmiger. Next base: position 9,295 of record CALXHN010000023.1, on the reverse strand, counting down.
CCTCGCTGGCGTCCAGGTCCAGCCCGTGCAGGTTCTTGATGCCCCACAGAATGTCACCTTCGGTAATGGTACCCACATACTCGCCGTTGCGGCGCAGTACCGGGATGGTGGCAAAACGCTGGTTGGCCCATTTTTCAAGGGTCTGGCGCAGGGTGAAATCCTCGTACACGAACAGGACATCCTGCTTGGGTGTGAGGAAAAAGAGCAGGTTCATAACGGGGTCTCCTTATGAGGAATGTTGGGGGCCGATTGCGGTGCGGAAGGGAAGCCGCCGCTTCCCTTAAAACCAGTATACGCGGGCGGCATGGAAATTTTGTGAATGGAATGTAAAATCCGGCTGACAAAAATGGCGGATGTTTTTGGGCATCTTTTCATGTTTTTTCCGGCTTGTTTCTCAAAAATGCCCCTGTTCAAACGGCGCCAAATAGTGTATAATAAACTATAATTATACGGCGCAAAACACCGGCGGCATTCCCCGCGGGGCGCTTTGCCGCTGATCTCGTAAATAAAGGAGGTTCGGCTTGTGATCACAAAAGTCAATCCCTATGGGCATATTTCGCTTACCAATGAGTACTTCTCCGGCCTGGTGGCCCAGGCGGCCCGTCATTGCTACGGCATCGCCGCCATGGGGCAGAATCCGGCTGCCAACACCGTGCGCCAGACCCTGCGCAACGGCAGCCTGCCGGAAAAGGGCGTCAGTGTGTCTCAGCAGGACGGCAAGCTTGTCATTGCGCTGCATATCAAGGTGGGGTATGGTCTCAACATTGCATCCATTACCCAGAGCATTACCCACCGTGTGCAGGATGAAGTGGAGCGTGCCACCGGTCTGAAAGTGGCCCGCATCGACGTGTATGTGGATGACATCATCTCCGACTGAACCCCCCGCCAGAAGAACTGAGTGTAAGACAATGAGGTGCAAGAATACATGATCAACGGTAAAACTCTGCGTGACGCCATCCTTTCCGGCGCCAACAACATTGCCAACCAGCGCGTCCGCGTGGACGAGCTGAACGTTTTCCCCGTGCCGGACGGCGATACCGGTACCAACATGAGCATGACCATCGGTGCTGCCACCCAGGAACTGCAGGCCATGCCCGATACCTGCACCGTGGCCGAAGCCAGCAAGGCTGCCGCTTCCGCCATGCTGCGCGGCGCCCGGGGCAACTCCGGCGTCATCACCAGCCTTTTGTTCCGCGGCTTCTCCAAGGCGCTGCAGGGCAAAACCAACGCCGAGGCCGCTGACCTGGCCAAGGCGCTGCAGATGGGCGTGGAGGCTGCCTACAAGGCGGTCATGAAGCCCACCGAAGGCACCATCCTCACCGTCACCCGTCTGGCTTCCGAAGCCGCTGCCGCCTCCACTGCCACCGAAGTGCCCGCCCTGTGGGCCGAGGTCATGGCGGCCGGTCAGGCTGCCCTGGAAGATACCCCCAACCAGCTGCCCGTCCTGAAAAAGGCCGGCGTGGTGGATGCGGGCGGCCAGGGCATCATGCTGGTGTTTGAAGGCATGCAGCAGGTCTTTGAGGGCCGCGGCATGGTCGCCAGTGAGGAAGTGGCCCCCAAACCCAAACTGAGCAGCGACGCTGCCGGCAAGGGCGTTTTTGCGGACGACCTGATGAAGGTGGAGGACATCAAGAACGGCTACTGCACCCAGTTCCTGCTGCACAAGAACGAGGATGCCAGCGTGGCCAAGCTGCGGGCCTTCCTGGAATCCAACGGTGATTCCGTGGTGGTCATTGAGGACGACGACGTGGCCAACTGCCATGTGCACACCGCCGATCCCGGCATGATGCTCAGTGAGGCCATCAAGTACGGCTACCTGACCAACTTCAAGATCGAGAACATGCACGAGCAGTTCCTGGCCCGCCAGAAGCAGGGCAAGAGCCTGGAAAAGCAGGCGGAAGCGGAAGGCAAGGCCGCCGGTGAAGAGTTCGTTTACGCGGCCGTTGACCCGGAGCGCACCTACGGCTTTGTGGCCGTGGCCGCCGGCGAAGGCCTGCGTGCTGTCTTCAGTGACCTGGGCGTGGATGCCGTTGTGTCCGGCGGCCAGACCATGAACCCCGCCACCGAGGACATCCTGGCGGCCATCCAGAGCGTGCCCGCCCAGACGGTTCTGGTCCTGCCCAACAACAAGAACATCATCATGGCAGCGGAACAGGCCCAGAAGCTGGCCGACCGCAAGGTCCTGGTCCTGCCCACCCGCACAGTGCCCCAGGGCATGACCGCCATGCTGAACTTTGACCCCGAAGCGGCCCCGGACGAAAATGCCGTCAACATGATGGCGGCTGCCGACAAGGTGGCCACCGGCCTGGTGACCTATGCCGCCCGTGACAGTGAGTTCGACGGCAAGCCCATCAAGAAGGGCGAGATCATGGCCCTGGAAAACGGCAAGATCGTGGCCACCGGTTCCGACATCACCAAGATGACCTACCGTCTGGCCCGCTCCATGCGCAAGAAGGATACCCAGTTCATCACGGTGATCTCCGGCTGCGATGTGGACGAGGCCGACGCCGAACGCACCACCGAGCTGGTACAGTCCAAGTGTGGCAGCAACATCGAAGTCAGCCATATCAATGGCGGTCAGCCGGTGTACTACTACATGATCTCGGTGGAGTAAACAAGGTTTTACAAACACAAAAAAGGACGAATTTGTGCCAAAAGCCAGGTTCGTCCTTTTTTAACATAGGAACTTGCAAGGAAAGGAGGTCCCGGGTATGCCGCCGCTGGACGGATCCATTCAATATCTCAAGGGGGTCGGCCCCAGTTTCGCCAAAAAATTTGAAAAACTGGGCATAACCACCGTGCGGGATCTGCTGCTCCACTATCCCCGCCGGTATATCGACTACTCCAAACCCTATACCGTGGTGTCCGCGCCGTATGATGTGGACTGCTGCGTGCGGGCCACTGTGCTGCAGAAAGAGCCGGACCGGCGTGTCCGGGGCGGGCGGGTGCTCACCCGGGTGCTGGCCGCTGACGACAGCGGGACTCTGAACCTTTCCTGGTTCAATGCGCCCTATGCGGCCCAGAATCTGGAAATAGGGGAGACCTATTACTTTGAAGGCAGGGTGGGCGGTACCCTGACCCGGCGGGAAATTCTGCACCCGCTGGTACGGTCCCAGGCCCAAGTGGCGGCGTCCCCTCTGCTGCCGGTCTACGGTGCCACCGAGGGCCTGCCCTCCGGCCGCATCGCCCGGTGTGTGGAGTCCGCCCTGCCTGCCGCTGCGGATCTGCCGGACCCGCTGCCGCCGGAACTGCTGACCCGCTATCGTATGCCCCCTAAGTCGGAAGCCGTGCGGGCCATCCACGCCCCTCACAGCACCGAGGAGGCTGCCGCCGCCCGCCGCCGCCTGATCTTTGAGGAACTGTACATTCTGCAGTTGGGCATCTTTCTGCTGCGCAGCCACGGCCGCAGGGCCGCCGGGGCGCCCATGCACCCGCTGGACCTGGAGCCTTTCTGGCGCAGTCTGCCGTATGAGCCTACCGGGGCGCAGCGTCGGGCCACCCAGGAGATCACCGCCGACCTCTGCCGCAACACCCCCATGAACCGATTGCTGCAGGGGGATGTGGGCAGCGGCAAGACCCTGGTGGCCGCCGCTGCCATCTGGTATGCCGCCCAGAACGGCTGGCAGAGCGCTCTGCTGGCCCCCACCGAGATCCTGGCCCGACAGCATGCCGCCACCCTGGCTGACCGTCTGGAACCTTTCGGGGTCAATGTGACCCTGCTGGTGGGCGGCATGAAAGCCGCCGAGCGCCGGATCGCACTGGCCGCCATCGAGGACGGTCGGGCGGGACTGGTGGTGGGCACCCATGCAGTGCTCACCGACAAAGTGGTGTTCAAGAACCTGGGGCTGGCCATCGTGGACGAGCAGCACCGTTTCGGTGTACGCCAGCGGGGCGTGCTGGTGGGCAAGGCCCGCAGCCCCCATCTGCTGGTCATGAGCGCTACCCCCATTCCCCGCACCCTGGGGCTGCTTTTGTACGGGGACCTGGATATCTCGGTGCTGGACGAACTGCCTCCCGGCCGCAAACCCATCAAGACCTGGTTCATCACCGGGCGCAAGCGGCGGGACATGTACGGGTACCTGGACAAGCAGATCGAAGCCGGCCATCAGGTGTACATCGTCTGTCCGGCTATTGAGGAGAACGAGCTGGACGCGGGCATGAAGGCGGTAAAACAATATTATGAGGACACCGCCTGTGCGCTGCTGCCTCACCGGCGCATCGACCTGCTCCACGGCAAACTCAAGCCCAAGGAGAAGGAGGAGATCATGCAGCAGTTCAAGGAAGGGGAGCTGGACGTGCTGGTGAGCACCACCGTCATCGAGGTGGGGGTGGACGTCCCCAATGCCACCGTCATGGTCATCGAGAATGCGGAGCGCTTTGGGCTGTCCGCCCTGCACCAGCTTCGTGGACGCGTGGGCCGGGGCGCGGCGGATTCCTGCTGTATCCTCATTTCGGACAACGAGAACGAATCGGTGAAGGAGCGGCTGCATTTTCTCTGCCACACCGCCGACGGCTTCGCGGTGGCCCGGTACGACCTGGAACACCGGGGCCCCGGCGACTTCTTCGGGGAGGCACAGCATGGCCTGCCCACCCTGCATGTGGCCGATCTGGTGCAGGATACCCGCACCCTGAAGGTGGCCCAGCAGGAGGCCAAGGAGCTGCTGACCAGGGATCCCAATCTGGCCCTGCCGGAACATCGGGAACTTTCGGACGAGGTGGAACGGCTTTTTGCCACCGCCGGCGCCATGAATTGAGAGGGAAACCGGAGAAAAATTTGTGCCCCGGGGCACTTTTTGGTATACTATATCTGTATCCGCGGGCCCGCTGCCCGCATGACCTGTGAACCAAGGAACGTCATATGGATTTGCATCGCCTGAAACAATATCTGGCCGCCGGACTGACGGTACTGCTGCTGGCCTGCCTGCTGGCGGCGCCGGCATCGGCCATGTCCGGCTATGACCCGGACTTTGAGCTCACCGCCGAGGCGGCTTATGTGGTCAATCTGGACACCAACCTGGTGGTCTACGAGAAAAACAGCGAGACTCAGGTGACCGCCGCCAGCCTGACCAAGATGATGACCATGCTCCTGCTGCTGAAAAACTACCAGGATCAGCTGGACACCATAACGGTGACGGCACCGGGGTACATTTATGATTATCTGTACGGCAAGAATGCCTCCACCGCCGACTTCCGCCGGGGCGAGACCCATACCCTGCGTACTTTGCTCTACGGCATGGAAGTACAGTCGGCCAACGAAGGCGCCTACATCGTGGCGGACTATATGGGCGGCGGCAGCATTGATAACTTCGTGGCCATGATGAACGATGAGGCCAAGGCCATCGGCTGCACCGGCACCACCTTCACCGACCCCTGCGGCCTGGATGAAGGCAATGTGACCACCGCCAAGGATGCCTACCTGATTCTGCGCGCCCTGATCTCGTATGACGCTTTTGTGGAAGCGGCAGGGGCCTCCAGCTGGGTGGTGCCCGCCGGCAATGGCCGGGAAGCCTACAGCCTGTTCAGTACGGATAAGATGATCACCAAGGGCAGCAGTGTCTACCGGGAATATACCCAGGGCGGCAAGACCGGCAGCCTGTCTTCCGGCTGGCAGAACTTTGCCAGCTGGCATACCCAGGACGGCATCAGCTATATCAGCGTTATGCTGCATTCTTCCACCGACGTGGGCGTCAACCCGGCCCAGATCGAGACCGGGCAGATCATGGACTGGGCATTCGATACCTTCTCGGTCAGTGCGGCGCTGGATACCACCCAGCCCATCTCGGAACTGCCGGTGCGCTATTCCACCGAGGCGGATACTGTCATGCTTTATCCGGTGGACAATATGCTGACGCTGCTGCCTTCTGACGGCGGTGCCTCCCTGACCCAGCAGACCTTCCACCTGCCGGACAGTCTGGCAGCCCCCATCACCCAGGGCGAGGTGGTGGGCAGTGTCACCGTCTCCATTCAGGGGGAAGAGGTGGGCACCGTGGACCTGATCGCCGGCAGCAATGTTTCCCGCAACCAGGTCCTGTACACCATGGCCCGGGTGGGTGAGTTCTTCAGTTCCACCTACTTCAAGGTGGTGGTCATCATCACCATGCTCACGGTGGCCGTATACGCCTTTGTGTGGGTGGCAGCGGTGCTTATGGCCCTCAATGAGGAAGGCAAGAAAATGAACAAGCGGCGCCGCCGCTGAATCGGCATAAAAGAAAACCGGACCGGGAACTTCCCGGTCCGGTTCTTTTTGTCTGATGGCGGACAGATCAGCCGCGCTTTACATAGTCACGCACCAGAGCCTGCAGCAGATCGTCGCGGTCAATGCGGCGGATCAGGGCGCGGGCATTCTTGTAGGTGGTGATGTAGGTGGGGTCCTCCGAAAGAATGTACCCCACAAGCTGGTTGACGGGGTTATAGCCCTTTTCCTCCAGCGCGCTGTATACCAGCATCATGACCTGTTTGATCTCCTGGTCTTTATCGTCGTGGATCGAAAAGACAGCAGTCGGTTCCGAAATCGCCATGGCAACAACCCCCTTTATCAACGCTTATTCAGGAATTCTGTTTTCCATTATATACGATTTTTTCCGGTTTCGCAAGGGGCATCCGCGGCGAAACCCACAAAAAAGACGCATTCTGGTCGGAAAATTTTGCCAAAGCAGGCAAATCAGCCTTCCAGCACCTCACCGTGACGAATGACAGTGCGGATGTTCAGGTCGGCATCTGCCAGGATCACGTTGCCGATACGGCCTTCCGCCAGACTGCCGTAATCGGCCTCAATGCCGATGCAGCGGGCCGGATTTTCGGAGGCGGCGCGCACGGCGCTTTCCAGGGGCACGCCCATCTGCAGCACCGCATGGCGCATGCAGTCATACAGGCAGGTGGCGCTGCCGGCGATGGTGTCGGGGTGTTCGGTCAGGGTGGCGCGGGGACCGCGCACAGTCACGGCCTGTCCGCCCAGGCTGTAGGCACCGTCCGGCAGGCCGCAGGCCATCATGCTGTCCGCAATCAGCACCACATGGTCGTCGCCGAAGGTGTTGAAGGTGAACCGGACCACCGCCGGATGAATATGCACGCCGTCGGTGATCAGCTCCACCATGGCGCCGTCTTCCAGGGCTGCGATGATGGGGCCGGGGTCCCGGTGATTGATACCGGGCATGGCGTTGTACAGATGGGTCATATGGTTGGCGCCGGCGGCAAAGGCAGCCTTGGCGGTATCATAGTCGGTGCAGGTGTGGGCAATGGAGATGCACACTTCTTTGCTGCACTCCTTGATGAAATCCATATTGCCCGGTTCTTCGGGGGCCACATCCACCAGCTTGATCAGCCCGCCGGACCGCTCGTTCAGGCGGCGGAACATGCCCGCGTCGGCGGCCATGACGTATTTGGGGTTCTGGGCGCCCACCTTTTTGGGGCTGATGTAGGGGCCTTCCATGTTGATGCCTACCAGATCGGCGCCGCGCTCGTTTTTGTGGGCGGCAGCCACGTCCATGATACCATTGAGAATCTCCTCGCTGAAGGTCATGGTGGCGGGGCAGATGGCCAGCACGCCCTTGCTGGCTTCAAAGTCTGCGATGGCCTGCAGGCCTTCGGGATCGGCGTCACAGAAGTCGTGGCCCACGGCGCCATGGAAATGGATGTCCACCAGTCCGGGCAGAGCGTACAGGCCGTCAGCGTCAATGACCTGCTCGCCCGGTTCCGCCATGGCGTGGGGGACGATCCGGCCGTTGCGGATCACCAGATCCTGCACAGAAAAGGTATGCTGCGGGGTATAGACTTTGGCGTTGCGAATAATCATAGTTTGTTCCTCGCTTGTTTGCTAAAAACCCCCGCCCCGGCGGGGCAGGGGAGTGGTGGTATTATTTTCAGATCTCGCTCAGCGCTTCCTCATCGCCGACCAGGATGAAGTCGGGATGCATCTGCAGGATGGAGGCGGGCACTTCCGGCGTGACGGGGCCGAAGAAAGCTTTCTTCACGATGGAAGCCTTGTCCTTGCCGCTGGCGACCAGCAGGACCTTGCGGGCCTGCATGATGGTCTTGATACCCATGGTGTAGGCCTGACGGGGCACATCGTCGATGCTCTCGAAGAAGCGCTTGTTGGCCTCGATGGTATCCTGGGTCAGATCCACGCAGTGGGTGCCCAGCTCAAAGGCGGAACCCGGCTCATTGAAGCCGATGTGGCCGTCATGGCCGATGCCCAGCAGCTGCAGGTCGATGCCGCCCACGCTGCGGATGACTTCATCATAGCGGGCGCACTCGGCAGCAGCATCCAGGTTGGTGCCGTCGGGCAGGTTGATGCGGCTGTGGTCGATGTTCACATGGTTGAACAGGTTGTCATGCATGAAGTACCAGTAGCTCTGGGGATTTTCCCGGGGCAGGCCGCGGTATTCGTCCAGGTTGACGGTGGTCACTTCGGAAAAGTCCAGATCGCCCTTGTTGTACCAGTCGATCAGCTGCTTGTAAGTACCCACGGGGGTGCCGCCGGTGGCCAGACCCAGCACGCAGTTGGGCTTCATGATGACCTGGGCAGAGATGATGTTGGCAGCCTTGCGGGACATGTCTTTGTAGTCTTTTGCACGAATGATTTTCATAGTCACAAACCTCCGGAAAAATCAGGATCAGGAAGAAAATATCGCTATTTTTAGTATAGCAATCCGGAACAAAAAAGGCAATGCAGGAAACGGATTCTTTGTGCGATATTCATGAAGAAAACGGACAAAAAGCGGCTCTGCCGGCCGGCAGGGGGAAAACATAAAAAGTGCCACGGACGGGCACAACGCCCGCCCGTGGCGGTAGATGCAGCGGAGAGAACCAGCGGCTCCGCCCCGGAAAACGACTGTTGGAAAGGTACCTTACAGCATCTTCTTCAGCTCATCATAGACGAACTGCACCTTCGGTCCGATAACGACCTGGCAGGCAGTCTTGCTGGGACGGATGACACCGGCAGCACCGGCAGCCTTGACGGCCTTTTCATCAACAGCAGTGCTGTCCTTCACTTCAAAGCGCAGACGAGTGGCGCAGTAGTCAACGTTGGCCACGTTGCCCTTGCCGCCGATGGCGGCCAGAACGCCGGAAGCAATGGCGGTGAAGTCATTGTTTGCCAGCTGGATGTTGGATTCAGCAGCTTCGGCATCCTCATCCTCACGGCCCGGGGTGACCAGGTTGAACTTGGTGATGGCGAAGCGGAACACAACGTAGAAGACGATGAAAGCGGCGATGCCCAGAGGAATGATCATCCAGGTGTTGGCATGAGCCGGCAGAGAAGCGGAGAAGACCAGGTCAGTGGCACCGGCAGAGAACA
>CALXHN010000022.1 GCA_944388105.1 uncultured Gemmiger sp. | reverse complement strand
AGGGGAATTTGTGCAAATTGACCTGCCTCCAGGCAGCACAATTTGCGAAGAAACAATATGGGAAGATATGATATGAACAATTTACGAAATGGTACGCCGTACTCCTAAGGGTTAGTTGTGAGTTCGATTCTCGCCGGGGGTGCCAAAAAATAACACCGCAAGCTGCTGCTCCGTAGCTTGCGGTGTTATTTTTGTTCTTCTGCTTTTGGGTGTCCAATTTTACAGGCTCAGTTTTCAGGAACTCCTGAGGTCAGAAGCGTAGCCAGTATGTTAGCCCGTTCTGGCACTCTTTGCGTGGTTCTGACCAGAACCGCGCAAGAAGTGTAAGAGCAATGATCCTTGATCGTCTTGTTTCAATTTCCATGTCCATAAATCCTTTCCAACCCGCTTTCCTCTTAGGTCAAAGGACTTACGCAATACCGCACTCTTCTTCCTCATGATCCATTGTTTCGCCCTCATAGTTTGGAGCGCAACAGCGGTAACGAGGAGAAAGTGAAAAGCAAAACAGACTATTCACTTCCATCCCCGACGTTCAGGATCAAGTGTATCCAACGCAGTGTACAGAAGCGCGTTGCAGATAGCCGCTGCCACGTTGCTTCCGCCTTTTCGTCCCATTGCGATAATGGCCGGGACCCCAGCGGCTTTGCATACCTGCATCAGCCGCTGTTTGCTCTCCACCACGTTTACAAATCCCACCGGTACGCCCACTACCAAGGCCGGACGAAATCCTTTTTCAATAAGATCGGCAATTTCCAGCAAAGCGGTAGGTGCATTTCCCACCGCCAGCAGTGCCCCCGGCAGAACCGTAGCTGCATGGCGCATGGCCGCCACAGCCCGCGTAGTTCCCTCTTCTCTGGCCTGTTCAGCCACCTTTTCATCCGCCATAAAGCAATATACCTGTAATCCCAATTTGGCAAGGCTCGGTTTGCTGATACCGGCTTTTGCCATATTGGTATCCGTCACGACCGGAACGCCCCGGCGCAGTGCTGCCACGCCGAGGGACACCGCATCCGGCGTGAATTGCAAGGTATGGGCATAGTCAAAATCAGCCGTGGTATGAATGACACGTTTGACGACTGCTTCTGTATGCGGCAAAAGTGTGATGTTTTGTGCCTTGAGTTCCGACTCAATAATAGCCATACTGGTCCGCTCAATGTCAGCAGGCAGATGGTGCTCAGGTACCATACTCAATACTCTACTCCCCTTCTGGCAATAATGCCTTGCTGATAGGGATGCTTATGGCAGCACATCTCGGTGGAATAGTCTGCCGCTTCCTGCATCCAGTCGGCTGGGTCCCGTCCGGTCAGCACGATTTCCTGCCCCACCGGACGGTCCAAAACGGAATGCCACAGCAATTGTTCATCTACCATTTTCAAACGACAGGCAGCACAGGCTTCATCCAGAATCAGCAAATCGCAGGCTTCCGACACCGCCTGCCGCAGCAGTTCATCGTGGCGTGCACGCACCCGCTGCCGTTCTTCCGGACTCATCTGAGAAAAGAATCCTGTTCCCGGCTGTCCCGAATATATTTTGGCCCCCAAACGGCGCAGCGGTTCCAATTCACTGCTTTGGCCATCTTTAAGAAACTGTACCACAGTAACGCTGCCCCCACTGCCCAACATACGCAATGCCAGCCCAAAGGCGGCTGTGGTCTTTCCTTTTCCTTCGCCCCAGTACAGATGTACCAGTCCCTTATTCATGGCTGTATTCCTCCATTGCACGATAGATTGCCGGCATGTCCAGCGCCGCACGTACACTGGCTGCCAATTGATCATATTGTTCCTCTTTATAGGCGGTTCGATCCATACTAGGGGCCCAGGTTACCGGCAGCCCCTTCCGCTGCAGCAGCCACTTTGCCAGATGGTCAGTCATATCTGCCGTATCAAACAAACCATGGAGATACGTTCCGAATACCAGTCCCTGTACCGCACCATCCTCCGCGCCTGTATGCAGTCTGCTGAACGGGGCTCCGCCTGTACGGCTGGTACATCCCATATGGATTTCATATCCATCCGCCCTGGCTCCGGCAAAGGGTGCGGCCAAAACATCCGCCTGCATACGGGTACGGGTCTTGTGCGGTGCAAATACCGTATGGCAAGGCAAAAGACCAAGGCCGGACAGCGTTCCTTTCTCCTCTACGCCGTCCGGATCGCTGATCGAAACGCCCAGCATCTGATACCCGCCGCAGATTCCAAGAACCGGTATGCCGTTTGCCGCCAGTTTCTGGATAGCGGCCTCCAGACCGCAGCTCCGCAGCCAGAGAAGATCCTGCATGGTGCTTTTGGTTCCGGGGAGAATCACAAGATCCGGACTTCCCAGCTGCTGGCTGCTTGCTACATAACGAACCCCCAGGGCAGGATGACTTTCCAGGGGTGCAAAATCTGTAAAATTGGAGATGCGCGGCAGCCGGATCACCGCAATATCCACAGGGCGCTCCGCCCGGGTCTGGTTCAGCCTGGGCGCCAGACTGTCCTCATCATCAATGTCCCACTGTCCGTACGGCACAACCCCCAGCACCGGTACGCCCGTTTTTTCGCGCAGCATCTGCAGGCCAGGTTCAAGCAAACTCACATCACCACGGAATTTATTGATGACCATCCCAACAATGCGGGCACGTTCCTCCTCTTCCAGGAGAGAGACCGTCCCGTACAACTGGGCAAACACGCCGCCGCGATCAATATCACCAACCAGCAGAACCGGTGCGTCCACCAATTTTGCCAGCCCCATATTGACAATATCATCGGCTTTCAGGTTGATTTCTGCCGGACTGCCCGCGCCCTCAATGACGATCACATCATTTTCTTCCATCAAGCTCCGGTAAGCACGTTCAATGTCGGGGACCAGGGTCTTTTTCATGGCAAAGTAATCCCGTGCCGCATACTGTCCCCGCACCCGGCCATTGACAATCAGCTGACTGCCGGTATCACTGGAAGGCTTGAGCAGAATCGGGTTCATGCGCACGTCCGGTTCCCGACCAGCGGCCTCTGCCTGCGCCACCTGAGCCCGTCCCATTTCCAATCCATCCCGGGTTATATAGCTGTTAAGCGCCATATTCTGGCTTTTGAAGGGCGCCACTTTCAGCCCATCCTGGCGAAAGATTCGGCACAGAGCGGTGACAAGCAGACTTTTGCCCGCACCGGACATGGTCCCCTGTACCATAATACATCTGCTCACTCAAAGCACCTCCTGCATGACCCGCAAAAAAGTTTGATTTTCAGCTGGGCTTCGCACAGCACAACGGTACCAGCCCTGTTCCAGGCCGGTGTAGTTGGAGCAATCCCGAATCAGAACACCTTTACGGCGCAATGCTCCGACCAGGTCGCGGGCCGGATGGTAGAATAACAGATAATTGGCTTCTCCCGGAACTACCCGGCATCCCAGTGAAGTCAGTCCGGCGGCCATCAGAGGGCGCTGCGCTGCAATCAGCGCATGAAGGGCACGGCTGTATTCCTTTTCCTTCAATGCAGCTATGCCCGCTGCCTGTGCCAATCCGGACACGGCCCACGGCTGTCCCGCTCTGCGCAGCCGTTCCAGCCGATCCGGACTGCTTCCCAGAAGATATCCCAGGCGTACTCCTGCCATGGCGTACCACTTGGTAAAGGCCTTGAGAATCAGCAGCTGCGGATTTTGAGACAGGCAGCTTTCCAGCGTATGTGCAGACGGATCATCCAAAAACTCATTAAAGCATTCATCCACCACCAGCAAGGTATTGTTTTTTCGGCAGCTTTCCAGAACATCTTGCAGCAGTGTCCTATCCGTAGTGCGTCCGGTGGGATTGTTGGGCTCGCACAACAGGACGATATCGGTTTCCGGCGTTATCAGATCCAGGAAATCCCTGCCGATGGCAAAGTCATCCCTGGCATCCAGAACGTATTCCTGAACCTCGCACCCGATACTCTGCAGTGCGGAAGCATATTCCGCAAAGGTAGGTGCCACCAGCAGAGCATGGCGCGGTTTTTCAGCTATAGCCAACCGCCAGATCAGATTCGCCGCCCCATTTCCGCAAAGGACCCAATTTTCAGGCAAGCCCCGGCTTTCGGCAATCGCAGCGCACAAAGAGCGACATAAAGGGTCGGGATAACGGTCCTGTTGGGCTGCCGCAGATGCAATGGCATCACGTACTCCTTCCGGCAGACCCAGCGGGCTGATATTGGCGGAAAAATCCAAGGGAAGTCTGCCGTATTCGGCCGCAAATCCGGCCCAATCTCCCCCATGTATCAATGTTGGCATAAAGGCTCCTTTTTCCGTTCTTGTTTTCATGACAAAAGCCAGATGCACGCACGCACCGTCTCCCCCACTGCCAGGGCCAGCACGCTAGCCGTATACAGCATACGGTTGGCGCGCAGGATGTCCTGCGGCTCGATCGGCCGCAGCGGGTCCCCGATGGTGGGCTTTTCATACAGCTTTCCAAAATAGAAGGCCGGACCAGCCAGCTGTACGCCCAACGCGCCGGCACAAGCGGATTCGGTCTGTGCACTGTTGGGGCTGGCATGGCAGCGTCTGTCCCGCCGCCAGATTTTCCAGGCGCCCTGCGCACTATGCCCGGTCAGTGCCGCTGCGGCGATCCAGAACAAGGCCGCCATCCGGGCAGGCAGGTATCCGGCGATATCATCCAGATGTGCCGCAGCTCTGCCGAAATAAAGATAGCGTTCATTCTTGTAGCCCACCATACTGTCCATGGTGTTGACAGCCTTATAGCACAGAGCCAGAGGTGCCCCGCCAATGAACATATACAGCAAAGGTGCCATAACTCCATCCGAGAAATTTTCTGCCACCGTTTCCACCGCCGCTTTGGTCACGCCTTCTGCCGTCAGATTCTGTGTATCCCGCCCCACGATGCGCGCCACGGCCTGTCTGGCCCGGGGCAATGTCTCCCGGGTAAGACTGAAAAATACATGACGGCTTTCTTTGGCAAGGCCCCGGACCGCCAGTGCCTGCCAGCACCAGAAGGTCTGTACGGCAAAGCCGGCCGCCGGATGCAGGGCTGCTGCCCAGAAACAGATGGTGCCGGTCAGGAGCAGCGTTCCCAAGGGAAGAATGGCGGCCAGCACCGCGCCGGCTGCCAGCTGACCACGGGGCGTATCGCCAAACAAGCGGCGAAGACGAGGTTCCAGAAAGGTGATGGCCTTTCCCATGAATACCACCGGATGCGGCATCCAGACAGGGTCCGCCAGAATCAGGTCCAGCAAAAATCCGCACAGAATCGCGGCGCACAGAATCATACGGTCTCCTCTTTCGTGTATTGCACCGTCTTGATCACATGCAGAATGTGTTTCTGCTGCCAATCACAGGCGTCCAGCAGGTATCCGCCTGCATTGGGTGCACACCACTGATAATAGTCTTTATGCGGCACAGCATACCGCTCCATAACAGACATCTGGGTCCCGCCGTGCGCCACAATGACCATGACTTGCCGTCCCTGGGCAATGCACTCATCCACCAGCTTGGAAAAAGCCGCACAGGTCCGGTTGCAGAAATCGGTTTTGCGTTCGCCGTCCGGACAGGTCGTTTCGCAGTTAGCCTGGACCCAGGCCAGATAATCGGGATCGTGCTCCATTTCCTTGTAGTTGCGGCCTTCAAAGCTGCCGAAGCACATTTCCTGCAGGTCCTTTACCTGAACCTGCTTTGCAGTTGGAAACAGCACCGACGCCGTCTGACGGGCACGGGTCAGCGGACTGACGTAAACCAGGTCGGTGTCAAAATCAGCTTTGCGCAGCATGGCAAGGCCTTCCGCAGACAGCGGAATATCCCGCTGTCCCTGGTAGCGCTTCTGGGCGTTATAGATGGTCAGGCCATGCCGCAAAAGATAAATATTCATTCAGGAAGTTCTCCTTTCAGCACAAGCGGCAATCCACAGAAAACCCGCACGACCGTATCGGCGCGAGATGCCAGCATACAGCTCAGCCGCCCTGCGTTTTCCCGTGCAGCACGCTGGACAGGATCGGTGGGCACCACCCCGCCCCCCACTTCCGTGACGGTGATGATGGAATATTGTCGGGACAGGCGCTCCGCCAGAGCCGACAGGTCCCGGCAGTTCTGTGCCAGATTCTGGGCATCGATGCACACCTTATCCGGAAATGTCTCCGGGTCCGGCCAGAGTGTACGGGCAAAATCCGTCTTGCCGGCAAACAGCGGTCCGGTTATCAAGATCATATCGTCCACCCCCAAAGCCACTGTCCGGCCGTCAGGGCAGCCAGCATCCAGAACTCCGCCCGCTGCACAAACCAGCCGGCCAGATCCCCGCTGAGGCCGCCAAACCGTTTTTTTGCGGTATGGTAATACTGCCAAAAGACCAGCAGGGCAGCCGCAGCCGCCAGTCCGCCTCCTGCCGCCAGCAGCACCGCACACAGAATGATGCACAGAACCGTCAGCACCAGCCGCACGCGGTTTCGGTCGGCCGTTGTGGCAAAGGTATGGGCAAGGCCCGTATTTTTGGCCAGCGGGAAACTGGTCACGGCCAGACCGGACAGGGCTCGCTCCAGAGTAAAGCATACTCCCATGCAGAATGCGGCCGCAGGCGTGGGGGTGATGGCTGCACACAGGCCCAGCGTAGCAACAAAATAACTGCACAGCCGTATGACCGCAAAAGCACCGCAATGCGGATCCGACAGGATCGCCTGTTTGCGGGACGGTTCGGCACAGCTGGCCAGTGCATCACAGGTGTCGGCATAGCCGTCCAGATGGATTCCGCCCGTAACCAGGACCGGAGCCAGACACAGTCCTGCTGCCCGCAGAAGCACCGGCAGGCCCAGATACGCACAGCCCCATGCCCAGGCAGCCCACACGCCGCCGCAGACCACCCCCACCAGGGGGAACGCACACATGGCATACCGCATATTTTTTTCGTTCCAGGATGGCTGGGGCAATGGCAGTGCGCTGAACATGCCAAAGGCCACAGCAATCGTTTCAAACTGGACCATAGAAAGGTTCCTTTCCCTTATAATACCAGGGACAACCGGACACAACTTCACAGACATGATCGGCCCGGGCCGCCAGCCGGCGATGCAGTTTTGCCAAAAGACGGAGATACTCCACCGTCTCTTTGCTGTAGTCGGCACCGCCGCAGAACAGTTCATTTCCCACCACGATCAGATGGGTGCTCTGCCCGTACAATTTCTCAAGGCCTGCCCACACGGCTTCCAGCGTACCAGGACCGGCACCATCCGGCGCATATCGTTCGTTGGCAACCAGATTGGTAAGGTCTTCCAGCAGAACAGAGCCGGTGGCCGGCAGGTCCAGCCCGACAAGATTCAGCGGACATTCCAGGGTATGGAATCCACGTCCCGCCCGCATGGCCTTATGCCGTTCCACCCGACGGCGGCATTCCTCATCCCAGATCTGCATCGTTGCCAGATAATACCGGGGTGCCGGACAAGCTGCCAGCAATTTCTCGGCGTACGCACTCTTGCCGCTGCCTGCCCCGCCCACCACAAAGGTCAGCATGAGGAGCCTCCCTGAGGCGTATAGGCCTGCATTCCGTAATCGGCAAAAGTGGAGCCCCCGTAAACCGCCAGCGCCATATCCAGCAGTGGGATGGCTGCCAGGGCACCGGTTCCCTCCCCCAGATGCAGGCCTGCCGTGATCAGCGGCTTTTTGTGCAGCGCATCCAGCAATCGTTTGCCGCAGGGTTCGGCAGAACAGTGACTGGCAAAAATGGCCTTGTCCGATGCAGGACAAAGTTTGGCCGCACACAACGCGGCGGCGGCCGTAATAACGCCATCCATGAGAACCGGAACCCCGTACAGCGCCCCGCCCAAAAACAGGCCGCACAGTCCGGCAATATCCAGTCCACCCACTTTGCACAAAACATCCAACGGGTCGGCGGCATCAGGTGCATTGACGGCCAGCGCCTGCCGGATAGCCTGTATTTTTCGTTGCAGACCGGCATCGGACAGGCCTGCGCCCCTTCCGGTCACATCCGCCGGGTCCAGTCCCAGCAAAGCACAGGTCACCGCAGTGGCTGTGGTGGTGTTGCCGATTCCCATCTCCCCGGCCGCCAGCATCTGTACGCCTGCCTTTTTCTGGAGACGGACCAGTTCCATCCCGTTCCATACAGCCTCGGCGGCCTGTTCCCGGGTCATGGCCGGTCCCTGGGCAATATTTCCCGTTCCGTTGGCCACGCGCGCATTCAGCACCCCGGGCAGCGGCGGAGGATTCAGAATTCCCATATCCACCGCAACCACTTTGCAGTCAGCAATCGCTGCCATGCGGCAGGCAGTGCTCTGTCCGGCCCCCAGCTGACGCGCCACCACGGCAGTGACCTCACTGCCTGTCTGGCTGACTCCTTCAGCCACCACACCGTTGTCGGCACAAAGTACCAGGAGCGTCCGCTTTTCCAGGTGTACATCCGCTGTGCCCGTCAGTGCTGCCATATCTTCGATCATGGTTTCCAACAGTCCCAGACCACCCAAAGGCTTTGCGCAGGAAGCCCAGCGCTCATGAGCCGCGCAGCGCGCGTTTTCGTCTGCCGGCGTGATCGATCCCATCATTTCGCGCAGGACTTGTTCTTTTTTGCTCATTCTTCCGACTTTCCTTCCTGGCCGGTACGGCTGCGAATGGCTGCGGCAAACCGTCGGGTCATCTGGGCATTTCCGGCAAAATACAGATGAGAAAACGCCGCATACAGGGTGGGCGTAGTAAAGCCGCAAAGCCACTTGCGGCCGGACACAGGCTTTACTGCCTCAAAGGCTTCCCCGTTTTCCGTGCTGTCCCAATAGTGGAATTCATGCACGGGGGTGCTTTCCCCCTGACGGAAAAGCAGGCCTCCCTGCCGTGCAGTCAGTTCGGCATAGCCAAACCGGACAAGCTTGTCGGTGCGCAGACCGTGTCCCGGTAAAATGCCCACCATGGGGAAGGTCTGGCCGTCCTGATCCTGCAGGGACTGTTCCAGATACAAAAAGCCGCCGCACTCCGCCACCGTGGGCAAGCCCCCCTGCACAGCGTCATATACGGCTTGTCTCATCTTTTCATTGCGGGAAAGCATTTCGGCGTGGAGTTCCGGGTACCCTCCCGGCAGGTACAGTCCCCCCACATCCGGCGGGAGCGCCGCATCATGGAGCGGGCTGAAAAATACCGGTTCCAGCCCCGCACGGCAGAAGGCCTCCACCGTTTCGGCGTAGGTGAAGCAAAAGGCTTCGTCCCGGGCAATGGCCACCCTGGCCACAGGCTGGGGATAGGGCCGGCGCACGGCGGTGCGGTCCGGGACGGCAAAAAGAGTTTCAAACCGGTTCCAGTCCACCGTCTGCAGAACCACTGCGGCCACAGCGTTGATGCGGGCCCGCAGATCCACAATCTCCATGGCTGTATAAAGGCCCAGATGGCGGCTTTCAAACTGAGCTTCCGGCATGGAAGGAAGATATCCGATGACCGGCAGTCCCGTCTTTTCTTCCAGCACCGGAGCCAGTGTGTGATACAATCCTTCGCTGCAGTCATTGAGGAAGATTCCCGCCACATGACTTTGGGCAACAAACTCTGCCAGACCGCGGATCTCAGCAGCCAGTGTCAGACTGGTCCCTTTGGGGCGCAGCACCAGCAGGACCCGCATTCCCAGTGTGTGTGCCAGATGCCATGCCGAAGCACGGCTGGTGGTCCCTCCCACCCCGTCGTAGAATCCCATGACCCCCTCACAGACCGCGGCACCATGTCCGGCACAGGCGTCGGAATATAGGCTCCTCACCGTGGCTTCGGAGGACAGGTAAAGGTCCAGATTATGGCTTTCCACCCCCAAAATGGCGCGGTGGAACATAGGGTCAATATAATCCGGTCCACATTTGAAAGCGCATGGATCATGTCTGCGCCGTTTGAGCGCCGCCAGCAAGGCGCAGGTCACCACCGTTTTGCCGCTGCCCGATGCCGGGGCGGTCACCATACATTCAATCATCGCAGTTCCCCGTAATTATAAAAATCGGATTTTGCGCCGTGAGCATGTGTACATGTCCGGCTGCTTTTGTCTGACTGACCGCCACCTGGGTTATGTCCGGTTTGATGCCGCAGGACTGCAGCACCTCCATGGCGGAAGAAAGGCTTTCCAGAGCGATGGCCGTGATGCAAAGGCGCACAGCAGGATTTTTGGAAAGCGCCGTCCGGACGATTTCCGCCATACTGCCGCGTGTCCCGCCGATGAACACCGCGTCCGGCCTGGGAAGGTCCTGCAATGCCTCCGGCGCCCTGCCGCACACCACCCGCAGGTTCCAGGCCGCAAATTTGCGGCGGTTGGCCTCGATCAGGTCACAGGCATCCTCCCTGCACTCCACCGCAAACACTTTGCCCCTGTTTGCCATTGCCGCCAGTTCCACACTGACGCTGCCGGTTCCGGCCCCTACATCCCAAACAATGGCATCAGAAGCCGGTGCCAAACAGGCCAGAACAGCAGCCCGGACCATCCGTTTTGTCATGGGGACCTGTCCCCGGACAAACCATTCATCCGGCCACCCGGGCCCACGCCGGGGTCCCACAGGTGCCGCCTCCGCCAGCAGCACCGACAAAGCCGAAAACTGGCTTCCGGCACCTTCCGCCGCAGTGGTCACTGTAATTTTTTCAGCGGATGTACCCAGATCTTCCCCGACCGTCACAGACAAATTGCCTAATCCGGCCTCCGTCAGTTGGGCGCAAAGTGCCGCAGGGCCCAGCGTCCCCCCAGTAAGGAAAAACGCCGGATGCCCCTGCATGACTGCAGATACGGCATCACAATCCACGCCATGTGCACTGATCAGGACCCAATCCTGCCAGGGCCGCCCCAGAGCTGCAGCCAGCAGCTGTACGCTGGAAAGTCCCGGCAGCACCGTCGCCTGTGTACCGCGCAGCAACGGCAGCAAACTGCGGCAGCCGGAATAGAATCCGCTGTCCCCGCTGTATGCCACCACACAATCCAGATTCCGGTTTTCCTCCAGCACCTGAAGGATGGCTTCAGGCTTGGTGGCAGCGACCCGGTTGTCCGTACAGCCATCCGGCAGCTGCATCAGAAGGCGCTTGGCGCCAATGATACAGCCGGCACGCAAAAGGGCCTGCTCCGCTTCCAGCGTCAGTGTTCTGGCGTCACCGCTCCCTATTCCCAACAGTGTAATGCTCATGAAATCAGTCCTTTGCAAAAGGCGAGAATTTGTTCTTCGGTTTCACCGGAATCCGCCGGCCGACGGATCACCACCAGCGTTGCACCCGTCTCCTGTGCGGCTTCTGCTTTTTGGGCAAATCCCCCTTGGGAGCCGCCGTCCTTGGTGACCAGATACCGAACAGAAAACTGGCGCAGCAGTGCAATGTTCATCTCGGTGGTAAAAGGCCCCTGCATGGCGATAATATTACGGTGCGGGATGCCTGCTGCCTCACAGGCTTGCAGGCTTTCGGTCAGCGGCAGCACACGCGGATACAGTCTTTGCGGATCCAGCCCGGAAAAGGCAGACAATTCCTTGGCACCGGTGGTCAGCAAAATATTGCCCGTTGTCTTTTGCAAAAGTGCGGCGGCACCGGCGGCATCCTGTGCAGCCAGACTGTCCCGGGGCAGCGGACTGGGCTGCCGCAGCAGCCGTTTGCAGACGACGCCCGCCGCGGCGGCTGCCTGCCGGATGTTTCCGGTGGCCACCTCCGCATAAGGATGGGTCGCATCGATGCACAAATCGGCCTGCCGCAGCAAGGCCACCATATCAGCCGGTTCCAGACGTCCGACATGCACCCTTACGCCGGCACACTGCCCCTGCTCTTCTGCGCCGTAGGGAGTGGCTACGCATACCGTCACTTCCGCTCCCATGGCTGCCAGGGTACGGGATAAGCGGCGGCCTTCGGTGGTGCCGGAAAAAAGGACAACTTTCACTGGCGATACCCCCGAGGTGTGACCAGCTGATTTTCCAGGATCCGGGTGGTGGAGGAACCGATAAAAACCGTGGTGAACATGTCCATGGGGGCAGATTCCAGTTCGGCCAGGGTCAGGGTCCGCGTCTGCTGCCCTTCACGTCCGATATTGCGTACATATCCGCAACAGGTATCCGGTGCTTTGCCGGCCCGCATAAGAATTTGTACCGCCTTCTGCAGATAATCCGCCCGTTTTTTCGAGCCGGGATTGTACAGACAAAGTGCGAAATCGCCTTTTGCCGCACATTCCAGTCGCGTCTCGATGACCGGCCAGGGCGTAAGCAGGTCGGACAGAGAGATCACACAGAAATCATGGCCCAGCGGAGCGCCCAGCACGGCTGCCCCGGACAGTGCCGCTGTAATACCGGCCACAACTTCGATTTCCACATCGGGGTAATCCCCCGCCAGTTCCAGTATGGGAGACGCCATCCCATACACACCGGCATCCCCACTGCAGACCATGGCGGTGGTAATTCCCCGCTGCGCTGAATCCAGGGCATACCGGCAGCGGTCTATTTCCTGTTTCATGGGGGTCGTGAAGTATTCTTTTTGGGGATATAAAGGCCGGATCAGATCAATGTATACCGAGTACCCGCAAATCAAGTCCGCCCTTTCCAGAGCTTCTCTGGCCTGTTCGGTCAGATACCTGGCCTCTCCCGGTCCAAGGCCCACCACAAACAGCTTATTCATCCTGCCATCTCCAATCCGGGGCATAAGGCTGCAATGCCAGGGCCATCGTGACCCCATTGCCCGCATTTTTTTTGCTGTAAAGCGTCCCGCCGGATTCCAGAACGGCAGAGCGTTCACAAACGTTGTCCACCCCTGTGACTTGCTGCACGAAGGCGCTGGTGCTGAACCTTCCCTGCACCGCTGCCAGCTCCTTTGCGGAATAGGTCCGCAAGGGCCAGCCGTGGGACGCGCAGAAGCGAAGCAGGCCCGATTCCTCCTTTTTCAGATCAATGCTTGCCGCAGCCACAATCGCCTGTTCGCAGATGCCCGCCCGGGCCAGCATCTGCGCCAGGGCTGTTTCCAGTGCTTCCGGTGTGATCCCTTTGCGGCAGCCGATCCCCAGCACCCCAATGCGGGGAACCAATTGCAGCACATCCCGGTCCTGTCTGCGAATACTCAACCGCAGGTCACAGGTTTGGTCATCCGCGACACGCACGCAGCGGGGCGGTTTCCCGGAAACGGGAAAGTCACTGTTTACTCCTACCGTTCTGCCGGCCAGCACGGCAGCCGACACTTCTTTGATCTTGTGCGGCTGCAGGACCACGCAGTTCTGTCTTTTTGCCCATTCATCCACAGCAAAAGCGCCCCGAATGTCCGTAGCGGTGGTAATGACTGCGGCAGCTCCGCAGATACCCGCTATACGGCGGGCCAGATCATTGGCCCCGCCCAGATGCCCCGAAAGGAGGGGGATTGCCCAACGGCCGCTCTCATCCACCACCACGACCGCCGGATCGCTGACCTTGCTCTTCACGTACGGTGCAATGGCCCGCACCGCAATGCCCACTGCTCCCACATAGACCAGTGCCCCTGCGCGGGAAAAATGTTCCGCTGTCCATTGGGACAAAGACAGCGGCCTGCCGCAGCGGGCAGCTTGGCCATGCAAAGCGTCGGCCAGCGTTTCGGCCAAACACTGTCCCCGGTCAGTGAATGCCAGCAGGACGACCGGTCCGACACTCATGATTCGGCCCCTTTTCTGTATCCGGTGGTAAAGGACGGATCATACAGTCGGCTGCGGTCATAGCGATTTCCCAGGAAGTCCCCCACCAGGACCAGCGCCGTACGGGAAATCCCGTTTTGCCGGCCGCAGTCGGCCAGGGTTCCCACTGTGCAGCGCACCACTTTTTCTTCCGGCCAGGTGGCCTTATAAACCAGCGCCGCGGGGGTATCCGGCGTGTATGCGCCTTCCAGCAACGCTGCCTGCACCTGAGGCAGCATTCCGGCAGAAAGAAAAATCACCATGGTGGCGCCATGGGCCGCCAGGGCTGCCAGATTTTCTGATTCCGGCACCGGGGTCCGGCCGGCCATCCGCGTGATGATCACGCTTTGACTGACACCGGGCAATGTATACTCCGCATCCAGAGCCGCAGCAGCTCCGCAGAAGCTGGATACACCGGGGGTGCTTTCGTATGAAAGGCCGGCCGCATCCAGAGCATCCATCTGTTCCCGGACCGCCCCATACAGGCAGGGATCTCCGGTGTGCAGGCGCACGGTCATGTGGTCCTGTGCCTCCTGGGCCTTCATAAGATCCAGTACCTGCTCCAGAGTCAGCTCCGCACTGTTATAAATGGCGCAGTCCGGCTTGGTCAGACCCAACAGTGCCGGATTGACCAGACTGCCTGCATAGATCACACAGTCCGCCTTGGCAAGAAGGTCTGCCCCCCGCAAGGTAATCAGATCCGGTGCACCCGGTCCCGCTCCCACAAAATGGATCACCGTATTCTCCCCCTTTTCTTTTTATTTGACCAGGATCGTAGCAAAATAACCGGCATTGCCTTCCGGCCGGTCATGGGCAAGGTCATCCCAGACCTGCTCTTCCGGCAGACCACAATTACACACTAAGGCGCTTTTCTCCAGAAGACCGGCGTCTGACAGAGTGTCCAGCACACGGGGAAGCTGCCGACCACTTTTCATAAGCACCTTGGCGCCGGGGGTCGAAAGAAGGTCTTCCAGAGGGATGCTTCCGGGAGCAATGGTCAACGGTGTATCCATGCCGCCGGTCAGTGACCGGTTCAGCCTTGCTGCCACAGCGCAGAAACTGGGGACCCCCGCCACCATGGCTGTGTGATATCCCTGTTCTTCCAGAATGGTCTGCAGATAACCAAATGTGGCATATACCGAAACATCTCCCAGGTTCAGCATAGCCACATCCTGTCCCGCATCCAGATATCCCCGCAGCGTTTCTGCAGCAGCTTCATGGGCCCGACGGCGTTCCCCTTCATCATGGCTCATGGTAAAATGCAGCGGCACAATGGCTTTACGGCTCAGGTCCACGGCCTGCCTTGCAATTTCCAGTGCCAGCATTTCGCCGCTTTTTGTCTGAGGTGCCGCGATCACCTGACATTGATGCATAACACGCATTGCTTTGAATGTGAGCAGTTCCGGGTCGCCCGGTCCTACGCTGACCCCATACAGAGTCCCTTTTATGGTTTCCACTGTGCAAGAATCTCCTTTGCGGTATCGGTCAGGCCCAAAAGGCCATATTGGTTGGAAAAAAGCAGCGCTCCGGCCTGACACAAATCTCCGGCCCGCTGCTGCAGATGGGAAGAAATCGCTGCCAGGAGCCGCCCTATCACAGCATCCCGCAGTCCGCCCTGTTCCAGCAGTTCCAGGCAGGCATCGGTCGTCGGCGCAGCCAGCAGGGCGGCACACAGTTCAGGACCGGCGCCGCTGACAGCGGCATGCGCGCAGATCAGTTCGGTACGGCAATCCGCATAGCGGGAATGGGTATTCATCACACCGCCGGCCAGCTTGACCAGTTTTCCCATATGCCCCACCAAAAGCAGTTGTTCGATCCCTTCAGCAGCGGCCATATCCAGCGCATCGCCAATAAAATTGGAACACTTGACCACCGGAATTCCCAGGGCGTCCAGGCCATTTGTATGGAGAAAGTCCGCGCCATAGTTGCCCGGGGTGAGGATCAGGCGTCGGCTTTGGGCGGCGGCCTGACGGATTTCCAGCGCCAGAGTGTCCACCAGCGCCTGCTCGCTCATGGGTTCCACCACACCGGAGGTTCCCAGCACGGACAGTCCGCCTTCCACCCCCAATTTGGGATTGAAAGTCTTCTGCGCCGCTTCGGCCCCGCCGGGAATGCTGATTTCTACCAGCAATCCGCCGGAATACGCCTGTTGGGCGCAGACCTGCCTGACCTGTTCTTCAATCATACGGCGGGGCACTGTATTGATGGCTGCCGCCCCCACCGGCTGATCCAGCCCCGGTCTGGTCACCCGGCCTACGCCCGTCCCGCCATCAATGGTGATCCCCGGCAAGTCGGTCCGGAAAACCGACGCCACGATGGTCATCCCGTCGGTAACGTCACAGTCATCTCCTGCATCTTTCCGGATACCGCAGACCGCTTTTCCTGATTCCATACGGCAAAATTGCGGCAGCACCTGCACCGGCCACCCTTTGGGCGTAACCAGGCAGACCGTACGGGGAACAGCACCGGAAAGCAGCAGCCGGGATGCCCCCTGAGCGGCCAGCGCAGCGCAGGTGCCGGTGGTGTAACCGCAGCGCAGAAGTCGTTGTCCGCTGCGGATGTAGTGTTCAAAGTTCATGCTCTTTCCCCAGCAATTCGCGAAGATGGGCGGCATACATGGCCTGCACTGTCGGCAGCATGCCAAGCCCCTGCAGGGTACAGCGGACACGGATTCCCTTGGCCTGCAGACGGGATTTCCAGCTTTCCGGTCCTTCTCCAGCCATATCATTGCGGGCATGGTCACCCGCCACCAGCATCAGCGACAGCAGATGTGCCTTTTCATACCCGCCGCGCAGAAGCTGCGGAAGCACGTCTTCCAGTTCCGGCCAGCCTTCCGCCGTAGCCACATATACATCCGTGCGTCCCATCATATGGAGAACCGCCTGCAATGCCGGATAGACAATACCGGCAAAGTGAACCGTTCCATGCCCCATCAGCAGCAGTGCTTCCCCCGGGACCGGGGGATACGCTTCATCCAGTGCGGCCGCCAGAGCACGCAGGTCCTCCGGACCCGCCAGCAAGGGCTTACCCAGCACGATCCGGGCAAACTGTTCCCGCCGCGCCTCTACCAGACTGCGGATATGATCGTATTCCTGCCCATACAGTAAATGCGTCGGCTGTACGGCCACCTCCTGACCGGCCAGTGCATCCAGCGCCTGGGGAAGACTCTGTACGGTCTCCCCTCTCGCCTGCAGGATGCGGCGGATCGTGGGACTTGTAAAGGCCCGTACAAAAGGCAGTTCCGGCGCCGTATGCTGTAAGGCGGATTCCACCGCTGTAATGCTTTGCCGTGCCTCGGGCACGCTGGTACCGAAACTGACACACAACAAGGTTTTTGGCATGGTTCATCTTCTCCTGCTCAGCCCGCCATACAAGCAAGGCTATTTTGATATTGTACCACATTCGGGGCGGAAAAGGATATAGGGTACCCCATTTTCATCCGCCAGGACCCGGGCCTGAACGCCGTATACCTGCCGGATGAGAGCGGGCGTCAGAATCTCTTGCGGTGTTCCGGAAGCCACAATGCAGCCCGCCTGCATGACTACCAGGGTATCGCAGTACATGGCCGCAATATTGAGATCGTGCACAGCCGTAATTACGGTACGCCCCAACCCCCGTACCAGTTCCATCAGCTGCAGCTGATACCGGATGTCCAGATGGTTGGTGGGCTCATCCAGCAGCAGGCAGGGCGTCTGCTGTGCCAGTGCCCGGGCCAGGATCACACGCTGCCGTTCCCCACCGGAAAGGCTGGAGAAGCTGCGATGCTGAAAGCCATCCATCCCCACTTGCGCCAAACTCTGGGAAACGATGCGGTAATCCTGGGTGTCGTCCCGTTCAAAAGCACGCTTGTGCGGACTGCGCCCCATAAGGACAATGTCCTGTACCGTGAAATCAAAATTGTAGGTGTTGTGCTGGGCCACCGTGGCCATCCTTCTGGCCGTTTGCCGGGGCGAGTATTCCCGCAGGGAACGGCCATCCAGAAGCACTGCCCCGCCGTCGGGCTGCAGCACGCGGCAGATACAGCGCAGCAATGTAGATTTTCCGCTTCCGTTTGGACCAATGATGCCCAACACCTTGTGTTCGGGGATCACCAGGTCTATTGTTCGCAGGACAGGCTGCCCATCCAGCTGTTTTTCCAGGTTTTTTATGGTAATATTCATGCGCCGCCTCCGAATCCGTAGCGGTGCCGCACCATCAGGCAAAGAAAAACCGGTGCTCCCAGCAAGGAAGTCAGGATGCCCACCGGGATCTCATTTCCGGGCAGGATCGTACGGCACAGAACATCAGCCCAAAGAAGAAACAACGCTCCGGACAGGGCACACAGCGGAACAAGGCGACGGTGGTCGGTGCCAAACAGCAG
This sequence comes from uncultured Gemmiger sp., assembly GCA_944388105.1. GTDB lineage: Bacteria > Bacillota > Clostridia > Oscillospirales > Ruminococcaceae > Gemmiger. The sequence goes on along the minus strand of CALXHN010000022.1, from coordinate 10,189 downwards.
ACGTACCACATGGGGGACCACCAGGCCCACAAAACCGATGGCACCGGCAGCATATACGGCGAATCCCACCATCAGGGAACTTACCACCAGATAAAGAATGCGATACCGGTGCAGGTCTGTACCCAGCGTCACGGCGGTCTCGTCCCCCAAAAGCATCAGGTTCAGGGTCCGGCATTGGGTAAGAAAGAAAGCCGTTCCGCCGCCTGCCACCAAAAGCATCACAACATTGTTGGGCCAATCGGCGGCCGAAAGGCTGCCCATTGTCCAGCGCATGATCTCGGAGTCGGCATGGTCGGCGCTGCGAAGATACAACAGGAACTGGGTGCCCGCCCCGCACACCGCAGCCAGTGCACTGCCTGCCAGCAGCAATTTGACAGAGTTTGCACGGCCGCCCACATTGGCCAGTGCCACCACTGCGCAGGAGATTCCCAGCGCACCGGCAAAAGCCATCAGGCCTACATAATTGCTGCCCAGTGCGGTCCCTACCCCCAACAGAACGGCCAGGGTCACACCCAGACCAGCTCCGGAAGAGACACCCAAAATGTACGGGTCCGCCAGGGGGTTCTGGACAATAGCCTGCATGGCCACACCGCACAGCGACAGGCTGGTCCCCACTGCAGCCGCCAAAACCAGGCGAGGCAGACGGATAAGCCAGACCACATCATGGACCGCCGTTCCCGGTGCCCATTTTTTCGGAATGGGCTGCCCGCACACCAGGTGGAGCAGTTCGTACCGGATCACCGTGTATACCTGCCCCACAGGCAGGCGGGTGGTTCCCATAGTCACCGCAACAATCAGCGAGACCATCAGCCCTGCGGCCAAAAGCAGAATAGCCGCTGTGGTGCCCGCCCGACTTTGCAAACACCGCGTCCTTCGCGTTTTTTCCCGCTTCATGCGACTGCCTCGGCGGCAGATGTCTGCCCTTCCGGATACATGCCGGCCGCTATAGTACGGATGCCGTCCACTGTGCGCGGTCCGGCTGCATAGATATCCCCCAGCATGATCGGCACAACACGTCCGTTTTGCACGGCGGACAGGCTTGCAAAAGCGGGATCTTCGGTAATGGCTGCCAGCTGCTGGGCGACGACCGTTTCGGGGTCATCTCCGGAATACGCCATGTAGACCACAAAGATCACATCCGGATCCCCTTGAACCAGGTCTTCTTTTCCCATTTCGCCGCCATCCGGTTTGACCAATGTGCCGCCCAGCTGGGTCACCATATCTCCGGCAAGGGAATCCGCACCATAGTTGCTGATTCCGCTCCCCATCGGCTCCACCACCGCCACTGTCTGTGCAGGGTTCTGTTCGGCCGCTTCCAGTGTATCCGCCACGCAGGTACGCATCTCCGCCACCAGGGCTTCCGCCTTATCCTCCACATCAAAAATGCGGCCCAGATTCAGTATATCCGTATACTCGTTTTCCAGCGTCCGGGGACGTCCGCCGCCCCGCGTGTTGGAATTGATATAGGTAGCTACCCCCTTCTGGTTCCAGCTGCTCACGTCTCCCAGATTTTTTTCACTGAAAAGAGAGCCCCAGGAGAGAATCATATCCGGTTCCAGAAGGGTCATCGTCTCTTTATCCGGTGCGAAAACGTCGTCCTTATAGTTCATTCTGGAGAAGCCGGACTGCCATTCCTCTTTCACCTCATTGTCCAGACCGTAGGACGCAATGACCCGGTCTTCCAGTCCCAAGGCGATCATGGTCTCGATGGAACCCTGGTATACCGCCACCACCCGCTCGGGGGCCTTTTCGTAAGTATAGCTGACTTCATCTCCGGCATAATTGTAGTTCGTGATGGTGACCGGATCATAGTCACCGGATGTCTGCGGCGAGGCCGCCGGCATTTCTTCCTGTGCCGCCGGGGCGCACCCGAAGGTCAGAAGCGCCAGCCCCAGAGCCAGCTCCGTCAGGCGGATGGGATGTTTCGTTTTCATAGAAAATACTCCTTGTCCGAACCGACCGTGACCACCGCAAAAAAAGAGGGCCTTCCTGCCATAACGGCAGAAAAGGCCCGTACCAAAACAAAGCACGCCAAAACACGGTGTACCATAGTTTTACCGCGCAAACGTTTCGTCCGTCCGCTGCACGGGCCCTGCCCCGCACCGTCAGCGGTTCATTCCAACGGTTCAGGCAGTATTCAAACAGCAAGGCAGGTCTTCCGGCTCTGGCGTCAATGTGCGGCCCTGTCTTCCCATACGCATCGGTACAGTGACATCAATGGGCCGAACTCAGCCATTACGGCGGCGGTCCCGCGCAGGTCTTTCACCTGCTTCCCTATTCTCCCGGCCAGCGAAAGCCCCGGGCACCCTGTGTTGCTTTGTGGTTACTACGGTACCATAAATCCGGCTTTTTGGCAAGCAAAGCGCTCAGAAAAGGCGGGGCTGCCGCACACACCATCCGGCTCCCCGCCCTTTTCTGTTATTTTCTGCCTTTATTCGCTCCGGCCCCGCCGGATTCCCGCAGGAACACATATGTGCTTTCGTCCGAGCGTTCGGGGCAGAAGTGAAAGTGCTGACGGTCAAACGATTGTATCTCCACCGGGTCCGTGATTCCGCGTTCCGCCATAAAGCGTACCATTTCTCCCCGGGCCATCTTGCACATGGTGGCTTTTTCAAGGATCCTGCCGTCTTTTTCTTCCCCAAACACACAGGTGATAAACCGCACCGACGGCGGCAGATACCGGGACACGCAGACGCTGTATTCCCGGGAGGCCAGATTGATAATACAGTTTGTCTCGGAAAACAGCTGCGCCGCAAGGGAATCCCCCCAGAAGGCATAGACATCCCGGGCGCCGTTGACCGACAGGCGTGCCTGCATTTCCAGCCGGTAGGGGGTCACACCGTCAAAAGGGCGAAGCAGGCCATAGAAGCCGGAAAGGATCCGCAGGTGTTCCTGGATATACGAAAATTCCCAGGTGGTAAAAACACCGGGAGCCATATACTGGTACTGGATTCCTTCATAACTGAGAATGGCCGGCGTCAGATGGCGCCGCAAATCCATGTTCCGGACCCGCTGGACATTCAGTTCCGCCAGCTGGTCGTTGCATTTCCACAACTTTTTCAGTTCTTCGTAAGACATCCCTTTCAGGCTGTCCAGCAGCTGTTCGGTACGGTCCAGGAATGCCGGCAAGTCCTGCCAGTCTAGGCTGTCCGTGTCCACATTCATCTTTTTGGCGGGAGACAAAATGATACGCATTACATTCCCCTTTTACTGTACTCCATCCAGATAGGCCAGAATGTCAGCGGCATTGGTGTCCGGTTTGACCTTCGGCATCACCTTTTCAATGTTGCCCTGCGGGTCGATCACATAGGTGGTGCGCACAACGCCCATGCTGACCTTGCCGTACAGTTTCTTTTCCTGCCAGACGTCATAGGCCTGAATGGCCTGCAGTTCCGGGTCAGAGAGCAGAATAAACGGAAGCTCATATTTCTGGGCAAATTTCAGGTGAGAAGCCACCGAATCCTTGCTGATCCCGATGACCACCACATCGCGGGAGCGAAAACCGTCAAAATTCTGCGCAAAAGCGCAGGCCTGCCGGGTGCAGCCCGGCGTATTGTCACGGGGATAAAAATACACGACCACCCGCTTTCCCGCAAAGTCGGACAGGCTGACCGTGTTTCCGTCCTGGTCCTTGAGGGTAAAGGCAGGCGCTTGAGTCCCGATTTCCAGCATAATGGGTTCATCCTTTCTTTTCTGCTTTTTATTCGTTGGTTATTGCCGGGTCCATTCCAGCCTTGCTTTCCGTTGAAAGTATACCCGGCCGCACCATTTTATGTCCGTTGCCTGGGGCACATACAAAACATGATGGCAACATTCCGAATCCTCATGCGAGCATGCCCTTACATAAAATCATCCAGCGAAAGCTGGCCGTCCTCGCAGCTGCGTTCCAAGGGCGGCGGAACCGATGTCAGCAATTCCAAAGCCGCCTGCGGATCAGTGAGCCAGGGGCGCACCTGTTCATGGCTCAGGATCAGAGGCATCCGATCATGGATATCCCGGACCGTCTCGTTGGGTGCCGTGGTAAGCACCACAAACCGGTCCTGCCCATCCACACAATCATAAATTCCCGCCAGATACAGCGGTTTGTCCGGAAGACGGAAAAAGTATTTATGCTTTTTGGCATCCCACTCATAATAGCCACTGGCCGGAATCACGCACCTGCGTCCCACCACACTGCGCCGGAACATCGGTTTTTCGCAGACAGTCTCCGCCCGGGCATTGATGACAAGTCCGCCGCGCCATCCGGGGATCCCCCAGCGCTGAAACACCGCCACCACCTTGTTGGCACTGGCAACCAGGACCGGAGCTTCTCCGGTGGGGACAACATCTCCCGTAACAGGGACATCCGATTTTTCTGCAGGACGTCCGCTGCGGCGTCTGGCATCCTGCACGATCTGCTGAAATTCTCTGTATTTTTCTGTGGAGAACTGATACCGTCCGCACATAGCGCTTACACCGTCCATTCCCTTTGGGTATTCAGACAGGATCGAGGTTCATTCCTGAATCACAAAAACCAGATCTCCGTCATAACAAATTTCCAGCAGGCATTCCTGGATTTCCTTTCCAACCTGGAAAAAGCCGCTGTATTTGGCCTGATGATACCCATATGTTTCATCCAGAATCATATAGTCCGGCGTTGGGAACCGACGCAGAAACTCCTTCAAGAACATCTTTTCTCCCTGGAAAGTTCCTGTATTGCCTGCCAGTCCATCATACCGGAGCAGATAGGCATAACTGAAGTCCCAGTTCACCCGGAAAAATTCCACATGGCCGTCCTGCTGGCCGCAGGGCGGCACCGTTCTGACAAGGCCGGTGGAAGTGCACAGGATCATCCGGTCTTTCTCAATTCGGAAATCATTTACCTGCATGTCATGCAGCGAACAGACCGGCGTACCGGCCTTCCATATGATTTTTTCCATATGGGCACCTCTCAAACAGAGTACCACTCCCGGATCCGGTCCCGCAAAAAGGCCCGAAGATCTTCTTCTGTGCCACTGACCAGATCCTTTTTCTGCAGCAGCGTCACCCGGTCTCCATGTGACAGAAGAATGGCGTCAGCAGTTTCTACCACAGACTCAAAATCATGCCATGGAACCACTGTCCTGTCCTTCTCCTCTTTGGCGGAGAATGTCATTCCTTCCGGTGCAAACGACAAACAAAGATGTTCCTGCGGCAATGCGCTCAGACCAGACAAAAGTCTGGCCGCCGGTTGATCAAACGGATTTTCTTTTCGCCGGAAGCTTCTCCAGAGGCCGGCGCCTCCCGCACAAACAGCCAGCGCCCCCATAACCAAAGGAAGCAATAATTCCCGCGGTTCCATGATCCCAGGCACAAGCAGAAAGATCCCGAGAACCAGAAAGACAACACTTCTGGCTCTGGTCCGCCGGGGGCTTCGCCCTTTTGCAAGGGCATTGAGACGGTCTGTCTGTTTCCAGATACCGGGGCAGGCTTTTCGGGACGCCATCTCTGTGCGCTTTTCCAGAGCCTTGCTCACCTGCGGCAGCAAAAGCTGCGTATCATAGGGGCTGATTTGAAAAATGAAATCGGCGCTATGCATGGTTTCTCCTTATCAGAAAAAGGGTCCGGCTTACCGACTGCCGGATACAGCCGGAAAGCCGGACCTTGCTATACCTTGGTATGTAGATTTCAGAACCGCTCCACGCCCTGCGGCGTGACGCGTGCATAGATCAGCGGCGGCTCCTGAGGCTTTTCTGCCCCGATGGTCAGGCTGCGACAGAATGTTTCTTCCGCTGCCGTGAACAGCGCCGGGTCGTCGGCATACAGGGTGGCAATGGTCTGTCCACTGTGTACCGCATCCCCCAGCTTTTTATGCAGCGTGATGCCGGCTGCAAAATCAATGCTGTCTTCCTTTGTCTGCCGACCGGCCCCTAGCAGCACACTGGCAATGCCGATATCTTCCACATTGTGGGCGGTGATATAGCCGTCTGCCCGGGCGGAGATGGCCCGGGAATAGCGGGCTTTCTTGAATCTGGCGGCATCCCGCAGCACAGTGGTATCTCCCCCCTGGGCCTCAAACATCTGGCAGCATTTGGTGAAAGCAGTGCCGTCATTCAGCACAGACTCCGCCATGGCGCGGCAGGTCTTGAAATCCCCCTTGCCGGCCAGCAGCAGCATGTTGGTGGCCAGCTGCAGGCAAACTTCCGTCAAATCCGCAGGGCCCTTGCCCTGCAGCACTGCCATGCTTTCCTGCACTTCCAGCGAATTGCCGATGTTATGCCCCAAGGGGCGGTCCATGTCGGTGATGAGGGCGGCCATCTTGCGGCCATGGGCTGTACCGATGGAGACCATCAGACGGGCCAGCTCGATGGCGTCCTCCAGATTCTGCATGAAAGCACCGGTTCCCATGGTCACATCCAACAAGATGGCATCCGATCCGGCGGCCAGCTTTTTGGACATGATGGAAGAGGCGATCAGCGGGATACAGCCCACGGTGGCAGTGACATCCCGCAGGGCGTACAGTTTTTTATCCGCCACCGCGATTTCCCCGCTCTGGCCGATGACTGACAGGCCGATCCGCCGCACCTGCGCGAAAAACTCTTCTTCGGAGAGAGAGGTCCTTGTCCCGGGCACAGCTTCCATCTTGTCGATGGTGCCGCCGGTATGGCCCAGGCCGCGGCCGCTCATCTTGGCCACCGGCACACCGCAGGCCGCCACAATGGGAGCCACCACCAGGGTGGTCTTGTCCCCCACGCCGCCGGTGGAATGCTTATCCACTTTGATGCCGGGGATGGGAGAAAGATCCACCATATCTCCGGACCTGGCCATGACCTCGGTGAGTGTGGCGGTCTCGGCATCAGTCATGCCTTTCAGGTAGATGGCCATGAGCAGAGCGCTCATCTGATAATCGGGAATGGAGCCCGCCACATAGCCGTTGACGGCAAAAGCGATCTCCTCGTCAGTCAAGATCCGGCCATCCCGCTTTTTGGCAATAATGTCGTACATGCGCATGTTGTGGTCCCCCTTTCGGACGGATTGGCCGCTGCGCAGCGGCACAAACAGAGAAATGCCGCCCGCAGACGGCATTTCATGGGTTCAGGTTCAATCAGCGGCTGCCCTTGTCATAGGGAATGCCTTCGGCCTTGGGCGCCATGCTGTTCTTGCTGGTAAAGGCAAGGATGACCATGGAGGCAATGAAAGGCATCATATTGTAGATGTTGGAAGACCAGCCCAGCTGGGACAGGATGGTGGCATCCGCAATATTGGCCAGACTCTTGAACACGGCAAAGAACATGGCCGCGCCGAAGATGTGCACAGGCTTCCACTGGCCGAAGATCATAACGGCCAGTGCCAGGAAGCCGGTACCGGCCACACCCACCTCAAAATTCCAGGTCTGCACACTGGGGATGATATAAGCAAGACCGCCGATACCGCCCAGCAGACCGGAAATCAGCACGCCGCTGTACCGCATCTTATAGACGTTGATGCCCACCGAATCGGCCGCCTGAGGATGTTCACCGCAGGCACGCAGGCGCAGGCCAAACCGGGTTTTGTACATGACGATATAGCTGATGATGAGCAGAACAATGCCCAGCGGCACAAAGATGCTGAGTTCCAGCCCGCCGATCTTGAACAGGAATGCGTTGTTGGTGTAGTCGATCTTGGCGGAAGTGGAACCGTTGAAGTTCTTGGCCAGGATGATGGCAATGGCGGTGGCCAGCATGTTTAGTGCCGTACCGCCTATGGTCTGATCGGCTTTCAGGTGTATGGAGGCAAAGGCCAGCAAAAGGGAGAACACCATACCGGACAAAGCCGCCACCAATACGGACACGGTAACGATCACAAATGCCGGCAAGGTATTGGGCAGCATAGCCACCGCCAGAACACCGCCCAGGCCGCCAATAACCATGATGCCTTCCAGGGCGATATTGATGATGCCGGAATGTTCGCTGAACATACCGCCCAGGGCAACCAGCATCAGGACAATGCCATACAACAGGGTATACTTGATCAGCAGCAGCATGTCATTTGCCCTCCTTCTTTGTCTGTGCGGCGGGTTCTGCGTTGGCGTCCGGGGTATTGGCACCGGCGTGGAGCTTCTTTTCAATCACGCCGCGGAACAGCATGGCAAAGGCGCACAGATAGATGATGATGCCGGAAATCAGGTCGGCAATCTCGGTGGGGAAATACCGGGTGGGCAGGAAGCTGCCGCCCACCGTGATATGGGAGATGAACAGAGAGGAGAAGATGGTGCCGATGGGATTGGACGCCGCCAGCAAAGCGGTGGCAATGCCGTTGAAGCCCATGGCCGGCAGGCTGGTGGTATTCAGGGGATTCCACTCCGCGCCGGCAGACAGGTACAGCAGACCTGCGCCGAAACCGGCCAGCGCGCCGGCAATGGTCATGGAGAGGATGATGTTCTTTTTCTCGTTGATACCGGCATACCGGGCCGCGTTTTTGTTCAGGCCCACTGCCTTGAGCTCGTAGCCGAAGGTGGTCTTTTCCAGAATGACCCAGACCAGGATGGCCGCCGCAATGGCCAGGAAAATGGCAATGGTAGTGCTGGGCGTATGGAAGATATCCGACATACCGCAGGACGGAATAAGCGACCCGGGCGAACGTTCTGCCAGCTTCCAGGTACGGGTGTTGTTGGCATCATACATGGCACCGGTGCCCCGGGCATAGATGATCTCATTGACCATATACAGCCCGATCCAGTTGAACATGATGGAGGTAATGACCTCGTTGATGTTCAGATACGCCTTGAAGATGCCGGGGATGGCGCCCCATACCGCTCCGAAAAGCGCGGAAGCCAGCAGGCAGACATACCAGGGCAGGTTGAGGATCAGGGCGCAGTACAGACCGCCGAAGGCGCCCAGGGTATACTGGCCGGCAGCACCGATGTTGAACAGGCCGGTCTTGAAGGCAAAAGCCACCGAAAGGCCGGTCATGATCAGCGGTGCGGAGTTGGTCAGGGTCTTGCCCACACCGTAGGGGAAGTCATAGAAACCGCCCTGGATGATGCGCAAAAAGCCCTGGTCCCAGGCATGTTCCGCATTGATGATGAACAGTGCCACCAGACCGACCAGCAGGCCGATCAGGATGCACAGAAGCGCAGCCAGCACGCTGCTGCTTTTTTGCCGCAGGGCCATGCCCAGATTGTTTTTGTTACGGCTCATGAATTACTGCGCCCCCTTTCCCTGCTTTTTGGCGCCGGCCATATACAGGCCCAGTTCCTGGACCGTGGTGGTCTTGGGATCGAATTCGCCCACGATTTCTCCTTCGTACATGACGAGGATGCGGTCGGACAGGTTCATGACCTCGTCCAGTTCCAGGCTGACCAGCAATACGGCTTTGCCGCGGTCCCGTTCGGCCACGATCTGTTTGTGGATATATTCAATGGCACCCACATCCAGGCCGCGGGTAGGCTGCACTGCCACCAGCAGCTTGGGGTCCTTATCGATTTCCCGGGCAATGATGGCTTTCTGCTGGTTGCCGCCGGACATGCTGCGGGCAATGGTCACACTGCCCTGACCGCTGCGCACGTCATACTGTTTGATCAGGCGGTCAGAATATTCCCGCACAGCCGCCTTGTTGATGAAGCCGGCTTTCTGGAACTGCGGTTCCCAGTACCGCTGCAGAACCATGTTGTTTTCCAGGGAATAGTCCAGCACCAGACCGTATTTGTGGCGATCTTCCGGAATATGGCTCATACCGTCCTTGGAGCGCTGGCGGATACTGGCATGGGTAATGTCCTTGCCGTCCAGGGTCAGGGTGCCGTGGGTAATCTTTTCCAGACCTGTCAGGCCGTACACCAGTTCGGTCTGACCGTTGCCTTCAATGCCGGCCAGACAGACGATCTCGCCGCCGCGCACATCGAAGGAGACGCCGCGGACAGCGTCCTTCTTGTGCGCATGACCGGGCACCGTCATGTCCCGCACCGACAACACCACATCCCCCACCTTGGCGGGCGCCTTGTCCACCGCGAACTGCACGTCACGGCCGACCATCATGCGGGACAGCTCTTCCTTGGTGGTGTCGGCAATATCCACAGTGCCGATGCACTTGCCTTTGCGCAGCACGGTGCACCGGTCCGACACCGCCATGATCTCATTGAGTTTGTGGGTGATGAACAGAATGCTCTTGCCTTCCTTTTTGAAGCCGCGCATGATGTCCATCAGTTCATCGATTTCCTGAGGCGTCAGAACAGCGGTGGGTTCATCAAAAATCA
>CALXHN010000021.1 GCA_944388105.1 uncultured Gemmiger sp. | reverse complement strand
GATCAGCTCCGGCACGACCTTGAACAGGTCGCCCACGACGCCGTAGGTGGCGGCCTCGAAGATGGGGGCGCCCTCGTTCTTGTTCACGGCGATGATGGTCTCGGAGTCCTGCATGCCGGCCAGGTGCTGGATGGCGCCGGAGATGCCCAGGGCCACGTAGATGCGGGGATGGACGGTCTTGCCGGTCTGGCCCACCTGATGGTCGGCGGACAGCCAGCCTGCGTCGGTGACAGCGCGGGAAGCGCCCACAACGCCGCCCAGAACGCCGGCCAGCTCCTCGGCCAGGGCGATGCCCTTCTCCGGGTCGGCGCTGATGCCGCGGCCCACGGCCACGACCACGTCGGCGCCGATCAGGTCGACCAGCTTCTTGGCGCTCTTCTTGATGTCCAGGATCTCCACATGGATGTCCTCGGCGGTCAGTTCGGGGGTGATGTTCTCCACCACGACCTTGGCGGCACCGGCCTCGTCAAAGGGCTGGGTCTGCATGACGCCGGGGCGGACGGTGGACATCTGCGGGCGGAAGCGCGGGCAGATGATGGTGGCCATCAGGTGGCCGCCGAAAGCCGGACGGGTCATCTTCAGGTTGGTGTTCTCTTCGAACTTGGTGTTGTCCACATCGATGTTGGAGGTGGTGCGCAGGAATTCCTTGTACTTCTCCACATCCACATCCAGATGGGTGCAGTCGGCGGTCAGGCCGGTGTGCAGGCGGGCGGCGCAGCGGGGGCCCAGGTCACGGCCCAGGTTGGTGGCGCCGATCAGCACGATTTCCGGCTTCTTCTCCATGACCAGGTCGCACAGGACCTTGGCATAGCCGTCGGTGGTGTAGTCCTTCAGCAGAGGGCTGTCGGCGTAGTAGACGCGGTCAGCGCCGTAGCCGCCCAGAGCCTTGATGTAATCTTCGTTGAGCTCGCTGCCCATCACAACACCGCACAGCTCCACGCCCAGGTCATTGGCCAGCTTGCGGCCTTCGCTGAGCAGCTGATAGCTGATGGTCTGCATCTGGCCTTCGCGCTGTTCGCAGAAGACCCAAACGCCCTTGAAGGCGGCGGTGTCCATAGCATTGAATTCTGCCATTGTAGTACTCTCCTTCCTCAAATCAGGTGCTTGTCGTTGAGCAGACCAACCAGCTGGCTGGCGCTTTCGACCATCATGCCGGCGCCCTTGACCGGGGGAGCAAAGGACTTGTAGACGTTCGTGGGAGAGCCCTTCAGGCCGATGGTGTCGGTCTCGATGAGGGGATCGTCCTTCAGAGCGTTGTAGTCAAACACCTCGATGGGCTTGTCGAAGCACTCGAAGATGCCGGACACGCTCATGTAGCGGGGAGTGTTCAGTTCCTTGATGCAGGTCAGCAGGCAGGGAGTCTGAACCTTCAGTTCCATGTAGCCGTCTTCCAGCTGACGCTTGACGGTCAGGCTGTTGCCGTCCTTCTTGATCTCGGTGACATAGGTGACCTGGGGCAGATGCAGCTTTTCAGCGATCTGGGGGCCGACCTGGGCGGTATCGCCGTCGATGGCCTGACGGCCGCAGAAGACGATGTCGTCGGGACCGACGCCGATCTTGTTGACGGCAGCGGCCAGGATCTGGGAGGTAGCGAAGGTGTCGGAACCGCCGAATTCACGGCCGGACACCAGCACGCCGCGGTCGGCGCCGCGGGCGATCAGCTCACGCAGCATGCCTTCGGCCGGCGGCGGGCCCATGGTGACGACGACGACTTCGCAGCCGGTCTGTTCCTTCAGCTGCAGAGCAGCCTCCACGGCGTTCAGGTCGTCGGGGTTGGTGATGGTGGCCATGGCCGCACGGTCCATGGTGCCGTCCGCCTTGACGGCGACTTTGCCCTGGGTATCAGGGACCTGCTTGACACAAACGATTGCTTTCATTGTACTGCGCCCTCCTTACTTGAGCATCGCGCCGGAGATGACCATCATCTGGACTTCGCTGGTGCCCTCGTAGATCTCGGTGATCTTGGCATCGCGCATCATCCGCTCGATGGGGTAGTCACGGGTGTAGCCGTAACCGCCGAACAGCTGCAGGCAGCGGCGGGTCACGTCGCTGGCGGTGCGGGCGGCGATCAGCTTGGCCTCGGCGGCCTCCACGCTGTAGCGGCCCTTGGCGCCGTTCATGACGGCCTGCTTCTTCAGAGCAGCGGCGTACACCAGGTACTTGGCGGCTTCCACGCGGGCCTTCATCTCGGCCAGCTCGAACTGGGTGTTCTGGAAGGCGGAGATGGAGCGGCCGAACTGCTTGCGTTCCTTGACGTAAGCCACGGTCTCGTCAATGGCGCCCTCGGCGATGCCCAGAGCCTGGGCAGCGATGCCGATACGGCCGCCGTCCAGGGTGGCCATGGCCAGCTGGAAGCCCTTGCCCTTGACGCCCAGCAGACGATCCTTGGGGATGATGCAGTCTTCCATGATCAGTTCGCAGGTGGAAGAACCGCGGATGCCCATCTTGTCTTCGGGCTTGCCGACCTTGAAGCCGGGGTCGGTGCGCTCGACGATGAAGGCGGAAATTTCCTTCTGCTTGCGGCCGCGCTTGTCGGTGACAAAGCCGGTGACGGCGATGATGATGAAGACGTTGGCGTAGCCGGCGTTGGTGATGAAGATCTTGGAGCCGTTGAGCTTCCAGTGGTCGCCTTCATCCACAGCGAAGGTCTGCTGGCCCTGGGCGTCGGTGCCGGCGCCGGGTTCGGTCAGGCCGAAAGCGCCGATCCATTCGCCGCTGCACAGCTTGGGCAGGTACTTGGCCTTCTGCTCGGGGGTGCCGTTCTCGTAGATGGGAGCAGCGCACAGAGAAGTGTGAGCGGAGATGATGACACCGGTGGTGCCGCAGACCTTGCTCATTTCCTCAACAGCCATGACGTAGGACAGCACATCGCCGCCGGCGCCGCCGTATTCTTTGGGGAAATAAATGCCCATCATGCCGAGCTTGGCCATCTTCTGGACAGTCTCGATGGGGAAATACTCTTCAGCATCGACCTTCTTGGCCAGGGGTTTGACCTCGTTTTCGGCAAACTCCTTGTACATTTTCTGTACCATCTGCTGCTGTTTGGACAGGGTGAAATCCATAGCGATAATCCTCCTTATGCAAACGAAATTCCCCCGCCGCCGTCTGGGGGGCGGGAGAAACTCGTCTTACTGTTTACAGGGCGTCGACCGGGGTCTTGGTGCGGTCAGCGTTGTAGACATAGAAGCCCTTGCCGGTCTTGCAGCCCAGGTTGCCGCCGCGGACCATCTTGCGGATCAGCGGGCAGGCACGGTACTTGCTGTCGCCGGTCTCCTTGTACAGGACGTCCATGATGGCCAGGCAGATATCCAGACCGACGAAGTCGCCCAGTTCCAGGGGGCCCATGGGATGGTTGGCGCCCAGCTTCATGGCGGTGTCGATGCCGGCGATGTCGGAAACACCTTCCATCTTGATGAAGGCAGCCTCATTGATCATGGGGATCAGGATGCGGTTGACCACGAAGCCGGCAGCCTCGTTGACCTGAACGGGGGTCTTGCCGATCTCCACGCTGATCTTCTTGATGGTCTCCACGGTCTCGGCGGGGGTGTTCACACCGGCGATGACCTCGATGAGCTTCATGCGGTCAGCGGGGTTGAAGAAGTGCATGCCCACCAGAGGACGGGACAGGCCCTTGCCGATCTCGGTGATGGACAGGGAGGAGGTGTTGGAAGCGAAGACGCATTCCGGCTTGCAGATCTTGTCCAGCTCGCCGAAGGTGGTCTGCTTGACCTTCATATCTTCGAAAGCGGCTTCCACGATCAGGTCGCAGTCCGCGCACAGGTCTTCCTTCAGGCCAGCGGTGATGGCAGCCAGACGGCGGTCCACTTCAGCCTGGTCCAGCTTGCCCTTGGCAACCAGCTTGGCATAGCCCTTGGCGATCTTGTCCTTGCCGCCCTCGGCCCATTCCTGCTTGATGTCGCACAGCGCGACGGTGTAGCCTTCGCACTGAGCGAAAGCCTTTGCGATGCCCTGGCCCATGGTGCCAGCGCCGATAACGCCTACCTTCATAGTAGTAACCCTCCTGAATAATGTTTTATAAGTAAATCAGTTGTTGGTGAAAACCGGTTTGGGTTTCGGCTTTTCCTTGCTCAGGAAGCAGCCCATGCCCTCCACCTGGTCGTGGGTCTCGAAGCAGTCGCCGAAGAGCTTCTCTTCCACTTCCACGGCCTTGTCGATGGGCAGGGAGATGCCGTCATTGATGGCCTTCTTGCAGTTGCGCACCGCGATGGGAGCGTTCTTGGCGATCTTGGTGGCCAGCTTCATGACGTTCTCCATCAGTTCGGCCTGCGGGTACACCGCATTGACCAGACCAATGCGCAGGGCTTCGTCCGCCTTGATGTTCAGAGCGGAGTAGACCATCTGCTTGGCCATGCCCATGCCCACCAGACGAGCCAGACGCTGGGTACCGCCGAAGCCGGGGGTGATGCCCAGGCCCACTTCGGGCTGGCCGAAGACGGCGTTGTCGGAGCAGATGCGGATGTCGCAGCTCATGGCCAGCTCATTGCCGCCGCCCAGAGCGAAACCGTTGACCGCCGCGATGACGGGCAGCGGGAAGTGCTCGATCATCAGGAAGATGTCGTTGCCCAGCTTGCCGAAGGCCTCGCCTTCCGCCTTGGTCATGGTGGACATGGAGCCGATGTCCGCGCCCGCCACGAAGCTCTTGTCGCCGGCGCCGGTCAGCACGACGCAGCGCACGGTGTTCTGATCGATGCCCTCAAAGGCGGCCTTCAGGTCGGCCAGGACTTCGGGGTTCAGGGCGTTCAGGGCTTTGGGACGGTCGATGGTGACCACGGCCACAGCGCCCTGGACTTCCGTATTCACAAAAGACATAGTGGATGTTCCTCCGTTCGCGAATTACATCTCGACGATGGTGGCGCAGCCCATGCCGCCGCCGATGCACAGGGTAGCCAGACCCTTGTGAGCGCCGCGATGCTTCATGGCGTACAGCAGGGTGACCAGGATACGGGCACCGGAAGCGCCGACGGGATGGCCCAGAGCGATGGCGCCGCCGTTGACGTTGACCTTGTCCATGTCGAATTCCAGGTCATGAGCAACGGCCAGACTCTGCGCAGCGAAAGCCTCGTTGGCTTCGATGAGGTCCATATCGGCAACGGTCAGGCCGGTCTTGGCCATGACCTTGCGGGTGGCGGCGATGGGGCCGACGCCCATGATGGAGGGATCAACGCCGCCCAGAGCGCCGCCGACCCAGGTAGCCATGGGGGTGATGCCCAGTTCCTTGGCCTTGTCTTCGCTCATGATGACCAGAGCGGCAGCGCCGTCGTTGATGGCGGAGGAGTTGCCGGCGGTGACGATGCCGTCCTTCTTGAAGGCGGGCTTCAGCTTGCCCAGCACTTCCATCGGGCTCAGGCGGGGGCCTTCATCGGTGTCGAAGACGATCTCGGACTTCTTGGTCTTGATGGTGACGGGAACGATCTCGTCCTTGAAGGCGCCGGACTTGATGGCGGCGTCAGCCTTGACCTGGCTGTTGTAAGCGAACTCATCCAACTGCTCACGGGTCAGGCCCCACTGCTCGGCCACGTTCTCGGCGGTGATGCCCATGTGGTAGTTGTTGAACGCATCCCACAGAGCGTCGTTGACCATGGTGTCAACCAGTTCGCTCTTGCCCATGGGATAGCCCATGCGGTAGCCGTAACGGCCCTTCATCATGGCGAAGGGAGCCATATCCATGTTCTCGGTGCCGCCCGCGACGACGATGTCCGCGTCGCCGGCCTCGATCATCTGGGCCGCCATGTTGACGCAGTTCAGACCGGAGCCGCAGACCACGTTGACGGTGACGGCCGGGGTGGTGACGGGCAGGCCGGCTTTCAGAGAGGCCTGACGGGCGACGTTCTGGCCCAGACCGGCCTGGATGACGCAGCCCATGTACACATGATCGACCTGCTCAGCGGTGATGCCGGCGCGGGCGATGGCTTCCTTGATGACGATGGAGCCCAGCTCAGCGGCGGGAACGTTGGACAGGGTGCCGCCGAACTTGCCGATGGCAGTACGGCAGGCGGATGCGATAACGATCTTTTTCATAAGTAAGCAGCCTCCTGAAATTAGATTGAAATTCGATGGATAGCCTGTTTCGGGGTTCTATTCCAACCGCCCCGGAGGGCGGAAACGGACGTTGGAAAAATGGAACTACACGTCGCCGCAGCGCTGTTTGGCCTGCAGGGCGGCTTCCACATTGGGGGTGACGAACTGGGACACATCCTGCCGGTAGTGGGCAGCCTCCTTCACGATGGTGCTGGACAGGTAGCTCCACTTGATGGAGGTGGCCAGAAACACCGTTTCGATCCCGGGCTGCAGGGCGTGGTTGGTGTGGGCCAGCTGCATCTCGTTTTCAAAGTCGGTGACGGCGCGCAGGCCCCGCACCATGACGGTGGCTCCCTGGGCCTTGGCAAAGTTGACGGTCAGGCCGTCAAAGCTGGCGATCTCCACATTGGGGATGTCCTTGCAGCATTCCCGGAGCATTTCCACCCGCTGTTCCACCGTGAAAAGCGGCGTCTTGGCGCTGTTGTTCAGCACCGCCACGATGAGCTTGTCAAACATGCGGGACGCGCGCTTGATGATGTCCAGATGACCGCGGGTGACCGGGTCGAAGCTGCCGGGATACATGGCTGTTGTCATTGATTCGGGCCTTCTTCTCCTGTTGGTTTGCCGCCGCCACTGTTAAAATTCTAACAGCTTGGGGCGCAAATATAGCACCCGTCCCGTTACGGTCTGTCATACGGTGCATGATCGGCGTTTTCAAGGGGCGCCGGGCCGGGTCGCGGTGGCTGGGTGCATACAGTCAGGCGGGCTTTTCTGGTCTCCGCGCTGATACCTTTATTTTTGCATGTTGTTAAGGTTTTGTCAATACCCGAACTTGTTCAAATTCAACTTCTTTTTCCGGTTCTTTTTGTCTTTTTGCCCAAATTCGCCTTTTTCCCTACCTATAAAATAGCAAGGCGGTACAATCCCCCTTTGTAAAATGTTTCACTTTTCCCTTTGCAGTGACTTTCTTCACAATCCGGCGACAAATTCCTGCAGGGGGCTTGACCGTCCGGCCGGCAGGTGTTATTCTTTTAACAGATACTGCCTGTGCCGCGGTATTCCCGCCGCGGCCACTCAGCTTTGTGATGACAAAACGAGGTGTTTTTTATGGTCAAGAGTTTTGACGAACTGATCTCCAAGGTCAAGGAATGCGGCAAGAAGACCATTGCGGTGGCCGCCGCCGAGGACGACGCCGTTCTGGAAGCCGTTGCCGAAGCCCACAAGCAGGGCATCGCCGACGCCATCCTGGTGGGTGACGAGGCCAAGATCCGCGCCATCGCCGCCGAGATGAACATCGACCTGTCCGACTACCGCATCATCAACGAGCCGGACAAGACCGCCGCCTCCCTGAAGGCCGTGAAGCTGGCCCACGACGGTGAAGCCGACATGTACATGAAGGGCCTGCTGGACACCAAGACCTTCCTGAAGAGCATCCTGGACAAGGAAGTGGGCCTGCGCACCGGCAAGACCCTGAGCCATGTGGCCGTGTTCCAGATCGAGGGCGTGGAGCAGCTGCTGTTCCTGTCCGACGTGGCTTTCATCACCTACCCCACCCTGGAGGACAAGGTCCATATCATCGAGAACACGGTGGAAGTGGCCCATGCCTGCGGCGTGGAATGCCCCAAGGTGGCGCCCCTGGCCGCCGTTGAGGTTGTCAACCCCAAGATGCCCTGCACCGTGGACGCCGACGAACTGCGCAAGATGTGCGAAGAAGGCAAGATCACCGGCTGCGTGGTGGATGGCCCCCTGTCCATGGACATTGCCATTGACCCCGAAGCCGCTGCCCACAAGGGCGCCCAGGACCGCCCCGCCGCCGGCAAGGCCGACGTGCTGCTGTTCCCCGACATCCAGGCCGGCAACCTGGTCTACAAGACCCTGGTGCACACCGCCAAGTGCGAGAACGGCTGCATCCTGACCGGCACCAAGGTGCCCGCCATCCTGACCAGCCGCTCCGACTCCTTCCAGACCAAGGTCAACTCCATCGCCCTGGCCGCTGTGGTGGCCGCTGCCCTGAATAAGTGAGCGCTGATTCCGCGAGAACGGTAAGAGAAGAATAACATTTGAAGAAGGAAGCGAGCTACCATGTCTATCAAGAGCCTTATCATCAACCCCGGTTCCACCTCCACCAAGATCGGCGTTTTTGAGGACGAGACCCTGCTGTTCGACAAGACCCTGCGCCATCCCACCGAGGAGATCGCCAAGTATGCCTCCATCATCGACCAGAAGGATTTCCGCAAGCAGATCATCCTGGACGCCCTGAAGGAAGATAACTGCGACATCCATTCCTTTGATGTCATCGTGGGCCGCGGCGGCCTGCTCAAGCCCATTCCGGGCGGCACCTACCCCGTCAGCGACGCCCTGCTGGCCGACCTGATCGCCGGTGTGCAGGGGCAGCATGCCTCCAACCTGGGCGGCATCCTGGCCCGGGAGATCGGCGACGCCATCGGCAAGCCCTCCTACATTGTGGACCCCGTGGTGGTGGATGAGCTGTCCGACCAGGCCCGTCTGTCCGGCATGCCCGAACTGCCCCGCCGCAGCATCTTCCACGCCCTGAACCAGAAGGCCGTGGCCCGCCGGTATGCCAAGGAGCACGGCACCACCTATGATGCCCTGAACCTCATCGTCATCCACATGGGCGGCGGCGTGTCCGTGGGCGCCCACTGCAAGGGCAAGGTCATCGACGTGAACAACATCCTGGACGGCGAGGGCTGCTTCAGCCCCGAGCGCGCCGGCACCGTGCCCGCCGGTGATCTGGTGAAGATGTGCTTCTCCGGCAAGTACACCCAGAAGGAGATCTACAAGAAGATCTGCGGCAACGGCGGCTTCAACGGCTATCTGCACACCAACGATGCCCGTGTGGTGGACAAGATGGCCCACGAGGGCGACAAGTTCGCCAAGCTGGTGCAGGATGCCTTCTACTATCAGATTGCCAAGGACGCCGGCGCCATGGCCACCGTGCTGGAAGGCAAGGTGGATGCCATCATCCTGACCGGCGGCATCGCCTACAGCGACTACACCCGGGAGATCCTGCAGCAGAAGATCGGCTGGATCGCCCCCATCACCGTCTATCCCGGTGAGGACGAACTGCTGGCTCTGGCCCAGGGTGCCCTGCGCGTCATGACTGGCGAAGAACAGCCCCAGACCTATTGATTCAGATGGACGGAACCCCGGCCCCGCGCTTGACGGGCGCCGCCTCAGCGGTTATAATGAGTAATACCGCCGAGGTGTTGCGCAGCTGGTAGCGCGCCTGGTTTGGGACCAGGAGGCCGCAGGTTCGAGTCCTGTCACCTCGACCAAAAGCAGGCAGAAACGAAAGTTTCTGCCTGCTTTTTTTGTTTGTGTGCCGGCGGGATCGGTCCGTCTGCCTTGCTCATTTTCTTTCTTTCTTTTGACAGATGTTCAAAATTGTATATGGTTTTTGCAGGGTTCCCGTATTAAGATAGAATGACAGCCTTGGAAAAGGCTGCTTTTTTACCTTGCAACGGGAGGATTTTTCTGCCATGGAAGAAAAGAAGCCGAAAACCGGCGGGATGGAAAAGATTGCCACCTTTATTGTGGACAAGCGCAATCTTTTCTTCCTGCTGTACGCCCTGGCGCTGATCTTCAGCGTTGTGGCGTCGGGCTGGGTGAAGGTGGAGAACGACATCACCACCTACCTGCCCGCCGGCACCGAGACCCGCCAGGGTCTGACCGTAATGAACGACAATTTCACCACCTTCGGCACGGCCCGGGTGATGGTCTCCAACGTGACCTACGACACGGCCCGGGACCTGGCCGGGACCCTGGAAGGGGTGGACGGGGTGTACAGCGTGGAGTTCGACGACACCGCCGACCACTACAAACAGGCTTCGGCCCTGTACACCGTGACCTTTGACGGGACAGCCACCGATGAGATCAGCCTGCAGGCCCTGGACGGCATCGACCAGGCGCTAGCCGGGTATGACGTCTATGTGGATACCGAGGTGGGGCAGGACATGTCCGCCGACCTGGCCAACGAGATGGGGGTCATTCTGGTCATTGCCGCGGTGATCATCGTGATGGTGCTCACCCTGACCTCCCGCTCCTACGCTGAAGTGCCGGTGCTGATCCTGACTTTCGGGGCCGCCGCTTTGCTGAACATGGGCACCAACTTCTTGTGCGGCACCATCTCCTTCATCTCCAACTCGGTGACGGTGATCCTGCAGCTGGCCCTGGCCATCGACTACGCCATCATCCTGTGCCACCGCTTTTCCGATGAGCACGAGACCAAGGACACCCGGGAGGCCTGCATTGCCGCCCTGTCCAAGGCCATTCCGGAGATCAGTTCCTCCTCACTGACCACCATCTCCGGTCTGGCGGCCCTGGCCTTCATGCACTTCGGCATCGGGCGGGACATGGCCACCGTGCTCATCAAGGCCATCCTGTTCAGCCTGCTGTCGGTGTTCACCCTCATGCCCGGGCTGCTCATGGTCTTCAGCCGCAAGATCGATGCCACCCGCCACCGCAAGCTCATTCCCCAGATCACCTTCCTGGGCAAGTTTGACGTGGCCACCCGGTTCATCATCCCGCCCATTTTTGTGGTGGTGGTGGTCATTGCCGCCGTGCTGGCCAACCAGTGCCCCTACTGCTACAGCTTCACCGACCTGGTGACCCCCAAGCAGAGCGTGAGCCAGATCGCCCACCAGAAGATCAAGAACACCTTCGGCAACAACAACATGGTGGCGGTGATCGTGCCCAAGGGCAACTACGAGGCCGAGCGGCAGATCCTGGACCAGCTGGAAGCCTGCCCGGAGGTGGATTCCGCCCAGGGGCTGGCCAACACCGAGGCCCTGGACGGCTACATGCTGGCCGACGCCGTGACCCCGCGGCAGCTTTCGGAGATTGCGGGCATCGACTACGAGGCAGCGGAAGCCCTGTACGCGGTGTACGCCGTGGACCAGAACCAGTACGGCAGCGTGCTCAGCGGCATCGGGGATTACAAGGTGCCCCTGTTCGACATGTTCATGTTCCTGCAGCGGGAGATGAAGGACGGCAACATCACCCTGGAGGGGGAGATGCAGGACACCCTGGACGAGCTGTTCGACCAGCTGAACTGGGCCCAGGTCCAGCTGCAGAGCGACAGATACAGCCGGATGGTGGTCTACCTGAACCTGCCGGAAGAAAGTGCCGAGACCATGGACTTCCTGACCACCATGCACAACATCATCGGGCAGTATTACAGCGGAGACTACTATGTGGTAGGCAACTCCACCAACGTGAAGGACCTGTCCAGCTCCTTCGTGCAGGACAACGTGCTCATCAGCGTGCTGTCGGCCCTGTTCGTGGTGCTGATCCTGCTGTTCACCTTCCAGTCGGTGGGTCTGTCCATCCTGCTGATCCTGGTCATCCAGGGCAGTATCTGGATCAACTTTTCGGTGCCCACCCTGCAGAATGAACCCCTGTATTTCCTGGGCTACCTCATCGTCAACGCCATCCAGATGGGCGCCAACATCGACTACGCCATCGTCATTTCCAGCCATTACACCGACCTGAAGAAGGAAATGCCCATCCAGAAAGCCATGATCACGGCGCTGAACCAGGCCTTCCCCACCATCTTCACCTCCGGCACCATCCTGGCGGTGGCTGGCGCCCTGATCGGCGTCATGACCACCAACCCGGTCATTGCGGCCATCGGCACCTGCCTGGGCCGGGGCACGGTGGTCTCCATCCTGCTGGTGCTGGCGGTGCTGCCCCAGATCCTGCTCATCGGCGATGTGATCGTGGAGCGCACCAGCTTTGCCATGAAAGCCCCCATCGATCTGACCCGCATCAACCGCACCGCCAGCGGCAGCATGCGCGTAAGCGGCCGGGTGCGCGGGTATGTGAACGGTGTCATCGACGCCGAGATCAAAGGTACCCTGAACGGCACCCTGCATGCGGCGGTGACCTCCGGCACCACCATCGAACCCACCCAGCCCGACTACTGCCTGCCGCAGGAGGTTTCCGACGCGGAGGTCTGGGCCCAGAACTACACCGAAGGGGAGGAAGTATGATGACCAAGACAGTGAAACGGGGCCTTTGTGCCCTGCTGAGCGCGGCCCTGCTGGTCTGCTGTCTGCCGTTGGGCGCCCTGGCCGAGGAAGAGGCAGGCGTGATCCATCTGAACGACGCCGAAGACCTGGTCCAACTGGCGGAGAACTGCCGTCTGGACAGCTGGAGCCAGGACAAAATCATCTACCTGGATGAAGACATCGACCTGAGCGGGACCGGCTTCGGGGGCATTCCCAGCTTCGGCGGCCGGTGGGAAGGCCAGGGCCACACGATCAGCGGCCTGAACCTGACCGCCGACGGCAGCGTGCAGGGACTGTTCCGGTACATTCAGACCTCGGGGTCTGTGTACAACACCACCGCTTCCGGCACCGTACAGCCCGGGGGCACCCGGGCCCAGGTGGGCGGATTTGCGGGGCAGAACGCCGGCACCATCGAAAACTGCCGCTTTGACGGCACCGTCACCGGCACCAGCCAGGTGGGCGGCATGGCCGGGGTGAACACCGCCGACGGGGTCATTTCCGGCTGCACGGTCACCGGCAGCGTCTACGGCGACCACTTCATCGGCGGCATTGTGGGCAGCAACGACGGTGTGGTGACCGGGTGCAGCAACCTGTCTGCGGTCAACACCACCGTGAGCCAGAACGAGGTGGAACTGGAAGACCTGACGGCGGAGGACCTGCTCAAGACCGAGCGCGCCGCCGACATCACCGACATCGGCGGCGTGGCGGGCAGCTCTGCCGGGGTCATCCGGGCCTGCGTCAACCGGGGCGATGTGGGGTATGACCACATCGGCTACAACGTGGGCGGCATTGCGGGCAGCCAGACCGGCTACATCGAGGGCTGCGTCAACTACGGCACCATCCACGCCCGCAAGGAGGGCGGCGGCATCGTGGGCCAGATGGAGCCTTCCAGCATGCTGCAGTACAGTGCCGACACCCTGCAGCAGCTGCAGGGCGAGCTGAGCACCCTGCAAGGGCTGATGAACAAGGCCAACCAGGATGCGGCAGCCTCCTCCAGCGAACTGACCGGACGGCTGACCAACCTGCAAAACCAGGTGGACTCCGCCCGCACGGCGGTGGATTCCCTGCTGGACAAACTGGCCAACAGCATCAGCATCGGCACCCAGGAAGTCACTCTCACCGACCTGACCAAGCTCACCGGCAGCAGCGACACCAACGCCGACACCGACCTGGGCATCGGCGATTCCTCCCCCACCCCCACCGTGGCGCCTGAGGTCACGCCGGTACCTTCCCAGGAACCGTCTTCCCCGCCGGAATCGGAAGCCACCCCGACGCCCCAGCCCGCAGAAACACCGGTGCCCGCAGAGACACCGGTGCCGGAGGTCCCCGAAGAACCGGCAGAAGAACCGGCGGACCGCAGCGAAGTCACCCACGGGGCCCCCAGTCTGGATATCGACAACGAATTGCAGCACGAAGGGTCCCTGACATTGGACGGGCAGCTGACCCTGACCGTGCCCAGCGTGGAGGTGACCGGCCGGGACGAGATCACCGCCGCCCGCAACAGTCTGAACGGCAGCCTGACCTCCATCATGGACGGGGTGGGCAGCCTGACCACCAACACCGGGGACCACACACAAGCCCTGATCCAGGACATCCAGGCCATCACCGACCAGCTGAATGTCATCGGCAACACTCTGCTGGGTGCCGCCGAACCCCAGGACAATTCCGACCTGTTTGAGGATGTGTCGGACAGTGACACCGAGAGCGATACCGAGGGCAAGGTTTTCAACTGCCGCAACGAGGGCAGCGTGAACGCCGACCTGAATGCCGGCGGCATTGCCGGGGCCATGGCCCGGGAGAATGACCTGGACCCGGAGGACGACACCAAGATCAGCGGAAACAGTTCTCTGAACGTGACCTACAAGACCCGGGTGGTCCTGCGGGACTGCGAAAACACCGGCACCGTGCAGGTGAAGAAGGAGGCTGCCGGCGGCATTGTGGGCAGCATGGACATGGGCACGGTGATGGGCTGCCGCAACTACGCCGACCTGAGCGAGGAAGATGTGAACTATGTGGGCGGCATTGCGGGGCGCAGCCGCAGCGCCATCCGGGACTGCGCCGCCAAATGCCGTCTGGACGGAGCCGCCCATGTGGGCGGCATTGCGGGCAGCGGTACCACCATCACCGGCTGTCGGGCCCTGGTGCTGGCCGAAGGCACCGAACAGGTGGGCGCCGTGGCCGGTGGCCTGGAATCCGGAACCCTGACCGACCTGCTGCAAAGTGAAGACGCGGAACAGAGCGGCAACTATTTTGTCAGCGACACCCTGGGCGGCATTGACGGGGTGAGCTATGCCGGACAGGCCGAACCCCTGTCTTTTGCGGAGTTTGCCGCCCTGACCGAGCAGGAAGGGCTTCCCGAAGCGTTCCGGACCATTGTGCTGACCTTCCGGGCGGACGGCGCCGTGGTGGGCAGCGTGACAGTGGACTACGGCGGCAGCTTTGACGCCGGTGCGGCCCCGGCCATTCCGGCCAAGGACGGCTGCACCGCCTCCTGGCCCGCCTTCGTCACCGAGAACATCCGCTTTGACCAGGTCATTGACGCGGTATACACGCCCCTTTCCACTGTGGTGTCCGGCACCGAGCAGCGGGCGGACGGCCGCCCCATCCTGCTGGCGGAGGGCAGCTTCGGCACTGGGGACCTGACCATGACAGCCAGCGACGAAGCCCCCCTGGTGCCCGGACAGCACACCGAGAGCTGGCAGTTCACCCTGCCCGAAACGGCCGGTTCCTCCTGGCAGTTGCACTACCTGCCCCAGCAGAAAAACACCGCCGTTTACCTGAAAAACGCGGACGGCAGCTGGCGGCGGGCCGACACCACCGCCGACGGCAGCTACCTGGTGTTCACCGTCCAGCCGGGGGAGGATACCCTGGCCGCGGTGGTGCAGCCCCGGATCCCCCTGCCCCTGGCCATCGGCGGCATCGGTGCCGCGGTGGTCCTGCTGGCAGCGGCGGCGCTGCTCCGGCGGCGGCGCAAAGCCCACACAAAGGCATGAAAAAACGGGAGAGCGAAAATTCGCTCTCCCGTTTTTCTTTTATTGGAAATCGGCGTACAGGTCCAGGGCGGCGGTGGGGCCCACCACAATGACGGCGGGGGCCTGGACCCCGGCCTGTCGGGCAGCCGCTGCAATGCCGGACAAGGGGGCCCGCACGGCAGCCCGGTGGGCGGCGTTGCCGCCGCTGATGACGGCGGCGGGGGTATCCCCTGCCATGCCCTCTGCCTGCAGGTCGGCGGCGATCTTCTCCAGCCGCTGCAGGCCCATGAGAAAGACCAGGGTGCCTTCCAGCGCCGCATACCGGCGGTAGTCGGGGGTTTCCTCGGCCCGGGTGTGGGCGGTGATGATGTGCACCTCCCGGCTCAGGGCGCGGTGGGTGACCGGGATGCCCGCCTCCCCGGGAATGGCGATGGCCGAGGAGATTCCGGGCACCACCTCAAAGTCGATGCCTGCCTGACGCAAAGCCAGGGCTTCCTCCCCGCCCCGGCCGAAAACGAAGGGATCCCCGCCTTTCAGGCGCACCACCCGGTGTCCGGCCCGGGCCAGCTCGATGAGTTTGGCATTGATCTCTCCCTGAGGGGCCGCATGGTGGCCGCTGCGCTTGCCCATGTAAAAGGTCTGGGCGTCGGCAGGCAGCTCATCCAGCAGGCTGTCGTCGATGAGGTCATCGTACACCAGGGCGGTGCACTGCCGCAGCAGCCACAGCCCCCGCACGGTGATCAGGTCCGCCTTGCCGCAGCCCGCCCCTACCAGGGCCACATGGCCTGTCTGGGCGGCAGGTTCGGCAGGCACCGCCAGCTCCCGCTCAAAAGCGTCGCGGAAACGTTCAGCCCGGGCGTGCTCGTCAGGGACCCGGGCCTTGAGGGTCGGGCGCAGGGCTTCCAGCCTGTCCAGAGCCGCCGCGAAGTGGGGCGGCAGAAGGGCTTCGATGCGCTCCTTCAGCCACACCGCCGCCGTGGGGCTGGCCCCGCCGGTGCAGATGCCCACCGACAGCCGCCCCCGCTGCACCAGGGCCGGGAAGACAAAGCCGCAGGCGGCCAGGTCATCCACCACGTTCACCGGGATGCGCTGTGCCCTGCACAGGGCGGAAATTCTGTGGTTGAGGGAAGCGTCATTGGTGGCGGCAATGACCAGGGCGGGCGGGCCCTGCAGGTCGCTTTCTGCAAAAGCACGGCGGCAGAGGGTCAGGCCGGGAAGCGCCGCCAGTTCGGGGGCGATGGCCGGGGACACCACCGTGATGTGCGGCCCGTAAGGCAGCAGCTTTTCCGCCTTGCGCAGGGCCACCGTGCCGCCCCCCACCAGGAGGACCGGGGCATTTTGCAGATTCACAAACATGGGGAACAGGGGCATTTATCCTTCCTCCTTATGCGGCAGCTCGCAGTAATACCGCCAGCCGTCGGCGGTCTGGGTGCGGCCCTGCCGGATGTTGAATACCGGTTCCAGCACGCCGCTTTCGTAGATTTCTTCGGGGGTGCCGCTCTGCACCAGCAGCCCGTCCTGCAGGACGGCCAACCGGTGGGCGCCGCCCATGGCCAGGGGCAGGTCATGGAGCACCAGCACCACCGCCCGTCCCCCGGCCGCCAGACGGCGGGCCATCTGCATGACTCCCAGCTGGTGGGCGATGTCCAAGAAGGTGGTAGGCTCATCCATGAGCACGGTGGGGGTCTGCTGGGCGATGGCCATGGCCAGATAGACCTTCTGCCGCTGGCCGCCGCTGAGCTCGTTCATGGGGCGGTCGGCCAGATCGGCGGCGTCGGCCTCTTCCAGCGCCTGCCGCACAATGACCTTGTCCTCCGGCCGGTAATGCCGGGGATAGGAAAGGTGCGGGAACCGCCCGTGGAGCACCATCCGCTGGGCGGTGATGTTGGGGATGGTCCGGTTCTGGGACAGAAAGGCGGCCTGTCGGGCCACCTGCCGGGGGGAAAGTTGGGTGAGGGGCACACCGTCGTACAGTACCTGCCCACCGGTGCAGGGCAGCAGCCCCAAGGCGGTGCGCAGCAGGGTACTTTTGCCACTGCCGTTGGGCCCGATGAGGGCCAGCACCTCCCCGGGGCGGAAAGCCAGGTCCACCCCCCGCAGCACCGGGCGGTTATGATACCCGGCCTGCACCTGCTGCAGTTCAATCATGGGTGCGGCCTCCTCTCTGGCGGACCAGCAGCCACAGGAAAAAGGGCCCGCCCAGAATGCTCAGAATGGTGCCCACCGGCAGCTCAAAGGGAGCCGCCACCGTGCGGGCCACCAGGTCACACAAGGTCATGAGGGCCGCGCCGCCCAAAGCGGAGCAGAGGAGGAGAGGGCGGCTCTCCTCCCCCACAATGGAGCGCACCCCATGGGGCACCAGCAGGCCCACAAAGCCCACCAGCCCGCAGAAGCTCACCGCCGACCCGGCCAGGGCCGCGGCCAGGGTGAGGAAGAGCAGCCGGGTGGGCCGCACCGAAAGGCCCAGGCTCTGGGCGGTCTCGGGGCCCAGGGCCAGCACATCCAGCAGGCCGGACAGGGAGAAGGCCAGCACCAGGCTGATGCCGATGAGCACCGCCGCCGGGGCCAGCTTGGCCATGGTGACCCCGGTCAGGCCGCCCATGCGGAAGTCGGTGTAGCCGATGAGGGCGTCCGGGTAGAGGGTGGTCACCGCGTCGATGAGAGCGCTGAAGATGCTGGAAATGGCCACGCCCGCCAGCACCAGGGTGATGCGGGAGGCGCCGGTGCTCTCGGCAAATAAAAGCACCAGCAGCACCCCGGCCATGGCCCCTGCAAAGGCAGCCAGGGGGCGCACGGCAGCCATGGGGGCAATGGCACAGCTGATGGTGACCGCCAGCCCCGCCCCGGCGTTGACCCCGATGATGTGGGGCGCTGCCAGGGGGTTGGCCAGCACCGTTTGGATGAGCACACCGGCCACGGCCAGGGCGGCCCCGGCCAGCAGGCTGCCGCAGGTGCGGGGCAGGCGGGAATACAGCACCACCCGGGCGGAGACCTCCGACGGGTCATTGGTGAACAGGGCCTGCAGGACCTGGGCGGAGGTGACTTCCACCGCCCCCATACACAGGCTGAGCACCGCCAGGGCCAGGGTCAGCACCACCAGCGCCACTGCCACCGCCGCCGGGTGCTCACGCAGCCGGGTACAGGATATCCGCCAGCTGTTCATAGGCTTGCCCCCAACGTGCGTTCGGTTTCAGGTTGTACAAGGTCTGGTCCATCACATAGCAGCGGCCCTCCTGCACGGCCCGCAGGCTGTTCCAGGCCGGGTTGCTGCGCAGGGTCTCGTCGGCCACCGCCTCGCCCACGGAGGGGTCGGCGGTCTGGTAGACCAGGAAGATGTAATCCGGGTCCTCCTGCAGGATGACTTCCATGCTCAGGTCCTCCAGCAGGGAGTTTTCCCGGTCGGCAATGTTGACGCAGTCCAGAGCGGCCAGCATCTCGCCCAGAACGTTGTCCTGACTGTTCTTGACCTTGCAGCCGGAGCTGGATACCCGGATGTAGAGAACCGAAGGCTGGCTGCCGTCCGCCCGGGCGATGGCCTCATCCACCTGGGCCTGCACGTCTGCGCCGTTGGTCTGGTAGGCGGCGGTGTCCCCGGTGATCTGGGTGCAGCGGTCCAGCATGCTCAGGTAGCTTTCAAAGGTGCTGACCTCAAAGTAGGCAGCGGGAATGCCCATCTCCTCGAAAGTGGGCATGAAATCCAGGTCCAGCTGGGTGTTGCAGCTGGCCACGATGAAGTCCGGCTCGGTGGCAATGAGGGTTTCCAGGCTGATCTCCTTGCTGGCACCCAGGTCGGTCACGTTGTCCAGGGGCAGGTAATCGAAGTAGGTCCAGGCATCGTGGGCAGTGGCCACCAGGCTGTCCGACCCGCCCGCCAGACACCACACATCCGCAAAGCTGCCGATGAGCACCGCCACCCGCTGGGGATGGTCCACGGTGACGCTGCGGCCCAGGTCGTCTACGATGGTCACGGGGCCGTCGGAGGATTCCGGGGTGGCGGTGGTCACCGCAGCGGTCTCGGCGGTGACGGCCTCTTCGGCGGTGGTGGCGGAGGGTGCCGCCGAACAGCCGGCCAGCAGGCCCAGGGCCAGAAGGGTTGCAAGCAGTTTTTTCATGTGTTGTTCCTTTCCCGATTGTCAAAGATAGATTTTCCCCTCTTGACCGAAAAAAGCCGGGCCGCCCGGCGTTGAGGGTACACCACGCCCCTGCTGCTTTGTGTTTCAGACAAGCAGAGGATCGTTTTAATGCCCTTTTCCGTCTTGCGGTCCGGCAGATCCGTATTTGCTTTTTTCGGGTAATCGGTTATATGATGCGGTCTTGTCTGCGCTTAGCAGGTGGCGCCGCCCACCACGGTCTTCTTCAGGGCTGCTTCCTTGTCCATGGGCTCGGTGAGCAGCTTGTTCTGCACATAGTCGAAGCCCAGGCGGTCGATGGTATCGGCGAAGCGCTCCCCGGTGATGCCTTCATTGCGGAAGAAGAGGATGGCGCGTTCCACCACGTCCAGCACTTCCTCCTCGGAGGTGAAGATCTTGTCCAGGGGATGGCCATGGGCCACCTTCTTGCCCCAGCGGCCGCCGATGTAGATCTTGTAGCCGTCCATGAACTCCTCGGTCACGCCGAAGGGGCACTTGCCCTTGCAGCGGCCGCAGTGGTTGCAGGCATCGGGATCGATGTGCAGCACGCCGTTTTCCAGCTTGGCCACATGGATGGGGCAGTTCTTCTCCACCTGGCAGATCTTGCAGTTGCGGCACTTGGCGGGGTCGATCATGGGAACCCGCTGGCCCACAATGCCCAGGTCATTCAGATCGGGCTTGACGCAGTTGTTGGGGCAGCCGCCCACAGCGATCTTGAACTTGTGGGGCAGGGTGACGTTGTGGTAGCCGATGTAGAAGCGCTCATGCAGCTTCTCACTCAGGCCGAAGGAATCCAGCAGGCCGTACTGGCAGGTGGTGCCCTTGCAGGAAACCACCGGGCGCACCAGAGAACCGGTGCCGCCGGTGCGCAGGCCCGCCTGCTGCAGGTATTCCATCAGGTCTTCCAGGTTGGCGTAAGGCACGGCCTGGATCTCCAGGGTCAGCCGGGTGGTCATGGTGACCTCGCCGGAGCCGAACTTTTCGGCGGCTTCGGTGATGGCCCGCTGTTCCGCCGCGGTGATCTTGCCGTTGCGGGTGATAACGCGGACGTTGAACACATCCGGGTACCGCTTGTCCTGCAGGCAGCCCAGGCCCTTGACCCGCTTGATCTCCTCGGGGGTCAGGGTGCCCTTGGTGACCGGGACCTTCACCTTGTTGAAATAGGCGCCGCCTTCCAGCACCCGGGTGTTGGTGTAGCCGAAGGACTTCAGGCGGTTCTGCAGGAAGTAGCCACGCTTGCCTTTGGCGCAGACCAGCAGCAGCTTGGCGTCCTTGTCCAGGCCCTCGATGGGTCCGGTGACCTGGGACAGGTTGGCCCAGCGGGCGCCGGGGATCTTGGCTTCGGGCTGCACGTCGATGACCTGATAGTCCGCGGCGGCGCCGGCGGCGTACTCGGCGGGGGTGAAGGTCTCAAAGGCGCCGGAAAGCTTGTTCTCCAGAATGTAGCAGGCCTGCACAAAGGGATGGATGGCGGTGGAGAAGGGCGGCGCGTAGGCAAAGTCCAGGGTGTTGAAGCTTTCCAGGGTGGCGCCCAGGGAGATGCCGGTGACGGCGATGTCCACCATCTTGTCCACAGCGCCCGCACCCAGCACCTGGATGCCCAGCAGCTTGTGGGTGGCCTTGTCGGCAATGAGCTTGGTGACGAAGCTGTCGGCACCCGGATAATAATGGGCCTTGTCGTCGGTGACGCAGATCACGGTGACGGGGTCAAAGCCCGCGTCCTTGGCCTGGGCTTCGGTCAGGCCGGTGCGGCCGGCGTTCAGGGTTTCCAGCAGGCGGACCACGCCGGTGCCCAGGCAGCCGCCGTACAGGCTTTCATGGCCGGCCAGGTTCCGGGCCAGACAGCGGCCGGTGATGTTGGCGGTGGAGCCCATGGCGGACCACTGGGGCGCACCGGTCAGGGCGTTGTGGACCATGGCGCAGTCACCCACGGCGTAGACGTCGGGCAGGTTGGTCTGCTGTTTGTCGTCCACCTTGATGGTGCCCTTGAACATGTCCAGGCCGGAGTGGGCCAGGAAGGCGGTGGCCGGACGGATGCCGATGGCCAGCACCACCATGTCGGCGGGGATGGGACCGGCGTCGGTGGTGATGCCGGTGGCCTTGTCGGTGCCGGTGATGCCCTGCAGGGCGGTGCCGGTCATGATGCGCATGCCCGCTTCCTGCAGCTTGCGCTTGACGTAGCCGGCCATTTCGGGGTCAAAGATGTTGGGCATGAGCTGGTTGGCCATGTCCACCACCGTGACCGAAACACCCTTGGCCATGAGGTTTTCGGCCACTTCCAGGCCGATGAAGCCGCCGCCCACCACCACAGCGCGGCGGCAGGCGTTCTTGTCCACATAATCCCGGGCGGCGATGGCATCGTCGGGGGTGCGCATCTTGAAGACACCGGGCAGATCGGTTCCGGGCACACCGGGCACGAAGGGCTCGGCGCCCACGGCCAGGATCAGCTTGTCGTAGTTTTCGGTGTGGTCAGCGCCGGTATCCACAGCGCGCAGGGTCACGGTCTTGGCAGCAGCGTCCAGGGCGACGGCCTCCTGGCCGGTGTGGACCTGCACCCGGGTGAGTCCGGCGTACTTCTGGGGGGTGTTGACGATCAGGTCCTCCCGGGTGGGAATGTCGCCGCCCAGGTAGTAGGGCAGGCCGCAGCCCGCGTAGGAGATGTCCTGCCCCTTGGTGTAGATGACAACCTCGGCATCCGGCTGTTCCCGCTTGAGCTTGGCAGCCGCCTTGGTGCCGGCGGCCACGCCGCCGATGACAACAACTTTCATACAAACCTCCTGCCGGGGGTGGCGCAACGCCCCCACTGTTTCCGAATCGGAGTTTCTGCCGGACAGTTTCCCGGCGTTTTACATCGTATTTATCATACCGCAAACTGGAAAAAAACACAAATAAATTCCGGTTATACACAGATAAATCTGCATTATAAATCTGCATTATAAAAAAGATTTTTTCTTTTTTTGCTCCGGTGATACATTCCCGATACATGACCCCGGTATGCTGGATAGCATCAAAAACATCCGGGCGCCCCGCCGGCGCGGAAAGGACGGGATTTTCAATGATGGAAAGCAGAACTTTCAGGCGGCATCTGGCCAGTCTTTTATTTCTTGTGTGTTCGGTGCTTCTGCTGGTGGCCCTGCTGGGCACACGGCCGGTGCGCCGGGTCCGGATTCTGGACCCCACCCGGACCGCCGCAGCCGCCGGCTGGTATGAGGAGACCCAGGCCGGAAGCGGGCAGTGGGTCTACCACAGCGCATAAGGCATAAAAAGAAAAAAGGAGAGGGCGCACCGTGCAGGTGCGCCCTCTCCCCTGTTGTACCGGGAAAGGAACTCCGGCTGCTGCTTACAGCAGTCCGGCCATCTGGGGCAGGCCCAGGCTGATGAAGGGTACATAGGTCACCAGCAGCAGGCCCACCAGAATGGCCACATAGTAGGCCAGCATGTAGGGCATGACCTTGGACAGGCTGGTGCGCCCGACCTTGATGGCCACGAACAGGGTGTTGCCCACGGGCGGGGTGATGTTGCCGATGCACAGGTTGTACACCAGGATCAGACCGAACTGCACCGGGTCCATGCCGAAGGTCTTGACGATGGGCAGGAACAGCGGGGTGAAGATGAGGATGGCGGGGGTGACATCCATGAAGGTACCGGCCACCAGCAGGATCACGTTCATGATGAGCAGGATCAGGATGGGGTTGGTGGTCACGCCCAGCAGGGCTTCGGAGATGGCCTGGGGGATCTGGGTAAAGGCCATGACCCAGCCCAGAATGTTGGACACGCCGATGAGGAAGACGACCATGCCGCTCATCTTGGCGCTTTCCACCACGATGTTCCAGAAGGATTTGAGGGTGATGTTGCGGTAGCAGATGCCCAGGATCAGAGCGTACACCACGGCGATGGCGGAGCCTTCGGTGGCGGTGAAGATACCGCCCACGATACCGCCGATGACCACCACGATCAGGGACAGGCTGGGCAGGGCGGCCAGGGTGGCGTGGCCCAGGTTTTTCCAGTCAAACTTGCCGGGGGTGCCTTTGTAGCCCTTCTTTTTGGCGATGATGATTGCCACCACCATGCAGGCAATGGCCCAGATGATGCCGGGTACATAGCCGGCCAGGAACAAGGCTGCCACCGAAGTGCCGCCCGCGGCCAGGGAGTAGGTGATCAGGGCGTTGGAGGGCGGGATCAGCAGGCCGGAGGGGGCGGAGGCGCCGTTGGTGGCAGCGCACAGGGCCTTGTCGTAGCCCTGCTCCTCCTCCCCTTCCTCCACCATGCTGCCCACGGCAGCGGCGGCGGCGGAAGCGGAGCCGGAGATGGCGCCGAACAGAGCGTTGGCGCCCACGTTGGTGACCAGCAGGGCCCCGGGCAGCTTGCCCAGCAGGGCCATGACGAAGTCCACCAATCGTTTGGCGATGCCGCCCTGGTTCATCAGGTTACCGGCCAGGATAAAGAACGGAATGGCCGTGAGGCTGAATTTGCTCATGCCCACGAAGATACGCTGGGCACCGGTGACCACCGAGATGTCCAGGGGAACGGTCTGCAGAATGGCGATCAGCGAGGAGATGCCGATGGCGTAGGAGATGGGCACGCCCACAACCAGCAGCACCGCCAGCGCAACGACGATGATGATCAGAGATTGAATGGCCATGTCTTACGCCTCCTTTGTTTCTTGGGTTTCGCCCTTACAGATATCCACGATATTCAGGACGGTGTAAATCATGTTGAGTACGCCGCACAGGGGCATGACCACATAGAACACGCCCACGGCCACACCCAGGGAGGAGGTCATCTGGCCCATGGCCAGCTGAGAGATCTCGATGCCGCCGTAGACCAGGATGATGCCCGAGAAGGCAAAGGCGATGAGTTCGCCGAAGATGTTCAGGGCTTTCTGCACCGGCGGGCTCATGCGGTCCACCAGGATGGGGATGTTCATGTGGCCCCGCTCCCCGGTGATCAGGGAAGCGCCCAGCAGGCTGGCCCAGGCAAACAGGTAGGAGACCAGTTCCTCCGACCAGGAGGAGGGGTTTGCCAGTACGTACCGGGTAAAGACCTGCCAGCAGGTCAGCAGGACCATGGCGATAAAGCTGACACCGGCCAGCACGTTCAGCGCTTTGGTCAGTACATTTCTCAAGGCTTTCATCCGTTTTCACCTCCCTCGGTATCGGTGGGATACTGCTCGTTGTAGGCCTGAATGGCATCATAGATGGGTTTCAGGTCAGGGTACTTTTCCAGCATTTCCTGGTGCATGGGTTCGCAGGCTTCCTGGAAGGGCTTGGTGTCCGGATACAGGAACTGCACGCCCTGCTCATTCTGGGCGCGGTCCTTGGCCGCCTCCACGGCGGTGCCCCACTCTTCCCGCTGGACCTGGTTGACCAGCTCGAAGCCTTCGTCAAAGATGGCCCGTTCTTCCTCGCTCAGGCCGTCCAGGAAGTCCACGTTGCCGATGAGGATGTCGGGGATCATCTGGTGCATGTCGTAGGAATAGTACTTGCACACATCGCCGTGGCCGTTGTCGGTCAGGGCCAATTCGTTATTCTCGGCGCCGTCAATGATCTTGGACTGCAGGGCGGTGTACACATCGCCGAAGCCCATGGGGGTGGCGGACCCGCCCAGCAGGTTCATCATCTCCACGTTGGTGGGAGACTGCTGCACCCGGATCTTCAGGCCCTTCAGGTCGGCAGGGCTCTCGATGGGGGTGTTGACGGTGTAGAAGTTGCGGGTGCCCGCATCCAGCCAGGTCACGGCCTCAAAGCCCGCCTGCTTGGTGGACTCAAAGATGGGGCCGGTGATGCTCTCGTCATCCATGGCGGCGTGGTAGGCCGTGCTGGACGCAAAGAGATACGGCAGGTTGAACAGGGTGTAGTTATCGCTGAAAGTTTCCAGCAGGGAGTTGGAGGCCACGCAGAAGTTGATGGCACCGGTCTGGGTCAGCTGGACCATCTCGTTCTGGGAGCCCAGCAGCTCACTGGGGAAGACTTCCACATCGTATTTGTCCCCCAGTTTGCTCTCGATGAACTCCTCAAATTTCACCAGCGCAATGTGGGTGGGGTGGTTGGTGGACTGGTTGTGGCCGATGCGGATGATCATCTTGCCGTCCGAACCGGAACCACCGCACCCGGCCAGCAAGCCCGCCGCCATCACCGTGGCCAGCAGCAGGGATGCCGCACGAAATTTCTTTTTCATTAGCTCTGCCCTTCTTTCCATAACAGGTTTTGAACAAAGGACCCTGTGCCGCAGATACCCTTGCTTTCCGGTCATGCACCTCCTTTTATACCGGAATCTGCCTGTATCCCGATGCAGCAAACGGCGGCGGTCCCCCGGACGGTACCGCCGCCGTTTTTGTACAAGATCCGAACCCCGGCCCTGTAAGACCGGCGCACTTCATACTTAGACCTTACCATAGATTTTCTTTGTAGTCCAGACGAAAACCAGCTAAAAATGCGACTTATTTTTTGGAAGTTCACCCAAGATTTACCCCCGACCCTGTCCAATGGGAAGGTTTTTCCTTGTCCGGGCGGGGTTTGTGCGGTATACTGAAAACACAGTAAAAATACCGGGCGGGAGGGTCCTGTATGCGCATCGTCACTCTGATCGAAAACACCCCGGGCGCCGAAGGCTGCGCCCACGAACACGGCCTGAGCCTGTATGTGCAGACGCCCCGGCACCGTCTGGTGCTGGATACCGGGGCCACCGGCGCCTTTGCGGACAACGCCGCCGCGGTGGGCATCGACCTGAGGGCCGTGGACACGGTGGTGCTCAGCCACGGGCACTACGACCATGCCGGCGGGCTGCTGCGCATGGCCGAGCTGGCCCCGGAAGCCCCCATCTGGATGCAGCGGGGTGCCGGACGGGACTTTTACCACGGGGAGAAGTACATCGGCATCAACAAGGCCATTCTCGCCCTGCCCCAGGTCCGTTTTGCGGACGGGGATCTGCGGCTGGATGAGGAGCTGGTTCTGTTCAGCGGCATCACCGGGCGGCGGTACTGGCCCCAGAGCAACCTGGCCCTGCGGGTGCTGGAAAACGGCATTCCCGTGCAGGACGACTTTGCCCACGAGCAATGCCTGATGGTGGAGGCCGAGGGCAAGCGGGTGCTGCTTTCCGGCTGTGCCCACAACGGGATTCTCAACATTCTGGACCGGTACGCCGAGCTCTTCGGCGGGGACCCGGATGTGGTCATCAGCGGCTTCCACATGAAAAAGGGCACCGACTACACCCCCGAGGAGTGGCAGGTCATTGAGGACACCGCCCACGCCCTGCTGGATCACAAATGCCTGTTCTACACCGGGCACTGCACCGGCCGCCCCGCCCAGGAACGGATGCAGCAGATCATGGGCGACCGGCTGCGGGCGCTGCACAGCGGCGAAGAACTGGTGCTGTAACCTTTTTTGCCATGCAAAAGGCCCCGTCTTCCGGCAGATGGCCGGAGGGCGGGGTCTTTTCTGTTGGGGATATTCAGCAGCGGGAAGACATCACAGGATGTCGATGTGTTCACCGTTGAGAGCCTTGTTCATGCTGCGCACGGCGCAGAACTTGCCGCACATGGAGCAGGTATCCTCGTGCTCGGGGGAACGGTCGGCCCGGATGGCCTTGGCGGTCTCGGGGTCCAGGGCACAGGCCCACTGGGCTTCCCAGTCCAGGGCGCGGCGGGCGTCGCCCATCTTGTCATCCATCTCCCGGGCGCCGCGCACCCCCTTGGCGATGTCGGCGGCGTGGGCGGCGATCTTGCTGGCAATGATGCCCTGCTTCACGTCCTCCACATTGGGCAGGGCCAGATGCTCGGCGGGGGTGACATAGCACAGGAAAGCCGCGCCGTTCATGGCCGCAATGGCCCCGCCGATGGCGGCGGTGATGTGGTCGTAGCCGGGGGCGATGTCGGTGACCAGGGGTCCCAGCACATAGAAGGGCGCGCCCATGCAGATGGACTGCTGCACCTTCATGTTGGCGGCGATCTGGTCCATGGGCACATGGCCGGGACCTTCCACCATGACCTGCACGTCCTTTTCCCAGGCGCGCTTGGTCAGCTCGCCCAGCCGGACCAGCTCCTCGATCTGGCAGACGTCGGTGGCGTCGGCCAGACAGCCGGGACGGCAGGCGTCGCCCAGGGAGATGGTCACATCATATTCCCGGCAGATGTCCAGGATCTCGTCGTAATACTCATAGAAGGGGTTTTCCTGGCCGGTCATGCACATCCAGGCAAAGACCAGGGACCCGCCCCGGGAGACGATGTTCATCTTGCGCTTGTGCTTGCGGATCTGGTCGATGGTCTTGCGGGTGATGCCGCAGTGCAGGGTGACGAAGTCCACCCCATCCTGGGCGTGCAGCCGCACCACGTCGATGAAGTCCTGGGCGCTCAGAGTGTCCAGGTCCCGCTGGTAGTGGATGACGCTGTCATACACCGGCACGGTGCCGATCATGGCCGGACATTCGTGGGTGAGCTTCTGGCGGAAAGGCTGGGTGTTGCCGTGGCTGGACAGGTCCATGATGGCCTCCCCGCCCAGGTTGACCGCCTCCATCACCTTCTGCATCTCCACGTTGTAGTCCTTGCAGTCCCGGGAGACACCCAGGTTCACGTTGATCTTGGTGCGCAGCATGGAGCCCACGCCCTCGGGGTCCAGACAGGTGTGGTTCTTGTTGGCCGGAATGACCACCTTGCCCGATGCCACCAGCGGCATCAGTTCCTCCACCGTCATCCGTTCCTTCTTGGCAACGATCTCCATCTGGGGGGTCACGATGCCCTTGCGCGCCGCCTCCATCTGGGTGGCATAGTTCCGTTCGCTCATGATTTGACACTCCTTTTTGTATTCAGTCCGATTCCTCGGCAAAGGTCCCCTGCAGGGTCCAGGCATGGTTCATGGGCCCGCTCCCCTGCCCCAGGTCCAGCATGGCAGCCAGGGCGCCGGAAATGTACGCCTTGGCCCGACGCACCGATTCCGGCAGAGAGAACCCTTTGGCCAGGTTGGCCGCAATGGCGCTGGACAGGGTGCAGCCGGTGCCGTGGGTGTTGGGGTTCTGGATGCGTGCCCCCTCAAACCACTGCAGGGTCCCGCCGGCATACAGCAGGTCGTTGGCATCCTGTACGCTGTGCCCGCCCTTGAGCAGGACGGCGCAGCCGTAGGCGTCCCCGATGGCCTTGGCCGCCGTTTCCATCTCCTCCCGGCTGTGGATGGTGCGCCCGCTCAGCAGTTCCGCTTCCGGAATGTTGGGGGTGACCACCAGGGCCAGAGGCAGCAGTTCTTTGGTCAGGGTATCCACCGCCTCGGGCCGGATGAGCCGGGACCCGCTGGTGGCCACCATGACCGGGTCCACCACGATGTTCTGCGCATGATAGAACCGCAGCCGTTCGGCAATGGTGCGGATGAGTTCGGGGGAGGAGACCATCCCGATCTTCACCGCATCGGGGCGGATGTCGGTAAACACCGCGTCCAGCTGCTGGGCGAGGAATGTGGGGGTGGCTTCCTGGATGGCCTGTACGCCGGTGGTGTTCTGGGCGGTCAGGGCGGTGATGGCGGTCATAGCAAAAACGCCATTCATGGTCATCGTCTTGAGATCGGCCTGAATACCGGCGCCTCCGCTGGAATCGCTTCCGGCGATGGATAATGCTGTTCTCATGG
>CALXHN010000020.1 GCA_944388105.1 uncultured Gemmiger sp. | reverse complement strand
TTGGTTGCGGACGCTCCACCATAAAAAGCGCCATAGAATCGCAAGATTCTATGGCGCTTTTTTGTCTGTGCGGTATTTAACACGGAAGGGTACTGTTCGCGTTTTTGGCCCCGGACTTACGTCAAGGTTAC
Organism: uncultured Gemmiger sp.; assembly: GCA_944388105.1. GTDB lineage: Bacteria > Bacillota > Clostridia > Oscillospirales > Ruminococcaceae > Gemmiger. The sequence goes on along the minus strand of CALXHN010000020.1, from coordinate 28,655 downwards.
CGAAAAATAGATGATAAGGAACGAACTCCAGAATCCGGCGACTGTCAGGCATAACCCCGTCAAAGAACGGCGGCGGACGGAACAGGGGAGATCTTTCCATGAAGCCCCGCAGCGTCCGGAAAAAAGTGCCACTGCAGGCAGAATTGCCAGCGAACTGGCAAAGATGCAGAACGCGGGAATAAGGCACCCGATCCAAGCCAGAATCAATCCGACCCAGGAAAGCAGCTTCGCAGCGGGATAGACACGACGTTCCGGTGCCTTGGGAGAGGGTTCATTGTAATTGGCGTGGACAGGAAAAAATTGTATGCCGGACACAGCAAAGGCATCCTGCCTCAATGCAGGGGCCGGCACATGACCGGACTCCGCTTTCGGAAGCATCCCGCGGCTGAACCATAATTTGGCCGTGAATACGCCAAGAATGGGTCCCAGAACCCAGGGCAGCAGAATGATCACCACATCCCTGGTCAGCACGCCGACGGCCAGGATCATGGCCGTGGGAATGACAACCAGCAGGCAGGAATAGAGCGTCAGAAGAGAGTGTTTGATCTGCATGAATCTCACTCCATTTCTTCCAGACGGTCCAGGGCTTCAGATAGTTCCTTCCGAGCCTTTTCAATGGCGCGGCGATCCTGCTGGGAAAGAACCTGCTCAAACCATGTCATCAGGCGGTCCACTTCCTGGCGGACAGCTCCATGGGTTTCCTGATACAGTTGTTCGCCGCGAAACAGCAGCAGGCGGTTGGGTTCCTCTTCCCGCGGCGGAATTTTCAGGTACTGCAGTTTTTTCAGGCGTTCCTGTGCTTCCTCGTCGGTCAGCACCCGACTGCCGTTCTGGATGATGCGGCGGTGCTTCTGGCCGGTGGAATTGACCAGGATCTCCACCTCCAGCAAAGAATTCACATCGTATGTGAAGGTGATATCCACAGATTCCGCTCCAGCTCTGTTGGGCGGTACGGGAATGCTCAGTTCACCAAGCTGCAGATTGTCCCGGGCCATGCGGCTCTCTCCCTGCAGCACCACAATGCGCACCTCTGTCTGCTGGTCATGTACGGTGTAGAATCGTTCCGTGCGGCTGACCGGAATCACGGTATTCCGTTCAATGATCGGCGCAAAATGGCCGTCTTCCCGGAAAACACCGTTCGTGGCGGATACTTCCACACCTAGGCTGAAGGGGCAGACGTCTGTCAGGATGACCTCCCGCAGTTCTTCTTTGCGCTCCTTGATGCCGGCAGCTAGAGCAGCCCCCATGGCGATTGCCTGATCCGGGTCGACGCCTGCACGGGGATCGCGGCCGAAGAAATTTTTGCAGAAACCACGGACAATCGGACTTTTGGAGGCGCCGCCCACAAGCAGAATATCATCAATCTCTGATACGGAAAGGCCGGCATCCCGCAGGCTGCGTTCCACCGGCTTGCGGATGCGTTCAAGCAGCGGACGACAGGCGGTTTCGTACTCGCCCCGGCTGATGCCGGTTGAATAGGTCTTCCCGTTCACGTCACAGCTGACAACAGCCAACAACCCTTCCGAAAGAGCCAGTTTTCCCCATTCGGCCTGCCGCCGTACCCGAAAAGCATCGGCAGGGGAGAGGCTGGCAAGATCCAGGTTGATCTTTTTGGCAAACAGTTCCAGCATAGCCTGGGTAAAGTCTTCTCCGCCCAAAAAGTTATCCCCGGCGATGGCATGTACCTCGATGATGTTCTGGAACAGTTCCAGAATGGAAACGTCCAGGGTACCTCCGCCCAGATCAAAAACCAGATAGCGGCCGTCTTCTCCCTGTTCGCAGATCCCATAAGCCATGGCGGCGGCGGTAGGTTCGTTGACGATGCGTTCCACCCGAAGCCCTGCCAATTGTCCGGCCTGCCGGGTTGCGCGGCGCTGCTGGTCATTGAAGTAAGCGGGAACACTGATGACAGCCTCTTCCACAGGCTGGCCCAGATATGTTTCGGCATCTTCTTTCAGGCTTCGCAGAATCAGACTGGAAAGTTCTTCCGGCCGGAAAGTCCGACCACCCAGTTTGTATTCCTTGGCAGTACCCATGCTGCGCTTGAATACCGAGGCGGTGTCAAAAGGATACAAGCCTTCTCTGGCCAGAGCGGTACGGCCAACGTATACGGTCCCGTCCTGTGCGTCCACACTGACCACGGAGGGGGTCAGAAATTCGCCCAGGCGATTGGGGATCAGGCGGGCTTTTTGGCCGTCCACCCAGGCAACCAGACTGTTGGTGGTACCCAAATCAATTCCAACGATCATGTTTTACGTCCAATCTTCTTTCTGATGCGTTTATAGAAAACGGTGAAGTCCAACTCGTCTGGAAAACGCTGCATGGAGTCCTGGCAAAGCTGGGCAGCCTGTTCAAATTTGCCGTCCAATTCCAGCAGAATGACCCGCAGCCCGATGGCGTCCTTGCAGACTGGGCAGGAACACTGGCTGCAAAGCGGCGAGCGTTCCGCTTCCTCCAAGGCAGCCGCAGCCTGTTTGTACTCACCGCGGCAAATCAGGAAAGCCGCCTGACGGGTGTAGTACATGGCCTTGTTATACAGGCTTCGATTCTTTTCCAGACAGGCAAGACCGCGGGTCGCTGCTTCGGCAGCGCCTTTCCGGTCTCCGGAAAAGAAGAGACAGCGCGCAAGACGATCCCATAGATGGTCCTTTTCCGGGGACTCGGCACACAACACTGCGAAGATTTCAGCACCCTGCCGGTAGCGTTCCAGGGAAAGGTAAAGGTTTCCCAGATTTGCTCTACATTCCCGGTTGGTATCAGCGCCGCGGCGCAGATCGTGCAGGGCGCTTCCCATGCGGCCCATTTGCTGAAGCACGGCGGCCTCTTCCTGCCAATAGGACTCTTCTGCGGGGGCGGCCAGTGTCTGCCAAAGATGGAGCACCTGCAGGGCCCGCTGCGGGTCGCCGGCCTGGGCCCAGGTCTGTGCCTGCAGGCACAGGTCACTATAGATGTATTCCTGCTTGATATTGGGCTCCAGGGCCTCCACCGCTTCCGAATAGCGACCGGCACGGCGCAGGGTGATGGCCAGCCGCCGGCGCAGCCAGATGCGATCCTCCTGCCTTGGAATGGACAGCGTCAAAGCCTGCCGAAATCGCTTTTCCGCTTCGTCCAGACGATTCTGCACCAGGTACAACTCTGCCAGATTTCCCAGGTAGGCGGCACACTGCGGAGAGGCCTGTACAGCATGCTGCAGCTGCTCTTCGGCTTCCGCGTACTGTTCCAGTTCCTGCAGACAAATTCCCAGCAGGTTATGCAGGATGGCGCCTTCCCGGATGCTCAACTGTGTTTTATAGGCTTGCGCAGCACCGGCAAAATCACGAAGGCGGAATTGCAGCAGCCGACCCAATGTTTCAAATGCGGTGGGATGGGTGGGGTACAGCCGGCACAGTTCCCGGCAGGTATCCACGGTGGCCGGAATGTTGTTGCTTTCCCGGAGGATATCCACCTTCATATCCAGCAGGCTGACACTTCCCGGGTCGTGGCGCAGGCCTTCGTCCACAAGACGGAGCTTTTCCTGGGCATCCAGCGCTTTGTATTGCAAGGCAACCAAGCGGAAAAAGACCTCCCCGGCAAAGTCCGGCGGATTTTCCCCGCGGCAGGCAGGCAGAAGCGCCTTGTAGTGTTCCAGTGCTTCCTCGTTACGGCGCTCGTGTCCGGCCCACTGTGCCAGACAGTACTCCAGCATGGGATCTTTGATATCGGCGGCCGCCAGCTGATCCAGCAGTTCCTTGGCTTCTTTCCATTGTCCGGCCACCATCAGGATACGGCATTGATAGAGCAGACAGGCCGCATCCCGACCGCCGATTCGCGACATGGCATCATTGAAGGCATTGAAGGATGCCTGCAGCTGGTGCATCTGGAACAGGATTTCGCCGCACAGATAAGAGGCGGCGGGGTCGGAAGGCGCTTCCTTCTGATATTGCTGTATTGACTGCAATGCCTCCTGCAGCCGGGAATCCTGCAGCAAAAACTGGGCTCGGATCCTGCGGCTTTCTGTGATACCGGGCCATTGATCGGCAATCTGTTCGAGCATGGCCAGGGATTTTTCCTTGTCGCCAAGAGAGTGATAGACGCATGCCTGCAGGTGGAGTGCTTCCGGAAGTCTCGGCCGTTCAAGGGAGTCGTGTTCCCGAAGTGCACTTTCCCAGGCGCGCAGATGCACCAGGGCGGCGTCCCATTCCCGGCGGTTTAGTTTGATTTTTGCAGAAAGATTCTCATAATCTGCAGTTCCGGCCATTTCTGCCGGCAGGCTGGACAAGATGGCATCAGCCTTGTCTTCCTGCCCCATCTGATGGCAGGTCCAGGCCAGTTCCATGCTGTTTTCCGTGTCTTCGGGGCAGGCCTGATACCGTGCATCCAGCTGGGGCAGCAACTTCGTATTGAGTTGTATCAGGGCCTGATACACCAGGCGATTATAGGGCAGATCCCGCAGCAGGTCCAGGCAAGCGGTTTTGGCCTCCTGCAAGCGTCCGGCCTGTTCCAGACAGCCGATAAGATCATACCGTGCCTGGGCCAGATCGGGTGCTACTTCCAAAATCTGACGCAAATCCTGTTCTGCCCGGGTGTAATCCTGACGGCGGATGGACAGCTGGGCATGCAGCAGAAGGGCCTGGGAATCCCGGGGCGTCTGTTCCAGAACTTCCTTCAGCTGCTGTTCCGCATCCTCAAACTTTTCAAAAAAGTAGGAGATCCGGGCGCGGCACAAACCGGTACAGGGGTGCCGGACACCGGTGGCTTCCATTCGCGACAAAAATGTTTTGGCCTGATCCATGTCAAGAGAGCTGGTGGCACGCAGACACTGGGAACAGGCGCGCAGATATTCATCGCAGGCTGTTCCGTCGCCGCCATCCAGCAGGGAAAAATCAATCTGATCCCCGTGGGTTATACCGGGCAGGATAATGTTATCAATAAATGCCGGCGGAAACAGGCCGCGCAATTCTTCCGCGCTCTGCTGCAGGCCGAAATGTTCATCCAGCAGGACCCATACCGGATGAGGAAGCAGATAGTGATTTGCCAGATACCCCAACAGGCGGTCGCGGGCCTGAATGCGGTTGGCGGGGCGGGCACAAAAGTCCTCTTCCAGCAGGCGGGTCCATTCGGCCGGACTGCAGCGGCGATGAATATCCTGGTAAATCTCATTTGCATCGGCAATCCAGCGGTCGGCCTCGCTGCCGCCGGACGCATCCGCTGCGGCGGCCTGTTTGGCCAGGGACAGGGCCTGCTCATAGGCGGCACGCAGCTGTTTGAACTCTTCGGGATGATCTTCCGGGTTGGCACCGGAAAGTTTGGCGTGGTAGGCGGCCGTAATGGCGGTGCAATCAGCCGTGGCATCGATTCCAAGAATGTTCCAGATATTCATACAATCACCTCTCATTGCCGGAAAGCGAAACAGGCGAAAATACGATGATGTGCGGACAGGTGTGGTTAATTCTTATTATAACATAGAAAAGCCGCTGCCAAAAGAGGGCAGCGGTTCTTCTGCGTATGTTTTACAATCCATATGGCGACAGACCGGCCCAAATAACAAAAGCTGCTGCCGCAGGAGGAACTCTGCACGGCAGCAGCTTTTGGTTGGAGGCATCTGTTACATGCCAAGGAAATATCTGCAGAACAAGGCGGCAACGACGGCGCCGACAAAAGGAGCCGTGCCGGGAACCAGCAGGCCATACTGCCAGTCATTGTCGGTCTTGTTGCGGATGGGGAGAAGCTGATAGGCAAGGCGGGGACCCAGGTCGCGCGCCTGATTCATGGCGAATCCGGTGGTGCCGCCGAAGCCCATGCCGACGGCCCAGACCAGCAGACCCACACCGATGGGAAGCCAGCTCTCATAGTTTTTGGCAATGCAGAGAATGGCGGTCAGGAACACTGAGGTAGCAAAGGCTTCCACAAAATAGTTGCGCGGCAGGTCTCGCATGGGCGGGTTGGTGGAAAAGATATTGCGCACGGCGATGGGGTCCACCTCATCTGCGCTGGCCCGGAACTGATCGGCATACATCACATAGCAGATCAGAGCCCCCACAAAAGCGCCGGCCATCTCCGCAATGGCGTAGGGAACAAAGGCGGACCAGGGGATCATACCCAGGATGGACTGTGCCAGAGCCATGGCGGGATTGAGGCACACACCGCCGAAGATCATCAGCACCACCGAGATGCCGAAGCCCCAGGTCGTGATGGCAAACAGATGGCCGGACCCGCGGTATTTGCTGTTTTTCAGCACTTCGTCACAATGGACGCCGACACCGAAAACGATCATCAGACCGGTGCCGAGAAATTCTGCCAGAAGATTGTGAATCATGATTTCCTCCTGCTGCTTTTACTGAACGACTACCGACAGACCATCGGGGATAACCGCAACTTTGGCACTGCTGCCCATACGCAGCAGCGCGCGGGCCAGGGCATCATCCGCGGTGGGAGCCAGTTCCAGATGCAGGTTGGCGGCAATCTTCGGATCCAGAAGATCCGAGACCAGGATCACATGGTACTTGGTCAGGATGCGGGCCAGAATCTGGCTGGTCCACTGTTCGGGAACCGTTTCCAGACGGGGCGTGGCAATGGCTTGCGCCAGGAAGGCCTCAGGAGACTCGGCATTGGCAATGTTGTCATAAAAAGCCTGTCCGCCGTGTCCGTCGCGGCAGCCGGCTACCATGATGATGATACCGCCTTCACGGATGGTGGCTTCGGCGGCGGTCATACCCTTCACTGCCTGGTACACATTCTGATCCAGCGGATAGCCGCCGTTGGTGGTAACGGCAATGTCGCAGGGGACCTTGTCCACATGGGCCAGGTCCTTGACGAAGTTGCAGCCGGCCAGATGTGCCTGCTCCACATCGCCCGCAAAGGAACCGATGATCTGCTTCTCTTCGTTGAGCACCACATTCAGGATGAATGCCAGCTTGGCGGCATGGGCGGCAAACACCATGTCGGCATGGATGCGGTTATGGCTCAGGTTCCCGGTGCGGCATTCGGGAGACGCGATAAATTCACCGCAGTGGTTGGCCTGGATGGTCTTATAGCTGGAAATACCGGGCAGAACGGCCTTGCGTCCGCCGGAGAATCCTGCAAAGAAGTGGGCTTCAATGAAGCCTTCCGCCAGCAGCAGATCTGCCTCGGCGGCGACGCGGTTGATCAGGCAGTGTCCGCCGCTGGGAAGAACGCCGATGTCCACCATGGCCGCGTCGTCCCGGGCGTCATGCATGACGATTTCCTCGTGGTCCACGATCTCCTGGCCGTACTTGGCAATCAGTTCTTCCCGGGTGGAAGCGCGGTGAAAGCCGGTTGCCACCAGGATCCGGATACGGGCATCCGGGGCGACACTGCGGATCCGACGTAGCAGGATGGGGGTGATGATGGCCGAAGGCACCGGACGGGTGTGGTCAGAGCTGATGATGACAATGTTCTTTTTGCCCTTGGCCAGTTCTTCCAGGCTGAGAGACCCGATGGGATGGTTCAGAGACTCTTCCACCAGTTCGGCACCGGACTTGGTAGGGCGATATTCCGCCTGACGGGAAACAAGCACTCCTGCCAGATTGCCTTCCGGCACATGCAGCGTTTGGGTCCCTGTATCATAAGGCAGGCTGATCTCTTTCATGTGAGCACACTTCCTTTTGAAATTGAGGTTGATTTCGGAAAACTCACCAAGTTTAGCATGTTGGGTATGGACAAACCACCCCAAAAGATGGTATCATTTGTTACACAGAATCAGATAAAGGAGCCGTTTCCGGATGGACAGCAATGCATATCTGTTGCAGCAGCTTGCGCGCTGGGGGTACACCCTGGAAGAACGCCCGCGGCACGCCTATCTGGCATACTGCGGGCTGGATCAGCCGTTTACTTATGTGTTGGCCCACGGGGTGGTCAAGACAAGCATCATCCTCAAAAACGGCAGGGAGTTTAATATTGCTTATCTCAAGGGACCTTCGGTTATTTCTCTGCTGCGGGATGAAGTCTCTGCCTTTACCAGTGCACCGTTCAATATCCGGGTAGAGAGTGACAAGGCGTCTTTTTACAAAGTTCCCCGGGTGGAGCTTTGGAACAATCTGAACCACGATACCGGATTGCAGCAGTATGTAAAGGAATACTATCGGCAGCGCTGGAGCGAAAGTATCCGCAGCCAGCAGCTGCTTGCCATGAACAGCAAGCGCGGGGTCATCTGCGGTTTTCTGCTCAACCTGGCCCAGCAGTTCGGGCGTCCGGTGGACGGGGGCATCCTGATCGATTTTATCGTTCCGTATGAAGATATTGCCGGGTTCTGCGGGATCTCCACCCGCAACAGCGTCAACCGCATCATCAGCGAATTGCGGCATGACGGCTTGCTGGATCTGCGGGAACGGCATATTCTGATACCCTCACTGGAAAGCCTGCGGGAACAAATCGCGGAGTGATGGAACAGGCTCTGCAAAGGGGTATTTGCAATCTGCCAAAAAAGCTATGAGGAAAATTGGGCAGGACACCGAAAAGTGCGTTCCTCTGCCCAAAGCTGTTGACTTTTTGTCAAACTCGTGGTATTTTGAACTTGTGAAATTGATCGCCTCGCCTTTGCGGCTTGGCTTGGTTGGATTGTTACCGGTCATGCGGGCTAGACCAACTCTATCTTCAAAACTCAGCGGTGGGCTTTGTGCGATAGGGCTGGTATTTTTTTTGCAAAGGAGGCGCAGGGTTGCGCATCAAAAAGGTCATCAATAACAATATCCTGTGTGTCATTGATGAAAAAGGCAGCGAGATGATCGTGACCGGTCGGGGCATCGGCTTCGGGCGCAAAGTGGGGCAGTTTGTGGACCCCGGTCAGGTGGAAAAGACCTACCGCATGGAAGATCAGAAAGAGCAGCGCCGTCTGCGGGAACTGGTGGAACAGATTCCGCTGGAACATCTGCGCCTGACGGAAGAAATGCTTTGCGAAATCAAAACCGCAATCCCTCAACCCCTGAACGAATCTCTGCTTATCACGCTAGCAGACCATATCAGCTTTGCCATTCAGCGCAAGGAGCAGGGCATAGAATTCAAGAATCCGTTGACGGGCAGCATTCTGTGCTACTATCCCACCGAGTACCAGCTGGGCAAGCGGTGTCTGGCCCTGGTTCAGGAGCGCTGTGGTGTGGAGCTCAATCCGGATGAAGCTGCATTCATTGCGCTGCACATCGTCAATGCCGAGCTGAACACCGACATGAGCGAGATGTACGACATCACCCGCTTCATTGACGGTGCGGTGGAGGTTGTGGAGTACTTTTATTCCGACAGGCCGCCTTTCGACCGTGACTCTCTGGAATTCAGCCGGTTTGTGGTTCATCTGCGTTATTTTGCCCAGCGACTGTTTCAGGACAAGCTCATGCCGGACAGCGATGACGAAAGTGACCGCATGTTCCGTGCCCTGATTGCCCGCAACTGCAAGCAGCATTATAAATGTGCCCGCTGTGTGGGAGAATATGTGGAGAAGACCTGGCACAAAAAGCTTTCCGAAGAAGAATTGATCTATCTGACCATTCACCTCAAGCGCATTGCGGGGGATACCCGCGAACCGGTGCGCTGAACACAATCGTATAACGGGCCGTCCGGACATCCGGCGGCGCGGGGTAGTTACCGCTTCTCTGTATCAGGCGGGCTAGACCTGTATAAACTGGACAGGGAATTTTCTGTGCGGTTTGTATAGGTCTTTTTTTATACAGTGTCCGTAATTCAACCCTGTCTTTATGGTAAGGAGGAAACCTGATGAAAGACAAAATCTTTGGCGTTCTGCAGCGTGTAGGCCGTTCGTTCATGCTGCCCATCGCCCTGCTGCCGGTGGCTGGTCTGCTGCTGGGCATCGGCAGTTCGTTCACCAACGAGACCATGCTGGCGGCTTACGGCCTGTCCGGCGTGATCCATCCCGGCACCGTGATCTACACCATCCTGGACATCATGAACCAGTGCGGCAGTGCGGTGTTCAACAACCTGGCCCTGCTGTTTGCCATGGGTGTTGCCATCGGTATGGCCAAGAAGGAAAAGGAAGTGGCCGCACTGTCCGGCGCCATTGCTTACCTGGTCATGAATACGGCCATCAGTGCCATGATCAACGCCAACGGCGGCGTAGAGGCGATGGAAGCCAACTCCACTGCTTCTGTGCTGGGCATCACCACCCTGCAGATGGGTGTGTTCGGCGGCATCATCGTCGGCCTGGGCGTGGCGGCGCTGCACAACCGCTTCTATCGCATCCAGCTTCCCCAGGTACTGTCCTTCTTCGGCGGCACCCGCTTTGTGCCTATCGTCTGTACGGCCGTGTACCTGGTAGTGGGCATCGTTATGTTCTATGTCTGGCCGGTGGTGCAGCATGGTATCACCCTCCTGGGCAACCTGGTCATCAGTTCCGGCTATGTGGGCACCTGGATTTATGGCCTCATTGAGCGCGCACTGATTCCCTTCGGTCTGCATCATGTGTTCTATATGCCCTTCTGGCAGACGGCCGTGGGCGGCACCGCGGTGATCGACGGTGTGACCGTGCAGGGCGCTCAGAACATCTTCTTTGCCGAACTGGCCTCCAAGTCCACCACCGTCTTCTCGGTGGAAGCTACCCGCTTTATGGCCGGCAAGTTCCCGCTCATGATCTTTGGCCTGCCTGGTGCGGCTCTGGCCATGTACCGCACGGCCCGTCCGGAAAAGCGGAAGGTGGTAGCGGGCCTGCTGCTGTCTGCGGCCCTGACCTCCATGCTTACCGGTATTACGGAACCCCTTGAATTCACCTTCCTCTTTGTGGCACCTGCCATGTACGCTGTTCACTGTGTCTATGCCGGCCTGTCTTATATGCTCATGCACATTCTGAATGTGGGCGTTGGCATGACCTTCTCCGGCGGCCTGATCGACCTGACTCTGTTCGGCATCCTTCAGGGCAATGACAAGACCCACTGGATTTGGATCCCCTTTGTCGGTGTATTCTACTTTGTGCTGTATTACTTTACCTTCACCTTCATGATCCGCAAGATGGACCTCAAGACTCCGGGCCGTGAAGACGACAACGAAGAGCCCAAGCTGTACACCCGCAGCGACTTCAAGGAAAAGACCGGCATTGGCCCCGACGGTGCGCCCCGCAAGGGCGGTGATACCGTTTCCGCTTTGATTCTCAGCGGCCTGGGCGGCAAAGCCAACGTTTCCGATGTGGATTGCTGCGCCACCCGTCTGCGCGTTACCGTGGTGGATGCTGCCAAGGTGCAGGATCCTCTGCTGCGTCAGAGCGGCGCATCCGGCATCATTCACAAGGGCAACGGCATTCAGGTGATCTACGGACCGCAGGTGTCGGTCATCAAATCCAACCTGGTGGAATATATGGAAAGCCCTGCAGCGGACCAGCCCCTGACGGTGGAATCACCTGCAGCCGCGCCGCAGCCGGCTCCCAAAGCAGCCGAGACTTCCGGCAAGGCTGAAACGCTGGGAGCGCATATGAATGGCGAGGTACTGCCCATGGAAGAGGTAAAGGATGAGGCCTTTGCTTCCTGTGCTCTGGGTGAGGGAATTGCCGTAGAGCCTTCCGAAGGCAAACTCTATGCCCCGGCGGATGCTACTGTGGACAATCTCTTTGATACCCACCATGCCATCGGTCTGGTGACCGAGACCGGCGCCGAACTGCTGCTACATATCGGGATTGACACCGTCAAACTGGGCGGTGAGCACTTTACCGCCCATGTGAAGGTGGGGCAGAAGGTCAAGAAGGGTGATCTGCTCATCAGTTTTGATATGGATGCCATCAAGGCCAAGGGCTATCTGTGCACCACCCCCATGATCGTCTGCAACACCGATGACTACAAGGCGGTCAAGCCTCTGGTAACCGGTACTGTCAAGGCTGGTCAGGATATTCTGCGCGTGGAATGATCTTCGTTTCTCACGCCTGAACAAAACAGCGGGAACACCGGGCCAACGGCGCCGGGGTTCCCGCTGCTTTTATGCTTTGCCGGCGGAGAAAATAGCCGGCGGTGGTTGACGTTTCAGCCGAAGCAGGGTATGCTTACAGTAAATCGAACACTGTGTCAAACAGGGAGGCGACCATGGCAGACAAGACCGAACGAACCTACCGATCCGCGGATGGAGTGACGGATATCCACGCATGTTGCTGGATGCCGGATGACCATAATCCCAGAGCTATCCTGCAGATTTCCCACGGTATGCTGGAGTTTGTTGACCGTTACGATTCTTTTGCCGGATATATGGCAAAGCAAGGATTTCTGGTGGTCGGCCATGACCACCTTGGACATGGGCTGTCGGTGCGTTCTGAACAGGACTGGGGGTATTTCACCGCAGGGGATGGTTCCGAAATCCTTTTGCAGGACCTGCACACCCTGCGCACACTTACCCGACAGGAATATCCGGGCATTCCGTATTTCATGCTGGGGCACAGTATGGGCTCTTTCATTCTGCGCCGTTATCTGATGGAGTATGGAGAGGGTCTGACGGGGGCCATCATCTCGGGAACCGGCTACAAGGCAGAAGCGCTGGCGGATGTCTTTTTGGCCGTCTGCCGTGTGCTGGCAGCACTGCACGGTTGGAATTGCCGCAGCCGGTTGGCAAAAGAGCTTTTCTTTTCCGGCTCCTTCCATAAATTTGATATGGACGGCACCCATCCGGAAAACAGTTGGCTGACTTCTGATTCCGATATCGTTCGCTGTTATTATGCAGACCCGCGCTGTACCTTTCCGTTTACGGTCAGCGGTTACTATACCATTACCCGACTGCTGAAGAATATCCAGCGGCCGGAAAACATTGCAAAAACACCGCAGGCGCTGCCCCTTCTGTTCGTCTCCGGTGCGGATGACCCGGTAGGGGAGTTTGGTGCCGGTGTGCGCAAGGTCTGCGAATTGTACCGGGGCGCCGGTCACGGCAAGCTGGAACTCAAGCTGTATCCCCAGGCACGACATGAGGTACTGAATGAGAAAAAACGACTGGAATACTGGCAGGAGATCCTGAACTGGTGCTGCGATCTTATCTGAAGTCAGGACCATATATAAAGTAAAAGGGCGGTGCGCAACCGGAAATCTGCGTGCCGCCCTTTGTTTATTGCCAAACCAGTCAGCGTCTGCGTACACTGAACCCAAAGATGGTTCCGCATACACCGCCCACGATATGCATAAAATTGGCTACATTATCCTGTACGAACAGAATGTCGTATACCTGCTGTCCCAGGTATAAACCAGCCACCAGCAGCAGAGTCAGCGGGATGGAACCGCCCCGGGTACCTGCCAGACTGGAAAGCATGATCAGCATGAATACCACACCGGAAGCACCCAGCAATGCCGTACCGGGAAACAATACACACTGCAGGATGCCGGAGACCAGAGCTGTGAAAGCTACCCCCAAAAGCAGGGTACGGCTGCCGTATTTTTCCTCCAGCGGCGGCCCTACCACCAGAAGAAGCAGCATATTGTTGATGAAGTGGGACCAGTTGGCGTGGCCCAGAACATGCAGGAAAAGCCGCGCGTAAAACAGGGGATCGGTGATGGAAGAGCGATACACGCTGAACAGATGTGTGGTCGTCCAGCCGTCGGTCACGCGGCCCAGGATCAGTGCCAGCAGAGAAAGGAAAAAGATGGAAAGGGTGACAGGGGCATTATACTGAAAACTGATGGTGCGTCTTTTCACGAGCACGCCTCCCTTGCGGTTGTCCGGTGATACAGATAAATTTTATTATACTGCAGGGAAGCCCAAAAATCAAAGGTCTCGTTTGGACAAATCACGATTGTAAAATCCCGGAAAAATCTTTCGCTTTGGGGTGAAAACGCCACCAAACCATGCTATAATGACAACATAGTGGCAGTCTGCCGCTTCCAAGTGAGGTGTTGGCGTTGAAACAGGCAAACCGCCGGGATGCGGCCTTTCTTGCCGGCGTTACCGTTGCCGGCATGCTGGCTGTGCTGTGGGGATCCTGCTTCCTGATCGCACCGGTCTGGCAGGCGGGGAACACGGCTGGGTTCCAAGAGCCCCTTCCCACGCCGCAGCCCTGTGTGGACCCGAACACAGCCGACATTGAAACGCTGATGACCTTGCCGGATATCGGACGTCAGAAAGCCGAAGCGATTCTGGCATACCGCACCGAAAACGGGCCGTTCCTGTGTGTGGAGGACCTGGATAATGTGCCGGGGATTTCAGCGCAGATGGTGCAAACCTGGGCAGACCGCCTGACTCTGGACCCCGAATTTTAAGAAGGAGGGCGTTGTTTTGGACACGACCGAAAGTATTTTTATCAATCGTGAATTGAGCTGGCTGGATTTTGACAGCCGCGTACTGGCGCTGGCCAAGGAAAAAAGCGTGCCCTTGGGGGAGCGTATCAAGTTTGCGGCCATCTTCGGCAGCAATATGGATGAGTTCTTCATGGTACGTGTGGGGTCGCTGTACGATCAGACCCTGCTCAAAAACAACAAGCTGGATATTGTCACGCACATGACCGCTTCGGAGCAGATTGCCGCCATTACCCCCCGCGTGGCGGAGCTGCAGGCCAAATGTGATAAATACTGGCAGCACCTGATTGGTGCACTGGCCGAAAACGGCTATAAGAAACTGGACTTCAACAAACTGGACAAACAGCAGGAGCACTTCTGGAAAGCCTATTTTCAGCGGGAGATTTTCCCCATTCTCAGCCCGCAGATCGTGGACCAGCGCCATCCGTTCCCCTTCCTGCGCAACAAGGAAATTTACTTCATTGTGCAGCTGTATACCAAGGCGGACGGCGTGCACTACGGCATCATTCCCATCAGCAATCAGTTTGAGCGTGTGCTGTACATGAAGGATGGCAATACCACTTACTTCGCCTTCGTGGAAGAACTCATTGCCCATTACGCCTCCGCCATTTTCCGAAAGAATGCGGTACAGAAATCCTGTCTGTTCCGGGTCACCCGCAACGCCGATATCACGGTGGACGAGGGCATGATGGACCATGACATCGATTTCCGCGATGTCATGAGCGAATTGCTGAAGAAGCGCCGTAAGCTGGCGGCCGTCCGGCTGCAGTTCTGGCCGGAAGGTCCCCAGGATATTGTCAAGTTCCTGCGGGATAAGCTGGTGGTCCCGGCGGACCGCTGCTATGTGCAGACTTCGCCTCTCGATTCCGGCTGCCTGTTCCGTCTGGCCAGCCGCATTTCTGCGGACGGCAACGCATCTTTGTTCTATCCGGTGGCCCGTCCCATCCAGGCGCCCGCCGGCTATGATCTTTATAAGGAAGCGCATGAACATGACGTGCTCATTGCGTATCCGTATCAGAGCATTCGTCCTTTTATCCGCATGCTGCTGAAAGCCGGTGCGGACCCCAATGTTGTTTCCATCAAGATGACCCTGTACCGTATGGCCAGTGACTCCCAGATCGTGCAGGCTCTGATTGCCGCCGCCGAGAACGGCAAAGAAGTAGTGGCCATGGTGGAGCTGCGCGCCCGTTTTGACGAGCAGAACAACATCGACTGGTCCAAACAGCTGGAAGAGGCCGGCTGCACCGTTTTCTACGGCTTTGACGATTACAAGGTACACTCCAAACTGACCCTGATCACCAGTAAGGTGGATGGCAAGTACCATTATCTGACCCAGATCGGTACCGGCAACTACAACGAAAAGACCAGTGAGCAGTATACGGACCTGTCTTTCATCACTTCCCGCCAGGAAATCGGAGAAGAAGCCAGCGCCGTGTTCAACAACATGGCCCTGCAGCGCCTGACCAGTGAAGCCGATACCATGTTGGTGGCCCCGCTGCGTTTCAAAACGGTCCTGCTGGCCGAGATGGATAAGCAGATTGCCCGCGCCCGCCGGGGTGAGCGCGCCTCCATGATCCTGAAAAACAACTCCATCAATGACCCCCAGATCATTGAAAAAATCAGTGAGGCCAGCTGTGCAGGTGTCCGTGTGGACATGATCGTCCGCGGCATCTGCTGCGTGCGCGCCGGTGTGCCGGGTAAGACCGAAAACGTGCACATCCGCAGCATTGTCGGCCGGTATCTGGAACATTCCCGCATTTACTGCTTCGGAGACGGGGAGGATATGCACATCTACATTGCGTCCGGTGACTTCCTGACCCGCAATACCGAACGCCGGGTGGAAGTGGGCGTCCGTGTGGACGACAAGCGCATTGCCCGTCAGCTGCGCGGCATTCTGGACCTGCAGCTGCGGGACACCGTCAACGCCCGGGTCATGCAGCCGGACGGCAGCTACACCAAGGTGAAACCCGCCGAAGGGGAACCGCCGGTGGACAGCCAGATGGCTATGTATGGATACTTCCAGCATGCTTTTGAGCGGCTGGATCCGCCTGAACAGACACCTGCACGCAAACCGGTCTCTGCGGTCACCGCGCCGCGCCCGCATCCGCAGGTGCGGCGGGACAGCGCCCGGTTCCGCGGTCTGTTTGAAAGTCTGCGCGGTATCGGAAACAACAAAAAGTAAAACGGTTCCGATGATTGGTATCAGGAAAAATAAAGGGGAGAAAATACCATGAAAACCTGTGTTGTCACTGCCAGTTACAGCTGCCCGCCCAGTAAGGTGTGGCTGTATCTGACCAACCCGAACCTCAATCACTGGCGCACCGATCTGAGTGAGGCCGTTGTCGATACGGACGGCCTGCGCATTCAGGAAAAAAATAAAGACGGCAGTGTGACCGAAGTGCAGATCGTGGAAGCGGAAAAGCCTCGCCGCCTGCGCTGCACCTTTACCCGCGGCAAGATCAGCGGCTCCTTCACGGCAATCCTGCTGGGCGGCGGGGACGCCACCAGCCTGGAGTGCACCATGGAAGTGGCAGGCATGGGCCTGTTCGCCAAGCCGCGCAAGGGCTTGGAAGAGCGGCTGGAAATGCTGCGCAAGGCTCTGGGAGACTGAGCCTTCAACTTTATAAAAAGTGGCTCGGTGCCGGACTTCCTGCGGGAGTCCGGCACCGTTTTTTGCGTTGTTTGTACATACCTGCGGCAGCCGGCGCATACCTTGTCTCATGGGTCACGATGAAAACAAAAGGCAGGAGGCGAGGCAGATGTGGGAGGATGCTACCCCCAAAGCGCCGCAGCGGGAGGAAGAAATGCCAAGGCCGCATCCCCGGCAGCAGGAACGGCAGGGGGAGTATGTACTGCTTGCTCAGATTGTGCTGAGCCTGCTCTTGTTTGGATTCTTGTACACAGCCAAATTCATGGACTGGCCGATATACCGGCAGTTTCGCACCGAGTTCAGCACCGCCATGCAGGCGCCCGGGCCGGCGGTGTTTGCGGAGGATAGGGGCTTTCTGAAGTTTACCCAGCAGGCCTGCGCGGAACTCTGGCAGTCTGTACGGCAGGTAATGGGCAAACTGTGCGTGGAGGAACCGGCTACGGCGGAAACGGCACGTCCGGTACATGCTGCCAATCGAGCGGCTCCCGCGGGCAGCAGCAACGAAAGTTACCTGCCGCCTTTTTCCATGGTGTTTCCGCTGCCGGAAGGGATCGGTGCCGGTACGTCCGGATACGGCTGGCGAATCAATCCGGTCACAGGGGAAGGGGAGGAATTCCATACCGGTGCGGATCTTTCCGCCGCCGAAGGCACGCCGGTGCTGGCTGCGGCGGACGGTGTGGTACGGATGGCCGGTACACATAAAAGCTATGGAAATTACATTCGCATCCTTCACAAAAACGGGGATGAAACGCTGTATGCCCATATGCAGTATCTGTATGTCCACGCAGGGCAGAGCGTCCGGCAGGGGCAAGTGATTGGTGCATCTGGTCAGACCGGCAATGTCACCGGTCCTCATCTTCATTTTGAACTGTTCCATGAGGGAATCCGCTATGACCCCTCCCAAGCCTTGGAGAATGCAGTCTGAACCTCCGGTGCGCCTGCGTGCGCCCTTGGTTACTCTCTTTCTGTTGGCACTTTCCCTGCTGTATGACCATACCGGCGTACTGCGGTGGGGGCTTCTGTGCGCTGCTCTGCATGAAGGCGGGCACCTGTTGGCCTGGGCGATTCTGGTACGCAGAATGCCGCGGCTGGAAGTATCGGCCCTGGGAATTTGCCTGCGCATGCGTGGCGTGGTCCTGTCCACGGTGCAGGAAAAAGTCCTGGCAGCCGCCGGACCGCTGACAAACCTGCTGCTGTGCACGGCAGCGGTTTGGGTCATGGACCGGTGGGGGTATACCTATGCCGGCTACTGGTTCGCTTCGGCCAATCTTTTGTTGGGCGTATTCAATCTGTTGCCTCTGCCCGGACTGGATGGCGCAAGGCTGCTCCGGAAATTTTGAATCCATTTGCATTTGTCAGGGGAATCGGGTACAATAGCAGATATAAAAAATCATGGAAGGATGGGACACTATGACAGAGTTCTCCCACCAGCTGAAAGAGGCACTCAGCCTGGTCCAGAAGCCGGGGCGCTACACCGGCGGTGAACCGGGCTGCACTTATAAGGATAAAAGCAAGGTTGACGTGCGTATGGCCTTCTGCTTCCCGGACACCTACGAAGTAGGCATGTCCTTTCTGGGGGAAAAGATCCTGTATGAACTGCTCAACCGCCACGAAAACTGGTGGTGTGAGCGGGCCTTCATGCCCTGGGTGGATATGAAGGAACAGATGGAGCGGCTGAACATTCCCCTGTATTGTCTGGAAAGCAAGGACCCGCTCTCTGACTTTGACATTGTCGGTTTTACCCTGGAATATGAGCTGTGCTACACCAACATTCTGGCCATGCTGCGCATGTCCGGCATCCCCCTGCGTGCCGCCGACCGGGACGAGCGGTGGCCGCTGGTCATTGCGGGCGGTCCCTGCGTGTGCAACGCCGAACCCATGGCGGATTTCTTCGATATCATGCAGCTGGGTGAAGGCGAACAGATGCTGCAGGATGTGTGCGCCGCTGTAGAGTATGCCAAAAAGAACCGCCTGAGCAAGGAACAGCTGCTGCTGAACCTGGCTAAAATTCCCGGCGTGTATGTGCCGTCCTTTTATGATGTGACCTATGAAGAGGATGGCCGCGTCCGCTCCATCAAACCCAACCGCCCCGGTGTGCCGGA
Organism: uncultured Gemmiger sp.; assembly: GCA_944388105.1. Lineage (GTDB taxonomy): Bacteria > Bacillota > Clostridia > Oscillospirales > Ruminococcaceae > Gemmiger. The sequence continues at coordinate 9,714 of CALXHN010000020.1, read as the reverse complement.
GAAGGTGACCAAGGCCATCGTCAAGGATATGGATTCCTTCCCGCCGCCGGAAAACTTTGTGGTACCTATCGTGGGTGCCATCCAGGACCGGGCCAGTGTGGAAGTGCTGCGGGGCTGCGTGCGCGGCTGCCGCTTCTGTCAGGCAGGGCAGATCTACCGTCCTTTCCGGGAGCGCTCTCCCAAACTGATCAGTGACTGCGCCCGCGTTCTCTGCCGCAACACCGGTTACGACGAACTGAGCCTGACCAGTCTTTCCACTTCGGATCATTCCCGGCTGGAGGAGATCCTGGACAACCTGAATTCCTGGGCCGAGTCGGACCACGTCAGCCTGTCCTTGCCTTCTCTGCGGGTGGACAACTTCTCCGAGTCTTTGGTGGAAAAGACCACCCGGGTACGCAAGAGCGGCCTGACCTTTGCGGCGGAAGCCGGGACCCAGCGTCTGCGGGATGTCATCAACAAGAATGTGACCTGGGACCAGATCGAGCGCGGCTGCCGGATCGCTTTCAGCGAAGGCTACACTTCGGTAAAACTGTATTTCATGATGGGCTTGCCTACCGAGACCATGGAGGATATCAAGGGAATTGCGGACACCGCCCAGCAGGTGGTGGACCTGTTCTACAAGATCCCTGACCGGCCGAAAGGCAAGGGGGTGCAGGTGACCATCAGCGTGGCCTGCTTCGTGCCCAAACCGGACACGCCCTTCCAGTTCTGCGCCCAGGACACCCGGGAACAGCTGCGGGAAAAACAGAAGTACCTGCTCAGCTGTGTGCACTCCCGCAAGATCAAAGTGAACTACCACGACAGTGCCACCAGCGTGCTGGAAGGTATCTTCGCCAAGGGAGACCGGCGCTTGGGCCGGGTCATCGAGACCGCCTTCAACCATGGCGCTTTCTTTGATACCTGGGAGGAATATTTCGATTATGACCGCTGGCTGCAGGCCTTTGCCGAATGCGGGATCGACCCGAATTTTTACAACTACCGTACCCTGGCCCTGGACGAGGTGACGCCCTGGTCCCATCTGGATGTGGGTGTCAGTCAGGCGTTCCTGGCCCGGGAATACCAGAAGGCGCTGCGTGCCGAGACCACGCAGCCCTGCAACCGCCAGTGCAGCGGATGCGGAGCCAACAAATTGCTGGGAGGGCCGTGCTTTGCTTACGATCAGAATCAGCTTTGAAAAACGGGCCGAAGCGGCCTACATCTCGCTGCTGGATTTGCAGCGGGTATTTCAGCGCATCCTCAAGCGCAGCGGTCTGCCGGTGTATTACACCCAGGGGTTCAACCCGCACATTTATCTTTCCTTCGCCAGTCCGCTCTCTCTGGGGCAGGAGAGTCTGTGCGAGAGCTGCGAGGTCAAGACCGCCGAGGAAAAACCCGACCTCTCTGCCTGGAAAGAAACCCTGCAGCCCTTCATGCCCCGGGGCATTCTCATTCGTTCGGTGGCACCGGCCCAGGAGAAGAGCAGCGAGATCGGCTTTGCGGATTATACCATCACCCTGCCGCTCTCGGCGGAGGATGCCCTCCTCGCTTACAATGAAAGCGAAACGGCGATGGTGAGCAAAAAGACCAAGCGCGGCACCCATGAAGTGGACCTGAAAACCTATATCCCTCGTCTGGACTATGAGAAAAAGGGGGACAGCCTTTCCTTCTCGGTTCGCATGCCCTGCGCCTCCGGCGAAGGAGTCAACCTGAACCCGTCGCTGCTGTTGGCGCATTTGCAGCAGACCCATGCCATTCCGCCCTGGCAGTGTGAGGTGCTCCGCACGCAGCTTTATACAAAAAATGGCGCAGTTTTTTGTTGATTTTCCAAAATAAGGCTTGCAAAAACGGCGTTGGTATGGTATGATATTCGAGCGTTAGTACGCCGGGCCACCGGCGGGGTAATGACAATCATTATACAGGCGGTCCTCTGCCCGATTTTTTGAGGCATGAACGTCGGAAAACATGGAGGAATTGATCAATGGACGCAATGAAGAAACTGACCGAGGGCATGATCAAAGAGAACCGCCCGCAGTTCGAAGTCGGCGACACCGTCCGCGTGTCTGTCCGTATCAAGGAAGGCGACAAGGAGCGTATCCAGGCCTTTGAAGGCACTGTCATCGCGAAGAAGCACGGCGGCATCGCCGAGACCTTCACCGTTCGTCGTACCTCTTACGGCGTCGGCGTCGAGCGCGTGTTCCCGATGAACAGCCCCTTTGTTGAAAAGGTGGAAGTTGTCCGCCGCGGCAAGGTCCGTCGTGCCAAGCTGTTCTATCTGCGCAGCCGCACCGGCAAGGCCGCCAAGGTCAAGGCGCGTATCTGAGAAATTCACAATCCGGCCGTGGTACAGCGGCCGCGAAGGGGGAGGACGGTTGGCGTTCTCCCTTTTTGCGTTTCTTATGGAAAAAATCAAAGTTTCTGGAATCTGGGGGTGATGGTATGGCACAGGAGTTGTCCATGCGGGAGCGGTTCAATCGCCAGTTCAGGCTTAACCGGGACCTGCTGGAATGGTTTGAAGCCGTTGTGCTGGCTGTTGTGGCAGTAGCGCTCGTCTTTACCTTTGGCGTGCGCATGATCCGGGTGGATGGCCATTCCATGCAGCCCACCCTGCAGGACGGGGAGCGGCTTCTGATCTCCAGCCTGCCGTATACACCCCAGTACGGGGACATTGTCATCATCGACCAGTATACGTCTTACGGCCAGCCGCTGGTGAAACGGGTGATCGGCATGGCCGGTGACACCATCGATATTGATTTTGAAAAGGGCATTGTCTATCGAAACGGCAATGCGCTGGATGAGCCGTATACCGCCGAGCCCACCTATCTGCAGGAGTCTGTTACCTTTCCGGTCACGGTGCCGGAAGGCTGCATTTTTGTGATGGGCGATAACCGAAACAATTCCACCGACAGCCGCTCTGCCAATGTTGGGTTTATTGATACCCGCGATGTGCTGGGCCGCGTCCTGATGCAGGTGCCGCTATGAGTGAAGATATCATCAACCGCCGTCAGATCCACTGGTTTCCGGGGCATATGGCCAAGACCCTGCGCCTGATGGAAACCGAGATCCGCAACGTGGACTGCGTTTTGCAGGTGCTGGACGCCCGCATCCCGCTGTCCAGCCTGAACCCGGAAATTGAGCGCATAACCAGGGACAAGCCCCATCTGTATGTGCTGAACAAGTCGGACCTGGCCGACCCGGAGATCACCAAGCAGTGGCTGACCTATTTCCGTGAAGCGGGAGCAGGCTGCCTGCCCATGGACTCCAAGCAGAAGGGCAAGGCCGGAGCTGCCAAGGATCTGATCGAAAAGGAATTGGCAGCGCTGATGGAGCGGCGCAAGGCCCGCGGCATGGTGGGCGCCCGCATCCGTGTGATGATCGTGGGCATCCCCAACGTGGGCAAGTCAACCTTCATCAACTCCTTTGCCGGAACCACCCGGGCCAAGGCGGCCAACAAGCCGGGTGTGACCCGGGGAAAGCAGTGGATCACGGTGGGCAATTATGATCTGATGGACATGCCCGGTGTGCTCTGGAAGAAGTTTGATTCTTTGCAGACAGCGGCCAATCTGGCCTTTATCGGTTCCATCCGGGACGATATCCTGGACATTGAGGAACTGGCCTGCGGTCTTTTGGAGAGCGTGCGCCAGATCTATCCCCAGCGTCTTCTGGAACGTTACAAGCTGGAGGAAGCTGCCTTGGAGCTGCCGCCGTATGACCTGCTGCTGGCCATCGGAGCCAAGCGTGGGATGCTGATATCCGGCGGCGAGGTGGATGCCGAGCGTGCTGCCCGCATGCTGGTGGGAGAGTTCCGCGCCAGCAAGTGGGGACGCATCTCGCTGGAACGCCCGCCGCAGCGGCAGCAGAACATTGACTGGGAGGACGACGATGCCCCGCAAGACGATTGATTCTACTCCGCTGTACGACTACGATGAAGCCCTGCGTACCGAGTGCGGGGTGCTTTGCGGCGTGGATGAAGCCGGACGCGGCCCTTTGTGCGGGCCGGTGTGCTGTGCGGCGGTCATCCTGAACCCGGAAGATCCCATACAGGGTGTGACCGACTCTAAAAAGCTCAGCGAGAAGCGGCGGGAGGAACTGTATGACCAGATCATCCAGCGGGTTCTTGCTTGGCATGTGGAGTTTGTCTCCCCGCAGGAAATTGATGAGAAGAATATCCTGTGGGCAACTATGGCCGGCATGGCCCGGGCGGTGAGCGCCCTGGAAACAAGGCCTGCGCTGGTCCTCATCGATGGCAACCGCTGCCCGCCCGGTCTGGAAATGCCTTCCCGGGCGGTGGTCAAGGGGGACGCCACCAGCGCCTCCATTGCGGCGGCCTCCATCCTGGCCAAGGTCAGCCGGGACCGGTACATGTGTGAGCTGGACGCTCAATATCCCCAGTATCAGCTGGCCAAACACAAGGGCTACCCCACAGCGCTGCATTACCAGCTGATTCAACAGTACGGGATTCAGCCCTTCTACCGCCGCAGCTTCCTCAAAAAACTGGGGTACTGAGCATGCCGGCGGACAAAGCCCTGGGGGCAAGAGGCGAAGCCATTGCCGCCAAGTACTACCAACAAAAAGGGTACCTGCTCCTCAACCACAACTACCGTACCCGGATGGGGGAGCTGGATCTGATCCTGTACAAGGACGGCGGGATTGTTTTCGCCGAAGTCAAAACACGGACAAACACCCGCAAAGCCGCTCCGGCGGAAGCGGTGGATGCCCGTAAACAGCACAGGCTGATTGCGGCCGCGCAGCTGTATCTGCAGCGCAGCCCCTATGCGGATGCTCCTGCCCGGTTCGATGTGGTCGAAGTGATTCCTTCGGAACGTGGCTGGCAGGTGCACTGTATCCGGGACGCGTTTCAACTACCATAGAGAAAAGGGGAAAGGACATGCAGTATCAAAGCACACGAAACCACCAAACCGTGGTAAGCTCCTCCGAAGCCATCGTGCGCGGGCTGACGCCGGACGGCGGGCTGTTCGTGCCGCAGGCTTTTCCTGCTGCCGATCTGGAAGGCTGGAAGGCTCTCAGCTATCCGGAACTGGCTGCCCGTATCCTGGCGCTGTATCTGACCGACTACGACCCCGAATTCCTGCGCCGTGCCGCTCATGAGGCGTACGGAGAAGCCTTCGGCGGCAAGGCCGGCTGCGTGCAGAAAGTGGCGGACGGCTTGTTCTCGCTGGAACTGTGGCACGGCCCCACCAGCGCGTTCAAGGATTACGCGCTGCAGCTCATGCCCAAACTGTTGGTGCAGGCCAAGAAGAATCTGGGCCGCACCGAGCACACCCGGATCCTGGTGGCCACTTCCGGCGATACCGGCAAGGCCGCCCTGGCCGGATATGCGGGACTGGACGGCATTGACATTGCGGTGTTCTACCCCAATGACGGCACCAGCGAGATCCAGCGTCTGCAGATGGCCACCCAGACCGGCGATAATGTGGCAGTGTATGCGGTACAGGGCAACTTTGATGACGCCCAGACCGGGGTGAAGAAAGTCTTCGGCGACGACGCCGTGGCCGAGAAACTGGCCGCCCGGGATATCCGGCTGTCCAGCGCCAACTCCATCAACTGGGGGCGTCTGGCGCCGCAGATCGTCTACTACTTCTACGCCTATTTCCGTCTGGCGGAGCAGGGGGCCGTGGAGTGGGGCAAAACGGTGGACTTCTGTGTGCCCACCGGCAACTTCGGCGATATCCTGGCCGGATACTATGCCAAGCGCATGGGCCTGCCGGTAGGCCGTCTGGTCTGCGCTTCCAACCGCAACAACGTCCTCACCGACTTCATCAACACCGGTGTGTATGACAAACGCCGGGAATTCTACAAGACGACCTCGCCCTCCATGGACATTCTGATCTCCAGCAATCTGGAACGTCTTTTGTACCATGTGACCGAGGACGACGCCAAGGTGGCCGGGTGGATGCAGGAGCTGGCAGCCACCGGTATGTACAAGGTGGACGATGCCGCTCTGGCTGCTATTCGGGAAAGCTTTGACTGCGGCTGTGCCGATGACGGGGAAGCCGCCGAACAGATTCATACTTGCTTTACCAAGGAGCATTACCTGTGCGACCCGCACACGGCGGTGGCCTTCCGGGTGGCGGGGCGGAACCGGACGGAAGCACCCATGGTGGTGCTTTCCACGGCCAGCCCCTTCAAGTTCCCCCGGGACGTGCTGGCAGCGCTGGGGGAAGCGGTGCCCGAAAGCGATTTTGCCGCCATGAAGCAGCTCACGGCTTACACCGGCTGCCAAGCTCCCGCCGCGCTGGCGGCGCTGGAATCCCTGCCGGTCCGCTTTACTGCGGTCATTCCGCCGGAAGGCATCCGCACAGCCGCACTGAAATAATAACAAAGGAAACACTATGGCGATTTTTGCAATCGGGGACCTGCACCTTTCTTTGGGCGGGGACAAGCCCATGGACGTTTTCCCCGGCTGGGAAGGCTATCTGCCCAAGCTGGAAGCCAAGTGGCGCACCCTGATTCAGGACACCGACACGGTGATATTGGCAGGGGATACCTCCTGGGCCATGCGGCTGCAGGACACAAAAGCGGACTTTGACTTTCTGCAGAGCCTGCCGGGGCAGAAATGGATGCTCAAGGGCAATCATGATTACTGGTGGACCACCGCCCGCAAGATGGAAAGTTATCTGGCAGCAAACGGGTGGGATACCCTGCACATCCTGCACAACAACTGCTGTATGGTTGGCAATCTGGCTTTGTGTGGTTCCCGGGGATGGCCTTTTGACGACGCTGCTGCCCAGAGCGCCAAGATCATGGCCCGGGAAGCTGGTCGTCTGCAGTTGTCCCTGGCTGCCGGACAGGAAGCGGAGGAACGGATTGCGTTCCTCCATTACCCGCCGGTTTTTGGTACCGCCTGTGCCCAGGACCTGGTGGATGTGCTCCGCGCCCACGGCGTACAGCGCTGCTATTATGGCCACCTGCATGGAAAAGCGATCCGCTATGCTGTGCAGGGGGAGCGGGAAGGCATCCGGTACAAGCTGATTTCTGCCGATGGACTGGCCTTTTGCCCGTATAAAGTCTGCGATTGAGAATTTTTTTGCCTGCACAGGCAAAAAAATTCAAAAGATACTGGTATTCTGCGCCGCAGCATGCTATAATTACTTGTATTTCTATGTTTGGAGGACTACAAATGAACCTGATTTCTTGTGAAAAACTGGAAAAGAGCATGGTTGAGCTTCAGTTCTCGATCGATGCCGATACCTTCAAAAATGCCGTTGCCGCCGCGTTCAAGCGCGAAGGCAAGAAGTACAACGTTCCCGGCTTCCGCAAGGGCAAGGCCCCTCGCGCGATGATCGAGAAGATGTACGGCGCTGACATCTTCCATTATGATGCCATCAACGACCTGTTCCCCGAGGCTTACGAGGCCGCCGTCAAGGAAGCCAACATTGAAGTTGTGGGCCGTCCTGATCCCGAAGTGGTCTCCATGTCCGAGGCCGAGGGCGCTACCCTGAAGGTCAAGGTCGCTGTCAAGCCGGAAGTCACCCTGGGTGATTACGCCGGTTTAAACGTCACCAAGAAGGTCAAGACTGTGGATGAGTCCCTGGTGGACGCCGAACTCAAGCGTATGCAGGACCGTAACGGCCGTCTGCTGACCCGTGAGGGCGCTGCCGAGAACGGTGACACCGTGGACATCGACTTCGAGGGCTTCGTGGGCGATGTGGCTTTCGAGGGCGGCAAGGCTGAGCACTATTCTCTGGTGCTGGGCAGCGGCTCCTTCATCCCCGGCTTTGAGGACCAGGTTGTTGGCCATTCTGCCGGTGAAGAGTTCGACGTCAATGTCAAGTTCCCCGAGCAGTATCAGGCCGAGGAGCTGGCCGGCAAGGACGCCACCTTCAAGATCAAGCTGCATGAGGTCAAGTACAAGGAGCTGCCTGAACTGGACGATGATTTCGCCAAGGACGTCAGCGAGTACGACACGCTGGACGAGCTGAAGGCCTCCATCCGCAAGAACATTGAGGAGAACAACCAGAAGCAGGCCGATCAGCAGGTGGAAAATGACCTGATCGAGCAGGTTGTCAACAACATGACCGCTGAGATTCCTCAGGCCATGTACGATGCCCGTGTGGACGAACTGGTTCAGGACTTCCAGTACCGCATTGCTCAGCAGGGCCTGAAGCTGGAGCAGTACCTGCAGTACATGGGCATGGATATGGACACCTTCAAGGGCCAGTTCCAGGAGCAGGCTGAAAAGCAGGTCAAGATGCGTCTGGCCATGGAAGCCATCGTTGCCAAGGAAGGCATCGAGGCTACCGACGATGAGTTCAATGCCGAGGTCAAGCGCATTGCCGATGCCTACAAGATGGAAGAGGACAAGGTCCGCTCCATTGTGGATGAGGCTGCCGTCAAGGCCGATCTGGCTGTGAACAAGGCCATTGACCTGGTCAAGGAAAAGGCCAACGTCACCACCGAGACCGTGGACCCCGCTGCGGACAAGGAATAAAAGAAAACATTGCGACCGATACGGTGCCGCTGCCGCCGTATCGGTCGGTTTATCAAGGGGAGAAATTGCCCTCAGGCAGCCATCTGACACCAATCTGATTTTCGGGAGGGAACTTGCATGAGTTTGGTACCTTACGTCGTCGAACAGACCGCGCGCGGAGAGCGCAGCTACGACATCTTTTCCCGCTTGCTCAATGACCGCATCATTGTGCTGAGCGAGGATGTGAACCCCACTTCGGCCAGCGTGGTCATCGCCCAGCTGCTGTATCTGGAAGGGCAGGACCCCGAAAAAGATATCAGCTTCTACATCAACAGCCCTGGCGGTTCCATCTCGGACGGCATGGCCATTCACGACACCATGAAGTATATCAAGTGTGACGTGTCCACCATCTGTGTGGGTATGGCGGCTTCTATGGGTGCTTTTCTGCTGTCCAGCGGTACCAAGGGCAAGCGTTTTGCGCTGCCCAACTCGGAGATCCTGATCCACCAGCCGCTCATCGGTGGCAACGGACTGTCCGGTCAGGCCACTGATATCAAGATTCATGCCGACCACATTGTCCGGCTGAAATCCAAGCTCAACGGCCTGATCAGCGAATACACCGGTCAGCCGCTGGAGGTTGTGGAGCGCGATACCGAGCGCGACAACTATATGACCGCACAGCAGGCCAAGGAATACGGCCTGATTGATGAAATCATCTCCAAACATTAACCACGGGGGAAGGAAATGGCAAATTCGATTTCCGGAAAAGACGGAAAGGAACGCGAACTGATCTGCAGCTTCTGCGGCCGTTCGCAAAAGCAGGTGGAACAGCTGATTATTGGCCCCGGCGTCAATATCTGCAAAGACTGCATTGATATGTGCTACAACGCCCTGTATAAGGACGAAGAGACTCCGCCGCCGCCCCGTGCTACGGCCCAGCGCCGCGCAGCCACCGCTCGGCCGCGCCATGCCATCGACCCGCTGCAGGATATCAATATCCTGACGCCGGCCGAGATCAAGGCCGGACTGGACCAGTATGTCATCGGGCAGGATGAGACCAAGAAGGTTCTGGCTGTCTCGGTGTACAACCACTATAAGCGGATTCTGTCCGGACAGGAAAGCGACGTGGAACTGCAGAAGTCCAACGTCCTGATGCTGGGCCCCTCCGGTACCGGCAAGACGCTGCTGGCGCAGACCCTGGCCAAGATGCTGGGCGTGCCCTTTGCCATCGCCGATGCCACCACCCTGACCGAGGCCGGCTATGTGGGCGAGGACGTGGAAAACATCCTGCTCAAGCTGATCCAGGC